>JBEVNO010000040.1:0-37320 GCA_040508085.1 Steroidobacteraceae bacterium
AGGATCCGGGCGCGCTCATGCTGCAGGTCGAGCCACTGATCCATGTCTGCGCCGCACCCGACCGCCCGGATCTCATCGAGGCCTCCGCCACCTTCACCGCCTATCAATGGCAGGCCTGGGATCTGCTGCTGGGCCGCGCGCAGCCGGAACTGGGCGGGCATGCAGGTGCCATCGACTTGATCGGCGTCAACCACTACCACGATGCGCAATGGGAACTGCCGTCGGGCACGGCGCTGGCGTGGAATCCAGTGCACGCGGGGCGACGTTCCGTGGCGGAGCTGCTGGAGGAGGCCGCGGCCCGCTACCAGCTGCCCATGGTCATCGCGGAAACCAGCAATGTCGGATCCCAGCGTGTGGCCTGGCTCAACATGATCACTGCCCAGACGCTGCAGGCCATGGCGCACGGCGTTCCCATCCAGGGCATCTGCCTCTATCCCATCGTCGATCGGCCCGACTGGAACAATGGGGCGCACTGGCACAACAGCGGCCTCTGGGATGCCGGTGAGGGCGTGGATGCACGGCTGCGGCGCACACTGGCCACCGCCTATGCCAGCGAGCTGCGCAGCAGCCAGTCGCGCTTCGCATCACGCGCGGCCGCGTAGGAGCTTTGTCAGCGCCACATCACGGCGCCGTCCGGCAGCCGCCGCACGCGCAGGCGAGCAGGCTGCACACATCGTTTTCCAACCAGAGCATTCCAATGAAAAAGTCATTCCTTATCGCACTCGCAGCCACTGTCATCACGCAGTCGGCCATCGCGGCAGAACCGGCCACCCCTGACATGTTCGTCACCAAGGCCTCCGAAGCCGGCATGGCCGAAGTGGAACTCGGCAAGCTCGCGGTGCAGAAGGGCAGCAGCGCCGATGTGCGTGAGTTCGGGCAGCGCATGGTCACCGACCACAGCAAGGCCGGCGCCGAGCTGGAAGCAATAGCACTGAAGAAATCACTGGCGCCTGCCAAGGCACTGAGCCCTGCCCACGCCAAGGCGCTGATGGAGCTCAAGGCCAAGAGCGGCAAGGATTTCGACGCAGCCTATGCGCAGCAGATGGTCGCGGACCACAAAGAGGCGGTGGCGCTGTTCACCTCGGCCACCTCGCTGACGGACAAGGATCTCGCGGGCTTCGCGGCGAAGACGCTGCCAGTGCTGAAGGAACATCAGCAGCACTCCATGCATCTGCCGGGCACCCACTGATCCTCGCTGAAGGAACGCCATGAGCCACCCCCTGCAGGAATTGACCAAGGATCAGTGCGCGCTGCTGCGCGCACGCCTGCACACTCTCACCACCACGGTGCAGGCGATCGGCGCCGCGGAGGGGGTGGCTGGCAGTCCCATCGAGCAGAAGATCTGCGAGGTGGTCGCTGCCATCGAGGCGTTCAGCGCCGATCTGGCGCCTGCCGAGAAGCAGGCGCCAGACGCCGAGCTTTCGATGCATGACCAGGCCACCGCGCGGGCCAGGTCGGAAGTCGACTCGGGCGAAATCGACATGCAGGGCTGACACGCCTTCACCTGAAGGCGGCGGCGCAGCCCGGGCCGTTTACCCCAGGGACGCAGGCCGCCGCGGCGTGGCTACCGGCCTGTCCAGGTGCATCTCGCTCTCTACGGCCTGAACCTGCAGCCGCTGCATCGCACTGTCACGCGGATCCCGGTGCCAGCCTTCATCCTCGATCTGGCGCTCGGCTTCCAGCCAGTGCGCCTCGTGCTCGCCATGCGGCCGGCCAGCCTTCTCCCAGATCTCGTAAGCGCGAGCCTCGATGCGATCCCGCAGGTCCATGGTTGCCACGATGTTCCCCTCTGTTGATGTTTTGGCGCCTCGCGCATCGCAACATGCAATGCCTTGGCCCGCCTGGCTGTAAGACCACAGGGCCGCCGCAGGTAGGAGCGATGCTCCAGCAACACTGCTAAGACGGGTAGGCCACGTTGCCCGGGTGTTGCGGCGCGTATGGTGCGCTCGTGCAATGCGGCAAACCATTTTGATCGATTACCTCATCCGGCAGTTGGCGCTGCGGGACAGCAGCCTCTTGCCCGCGTCACGGGATTTGCTGCTGAGCGCGTTCAGTGCGGTGTCGGTGGTGAAGGCCGACCACGATATCGTGCCGCAGGGCAGCCGCCCCGACCGCTGCACATTGATCGTCGCGGGCTGGGCCTGCCGCTATGCGGAACTATCCGACGGCCGGCGCCAGACCCTGGCGGTGCATGTCAGCGGCGATTTCGTCGACCTGCACAGCTTCCCGCTGAAGCGCATGGATCATGCCGTGGCCGCGCTGACCGACTGCACCATCCAGACCATCCCGCACACCCGCATGCGGTACATCACGGAGACCGATCCGCACCTCACCAGGGTGCTGTGGCTGCACACGCTGGTGGATGCAGCCATGCTGCGCCAGTGGCTGCTCAGTGCCGGCCAGCGCAATGCGCTGGAGCGCACGGCGCATCTGCTGTGTGAACTGTTCTCGCGGCTGCAGATTGTCGGCCTCGCCAGCCCCAACCGCCCGTTTGACCTGCCCCTGACGCAGGCGGATCTGGCGGCGGCGCTCGGCATTTCCGCCGTGCACGTCAACCGCATGATCGCCCAGCTGCGCACCCGCGAACTGTTTCACTGGCATGCCAGGGAGGCGCGGATACTGGACTGGGAGCGGCTGCGGGAACTGGCCAAGTTCGATCCCGCCTACCTGATACTCACCGACGAGCCGCGCTAACCCCTTTCCGGCAGCTGCTCCGTATCCATCTCCAGGCACTCAAGGAGATGAACATGCGCCATGCCGTTCTGGCCGCACTCGCCGCCATCGTATCCACCCCTGCACTGGCTGTGGGCCAGCTGGCTGATGTCACAGTGATAGACCGCGATTCGGGCCAGAAGCTGCAGGCCTACTTCCATCGTGGCGAATACTGGGTGGCAGGCCCGCCCGGCGCCCACTATGCCGTGCAGGTGCGCAGCCACAGCGGCGTGCGGCTGCTGGCAGTCACGTCGGTGGACGGGGTGAATGTGCTCACCGGCGAGACGGCTGCGGTGGGCCAGCGAGGCTATGTGTTCGGCCCCTGGGAGGGCTACGACATCGCCGGCTGGCGCAAGAGCGATGCAAAGATCGCGGCCTTCAGCTTCACTTCGATACCGGAATCCTATGCGGCGCGCACCGGCCGGCCGGGCAACGTGGGAGTGATCGGCGTGGCGCTGTTCCGTGAGCTGCGGCCGCAGGTTGTGGAGCAGGAATCCGCCGTGCCGGAGCCGGCAATGCCGCCGCTGGCCACACTGCAGGTGCCGCGGGCTCCGCCCGCTGGTGGCGCGCAACGCGAAGAGCGGGCGGCGGATTCCGCCAAGGCGCAGCAAAGCCTCGGCACCGGCCACGGCCGCAGCGAATACTCGCGCGTGTACCAGGTGGCATTCGAGCGCGCGCAGTCCGCGCCGGATGAAGTGGTGCGCATCCGCTACGACAGCCGCGACAACCTCGTCGCCATGGGCGTGATCCGCGCGGCCCCGCCGCGGCCGCGGCCGCTGGATCCCTTCCCGGGCTCGCAGCTGGGCTACGTGCCGGATCCCTAAGTGGCCGACGGCGCGGGGCGCCGGCCTTGGGGGATAATGCCGCGGATGTCCGCCGCGGCAATTTCCTACCAGACACTCACGGATGAAGCGCTGCTCACCCGCTACGCCGCGGGCGATGTGGCCGCCTTCGAGCCCTTGTATGAACGCCATGAACTGCCGCTGTGGCGCTACCTGCTGCGCCTGTGCCGTGATCGCGCCACTGCCGAGGAACTGATGCAGGAGGTGTGGTTCGCCGTCGCCCGCGAAGCGCCGCGGTTCCGGCCGGAGGGCAGGTTCGCGCCCTGGCTCTACACCATCGCCAGGCACCGGGTGATCGACCGGCATCGCGCCGAACATCCGGCCCAGAGCCTGGACGCGGCAAGCGGCGAAGACGATGAACCTCTGGCTGCGCGCCTGGCCGACGAGCGCAGCCCATCGCCGCTGCAGGCCAGCGAGCAACTGCAGCAGGGGCAGGCCATCCTTGCGGCACTGGCGAAGCTGCCGCCGCAGCAGCGCGAAGCCTTCGTGCTGCAGGCCGAGGCGGGCCTGAGCGTCGCGGACATCGCAGGTATCACCGGCACCACATTCGAAACCGCCAAGAGCCGGCTGCGCTATGCGCGCGACAAGCTCAAGGCCCTGCTGCGGGACCACGCACCATGAATCCCAACGACGAGCATGACGAGGTGCTGGAGGCCTATCGCAAGGCCAGCGCCGAGAAGGCGGGGCGCCCGACGGCCGGCATGCGCCGCGCCATCCTGGAGGAGGCAGCCGCGGCGGCGAACCGGCGCCGGCCCGCCGCCAATGATTCACGCTTCATGTGGCGGGGTATCGCCGGTGTCGCGGTGTTGAGTGTCGGCATCGTGCTATGGCGGCAGGTGGAGCACCGCACGCCGGGTGCCACGCCGGTGGTGGTGGCGCAGCAGATGCGCGAGGAGAGCAAGGCCGAAGCCGCGGCGCCCGTCGCATCCGCTGCACCGGCAGCGCCTGCGCCACCGCCAGCGGCAGCCATCGAGGAGCGCGCTGCTGCCAAACAGGCGCCGCGCGCGCAGGACGCCGCCGAAGCCGAGGCGCTGTTGCGCCTGCACTTCCCCGCGCAGTACGCCAGCGGGCAGCCGCACACCGTATGGCTGGTGGTGGATGGCGCCGGCACCTTGCTGCGCAGCGGCGAATTGCCCGCAGGCCAGACGCTGGGCGAGCTGCGCCTGGACATTGAACGCGAGCTCGGCGGCGGCAGGCTGCTGCGTCCGTGGCGCATCCACACGCTGCGCAATGCGCAAGGGCAGGAGATCCAGCTCGGGGTGGCGCAGACGCCCTAGAAGAATCGCGGTATCGTCAGCGGCACGGCAGGAAAAGGAGAGCAGGGATGCGAACCAGGATGGCGTGCTGGCTGATCATGATCCTGGCGGCGTCCGCGCCTGCACTGGCAGCGAACCCCTCGTTCCCTGATGCACTGCGTGCCGCCAAGGCTGGCGATGCGCGGTCGCAATACATCGTCGGCATGATGTACCTGTTCGGCGATGGCACCAAGGCCAGCCCCACCGAGGGCGCACGCTGGATCGAAACCAGCGCCAGAACCGGCATGCCGCAGGCACTGGTCGCCATGGCGACGCTGCTGGACATCGGCCATGGCGTGCCGCTGGACGTGGATCGGGCCACGCAACTGCGCACGCAGGCCGCCAGCGCGGGTAATCCCACCGCCCGCGCGCAGCTCGAGGCAGACCGCAAGCAGCCGGGCACGCACGATTTCCGCCGCGCCGATGCGCTGGATGATTTCCATCGCTACGCCGATGCCTTTCCCTATGCAAAGCGATCGGCCGAAGCCGGCCATCCCGATGGCATGGACCTGCTGGGCCGCGCCTACCTGATGGGTCATGGCACGGCGAAGAACGACGCGCTGGCGTTGCAGTGGTTCCGCAAGGCCGAAGCGGCGGGCTCGATGGGCGGCGCGCGCTCCATGGGCTATGTGTACGAGTTCGGGCGCGGCGTCGCCGTCAATCGCAAGGAGGCGCTGAAGTATTACGACCGCGCCGCGGCACGCGGCAGCGATATCGCGAAGCAGGCAGCCGCCAACCTGCGCTCACCGGATTACGATCAGCCCCCGCCGCAGCCCAGCGGTGGCAATGGCATCACCTACTGCACTCTTCCGTATGTGTACGACTTCAGCATGGGCTACTGCCGCGCGCAGAGCACCTCTGATCCACCGAACATGCAGCACGATTCCGGCCCGCACTAGGCCGCGCACTAGGCGCAGAGCTTCTCCAGCTCCACCTGCACCCGCGCCACTGGCATGCGCATCAAGCGGCGCAGCGTCGCGGCGCTGACGGCAGCGCTGCCATGGCGGGCAGCGACATCATGGCCCATGCGCAGCATCAGTTCGGCGGTGGTCTCGGCATCCGCCGCAGCACGATGCGCCTTGCCACAATCGCGCAGCCCCAGCGAATGGCTGAGCACGCCCAGTGAGTGGCTCATCATCTCCGGGTAGACCCGCCGCGCCACGCGCATCGAGCAGATGAAAGGCTCCGCCACCACGCCCACGCGCTGCCGGCGGCATTCGCGCAGATAGAAACGCTGGTCGAAGCTGGCGTTGTGCGCCACCACCGGCGCCTCGCCGATGAACTGCACCACTTCGCGCAGCACATGCTGGGCCAGCGGGGCGGTATCGACCATGCGCTGGGTGATGCCGGTGAAGGCGGTGATGTAGTCGGGAATGCGCATCTCGCAATTCACCAGCGATTCGAAACGCGCGGTGATGCGGCCACCCTCGATGCGCACCAGACCCACCTCGGTGATGCGGTCGCCGGCCTCGGGCCTGAGCCCGGTGGTTTCGAAGTCGAGGACGATCAGGGGTTCGTGCAGCATGTGGCAGGTCGGCGGAATGTCGCTGGATTATCCCCCCGCTGGCGCCGCTTCCGTTGATGTGCCTCTCACTTTCCCGGTGGTCGCGGGACAAATAATGGTTTGGCAGGCCGCGGTGGCTGTTTAAGGTATGGTTCCTCCTCTCCCCGCCGCCGACCCTGCCCATGCCCGATCTGCCCGCCCGCGCCACCCGTCTGCTCCAGGATGTCTTCGGTTACCCGGCCTTTCGCGGCCACCAGGAAGAGATCGTCACGCATCTGTCGGCCGGTGGCGACGCGCTGGTGCTGATGCCCACCGGCGGTGGCAAATCCCTGTGCTACCAGGTGCCGGCGCTGCTGCGCGAGGGCATCGGCATCGTGGTGTCGCCGCTCATCGCACTCATGCAGGATCAGGTCGCAGCCCTGCGCGAGGCCGGCGTGCAGGCCGAGTTCCTGAACTCCACGCTGGCCTGGCCCGAGGTGCAGCGCATCGAGAAGGCCGCCCGCGCCGGCCAGATCGATCTCCTCTACATGGCACCGGAGCGCCTCGTCACCGACAAGGGCCTGGCGCTGCTCGATGAGCTGCGCATCTCGCTGTTCGCCATCGACGAGGCGCATTGCATTTCCCAGTGGGGGCACGATTTCCGGCAGGAATACCTGCGGCTGGCGGTGCTCGCCGAGCGCTACCCGCAGGTGCCGCGCATCGCGCTCACCGCCACCGCCGACATGGCCACCCGCCGCGAAATCATCGAGCGCCTGCAGCTGGGCAATGCGCGCGTGTTCCTGCAGAGCTTCGATCGCCCCAATATCCGCTACCGCATCACGGAGAAGGATTCCCCGCGCAGGCAGCTGCTGCGCTACGTGCGCGAAGAGCATCCGGGGGAGGCCGGCATCGTCTACTGCCTGTCGCGCAAATCAGTGGAAGAAACCGCGCAGATGCTGGTGGATAACGGCGTGGATGCGCTGGCCTACCACGCCGGCTTCACCGCAGCCGAGCGCGAAGAGCGGCAGGATCGCTTCATCGAGGAGGATGGCGTGGTGATGGTCGCGACCATTGCCTTCGGCATGGGCATCGACAAGCCGGACGTGCGCTTCGTGGCGCACCTTGATCTGCCCAAGAGCGTGGAGGGCTATTACCAGGAGACCGGCCGCGCCGGGCGCGATGGCCTGCCGGCCGAGGCCTGGATGGTCTATGGCCTGGCAGATGTGGTGCAGCAGCGCCGGCTCATCGAGCAGTCCGAGGCCGGCGAGGTCTTCAAGCGGGCGCAGGCCGCCAAGCTCGATGCCATGCTGGGCCTGTGCGAGGCCACGCGCTGCCGCCGGCAATACCTGCTCGAATATTTCAGCGAGCATGTCGAGCCCTGCGGCAACTGCGACAACTGCCTCAACCCGCCGGCGCAGTTCGACGGCACCGAGGCGGCGCAGAAGCTGTTGTCCTGCATCTATCGTTGCGAACGCGCCAGCGGCTTCGGCTTCGGCGCGCAGCACGTCATCGATGTGCTGCGCGGCCAGCGTACCGAGAAGGTGCAGCAACGCGGCCACGATTCCCTCACCACCTTCGGCATCGGCGCCGGCATGGATGAAGCCCAGTGGCGCGCAGTGCTGCGGCAGCTGGTCACGCTGAACCTCGTCGCCGTGGACCACGAGAACTTCAACGTACTGCGGCTCACCGAGGCCAGCCGTGACGTGCTCAAGGGCACGCGCCGGCTTACGCTGCGGCGGGATGCAGCGCCAAGGGCCACTGGCGCGGGCCGGCGTACCCGCCGCACCAGCAACGCATCCGCGGCGTCGATGCCCGCCACACCCCTGGAGGAAGCGGTGTTCCAGGCGCTGCGCGAGTGGCGCAAAGGCGTGGCGCATGAGCACGATGTGCCGGCCTATACGGTGCTGCACGACGCCAGCCTGCGCGAGATCGCGCACCGGCTGCCCGAATCCCGCGGCGATCTCGCCGGCGTGCCGGGCATCGGCGCCGTCAAGCTGGAGCGCTACGGCGCCGCCATTGTCGAGGCCGTCAGCGCGGCGCGCGGCGCAGTGATGGCAGCGGTAAGCTGAGGCCATGAGCATCCCCGCCGACTGGCTGTCGCTGCACAGCAACGAGCTGACCGTTTCCATCGATCCGCAGGGCGCGCAGCTGTCCGTGCTGCGCGATCAGCAGGGGCGCGATCTGCTGTGGGATGGCGACGCCGCGTTCTGGAACGGCCGCGCGCCCATCCTGTTCCCCATCGTCGGCGCCCTGCATGACGGCCACTACCAATGGCAGGGGCAGCGCTATGCCTTGCCGCGCCATGGCTTCGCGCGCGGCCGCCGCTTCGAAGTGCTGGAGCATGACGACATCTCCGCGCGCCTGCGGCTGTGTGCCGATCCGCAGACGCTGGTGGCTTATCCATTCCGCTTCGAGCTGGAAGTCTCGTTCCGCCTCGCCCAGGGCCGGCTCAGCGTCAGCGCCAGCGTGCACAACCCGGGCGACGCGCCACTGCCAGCCAGCCTCGGCTTCCATCCCGCGCTGCGCTGGCCGCTGCCCGGCGCCGCCGCGCGCGATGCGCACTATCTGGAATTCGAGCAGGACGAGCCGGCGCCAATCCGTCGGCTCGACCAGGCCGGCCTGCTCAGCGGCACGCCGCAGGCCACGCCGGTGGAGGGCCGTCGCCTGGCACTGCACGACGGGCTGTTTGCCGAAGATGTGATCATCTTCGACCAGCTGGCCAGCCGCGCCCTCAGCTACGGGTCCGCCGCCGGTCCGCGGCTGCGCATGGAGTTCCCTGACGCCACGCATCTCGGGCTGTGGACGAAGCCCGGCGCCGGCTTCCTGTGCATCGAGCCCTGGCGCGGCGTGGCCGATCCGCAGGGCTTCAGCGGCACCTTCGACACCAAGCCTGGCGTGTTCCATGTGCCGCCCGGCGGCCGCTCCGCGCTCACCATGCACCTGACGCTGCAGCCCGGCGCCTCGCCACTGGCGTAGCAGGTCGGTTGGTTTTAATCTGCGCGCATGATGAAGCTGCTCCTCTGGCTGCTGCTGCTGGTGTTCTGCTGGCCACTGGCCATCCTCGCGCTGCTGCTGTGGCCCATCGTGTGGTTGATCAGCCTGCCGTTCCGGCTGCTGGGCATGGCATTCGAAGGCGTCTTCGAACTGCTGCGTGCGCTGCTGCTGCTGCCGGCCCGGCTGCTGGGTGCCAGGCCACCAGGCTGAGCACTGCGTCCCCGCGTCACTGCTGACGTCGCGGATCCTGGAGAATTCCTGATGATTTGCAACAAGACTGCCGCGGCTTTCGCCATGGCGGCGCTTGCGCTGCTGTGCGCCTGCCATGGCAGGCGCGTCGTGGACGATGCGGCACTCGCCGACGCGCCCGGTGACGCCGCGCAATGGCTCACCGTCGGCCGCGACTATGCCGAGACGCGCTTCAGCCCGCTGCAGCAGATCGATGCCGGCAACGTCGCGCGGCTCGGCCTCGCCTGGTCGTACGACACGCAATCACTGCGCGGCCTCGAAGCCACCCCGCTGGTGGCCGATGGCGTGATGTATGCCTCCGCCGACTGGAGCAATGTCTTCGCACTGGACGCGCGCACCGGCGCGCAATTGTGGCGCTGGGATTCGCATGCGGATCGCATCCGCGGCTACCGGGCCTGCTGCGATGCAGTGAATCGTGGCGTGGCGCTGTACAAGGGCAAGGTCTATGTCGGCGTGCTGGATGGCCGCTTGGTCGCACTGGATGCCGCCACCGGCACGTTGCAATGGCAGGTGCAGACCACGCCGGTGGACCAGCCGTACACCATCACCGGCGCGCCGCGCGTGGTCGATGGCAAGGTGATCATCGGCAATGACGGAGCGGAACTCGGCGTGCGTGGCTTCGTGTCTGCCTATGACGCGGAAACTGGTGCACTGGCCTGGCGCTTCTACACCGTGCCGGGCGACCCCGCGCTGGGCTTCGAGAACGCCACCATGGAGAAGGCGGCGCAGACCTGGAAGGGTGAGTGGTGGAAGGGCGGTGGCGGCGGCACGGCCTGGGATGCCTTCGCCTATGACCCGCAGGCGAAGCTGCTGTACGTGGGCACTGGCAATGGCTCTCCGTGGGACCAGCAGCTGCGCAGCCCCGGCGGCGGCGACAATCTCTATCTCTCCTCCATCCTGGCGCTGAACGTCGCCAACGGTGAACTGGTGTGGCACTACCAGACCACACCCGGCGACATGTGGGATTACACCGCCGTGCAGCAGATGACGCTGGCCACGCTCCAGATCGGCGGCAAGCAGCGCCGGGTGCTGATGCAGGCACCCAAGAATGGTTTCTTCTATGTACTGGACCGCCTCACCGGCGAACTGCTCTCGGCCGAGCCCTATGCCAAGGTCACGTGGGCCAAGGGCGTGGACCTGAAGACGGGCCGGCCCATCGAGACCAGGCAGTCGCGCTACACGGACAAGCTGGTCACGCAGTTCCCGGGCCCCGGCGGCGCCCACAACTGGCAGCCCATGTCGTTCAACCCCGGCACCGGGCTGATGTACATCCCCGCAGTCGAGGGCAGCTTCGTGTACGGGCGCGAGCCCGGCTTCGAACGCGTGCCCGGGTTCTGGAATACCGGCATCGATCTCTACGCGCGTGGCGGCGGCAATGGCATGCAGCCGCTGCCCGAGAACGAGTACGAGAAAGGCACCGGCCCCGAAGTGGGCGTCTCGTCATCACTGCTGGCCTGGGATCCGGTAGCGGGCAAGCCGCGCTGGCGCGTGCGCCATGTGGGCGCCACCGGCGGCGGCACGCTGACCACCGCGGGCAACCTGGTGTTCCAGGGCCTGAGCGATGGCCGGCTCATTGCCTACTCGGCCAACCTGGGCGAGAAGCTGTGGGAAGCGCAGCTCGGCAACGGCGTCATGGCCGCACCGGCCACCTGGTCGCTGGATGGCAAGCAGTATGTGTCGGTGCTGGTGGGCTGGGGCGGGGCCACCGGGCTGTATGCCGGCAACCCCACGGCGCAGTACAAGGCCCCCGGCCGGTTGTTCACCTTTGTGCTGGACGGCAAGGCCGAGCTCAAGCCGGTGCGCGGCATCGAGAAGAACCCGCTCACGCCCGTTGCCTTCACCGCCAGTGCCGGCCAGGTCGCGGCCGGTGCTGCCACGTTCAGCCGCCGCTGCTCCATGTGCCACGGCGTGGCGGCGGTGTCAGGCGGCGCCATCGCGGACTTGCGCTATGCATTGCCGGCCACCTACGACAACTTCAGCCAGATCGTGCATGGCGGCGCCTACCAGGCGTTGGGGATGCCGAAGTTCGATTTCCTGAGCGAGGCGCAGGTAGCGGAGGTGAAGGGCTACCTGTTGTCGCGCCGACTGGAGTTGATGAGTCCCCAAAATAAGTGATGCTGCGGTGCGTCATGTGCCTGCCCTATCAGATGTATGTTACGGAAAGATGACATACAGTCGGAGCAAGCCCCCGCTTTCGGGCCGGGGGCTGGTCCGGTCTCTAATGGTTAGGGGGAATCCACATGAACTCTGTAAAGCACCTGCGCACCACGCTCGCGGTCACCTTGTTCTGCACGTTCGCCGCGCAGAGCGCCCTCGCCTGCAAGAGCCCGGCCGCGCCGAAATCCATTCCGGACGGGCGGCGTTCCGAGATCCAGACCATGCTGGAATCCAAGCGCCAGGTTGAGACGTATTTCGTGCGTGTCTCGGATTACATGAGCTGCGAGAACGATGCGCTGAAGCTGCAGGAAGCCAAGGCGCGCCAGCAGGAAGTGCTGAAGCAGTTCAACGCCGAAGTGCGCGCGTACAAGATTGCCAACAGCCCGATGGTGGCGGCTCGCCACTGAGACTGGCGCCGCGCCATCAGCGCGGCGCTTTCCAGTTCGCCGCGCGCATGAATTCCAGGAAGGCGCGCAGCTTGCCCGACATCAGCGTGCGGGCCGGGTAGTACAGATAGAACGCTTCCGTGGCAGGCGAGAAGCGTTCCAGCACCGGCACTACGTCGCCTCTGCGCAGCTCGCTGGCGGCGAACTGCTCGAATACATACGCAAAGCCGCAACCCAGTCGTGCCGCGTTCAGCACCGAACGCATCTCGTCGAATATCAGCGGCCCCTGTACGTCCACCGTGATGGCCTGCCGCCTGGCGTGGAATGCCCACTCGAAGAAGCGGCCTTTGCCAGCCAGGCGCTGGCGTATGCAGGGGTAACCGAGCAGATCCTGCGGCGCATCTGGCGCCTGGACCGATGACAGGAACTGCGGCGACGCCACTACCAGCCGACGCTGCACGGGGCCGATCGGAACCGCCACCATGTCCCGATTCAGCGCATGCCCCAGCCGGATGCCCGCGTCGAAACCATTGGCAACGATGTCACTGAGGTTGTTGTCCAGCGACACCTCGACGCTGATCTGCGGATGCCGGGCCAGGAAGGTGGGCAGGTTCGGCTCCATCAGCGATGCATATGCCACATAAGAGCTGTTGATGCGCAGCGCGCCGTAGGGCTGGGTGAAGGTGCCGCTGACGCTGCTCACCGAATCACGGATCTGCTCCAGCGCGGGGCCGAGCGTGCTCAGCAGCAACGCACCGGATTCACTGAGCGATACGCTGCGCGTGGTGCGATGGAACAGCCGTATGCCGACCTGGCCCTCCAGTTGCTTGATGGTCTTGGATACGGCGGTGGGCGTGACGCGCAACTCCGCGGCCGCACGCGAAAAATTCAGGTGCCGCGCCACGCATTCGAAGGTGACCAATGAGGGCAAGTGGAGGGAGCTGATGGCCGGCGCCGGCGCTGTCTTCTTTTTGTGCACCACCGGTTCATAGTACATCAACCATTCTGACGATTCACGCCACGATCGCGCGCTCCTACTCTTGCGCCACCAACAAGGAGCACGCCATGTCCCTCAGCCAGTTTCCCGACCGCAACACTGCCAGTCCCTTTGCTTCGATGCAGGGGCACCACGTGGCCGTGCGCGTCCCGGACTTTGCTGCCGCCAAGCAGTGGTACGTGGAGAAGCTCGACTTCCGCGTCATCCACGAATGGCCTTATGCCGACCAGCACCTGGCCTATATCGCACCGGCCACGGACGACAGTTTCTTCGTCGAGCTGCTGGGTGATGGCCAGCCGCATCCCGTTCCCAAGCCGGTGTACGAGGATCTCGGCGACAGCCTGCGCCTGGCCGGCTACCACCACTTCTGCCTCAACGTGGCCAGTATCGACGACACCGTGGCCGAACTGCGCCGGCGTGGCGTCACCATCGTCACCGAGGCCTTCGAGCTGCCCGTCATCAATCGCCGGCTCGCATTCCTCGCGGATCCTTGGGGCAACCTGATCGAGCTGGCCCAGGTGCTCGGCTGATGAAGACCTGCCTCGTCATCGGCGCGGGCCCGGGCATCGGCATGGCAACGGCCGAGCGCTTCGCCGCAGCCGGCTACCACGTCGTGCTGGCGGCACGGAACATCGCGAGATTGCAGCAGGCAGTAGCCTCGCTGCAGTCACGCGGCTACTCCGCAGCCCCGGCGCAGCTGGATGCTGCCAACCCGCATGCCGTCGCCAGCCTGGTGCGCAGCCTCGGTTCCGGACTCAGGGTGCTGCACTACAACGCCGGCATCCTGCATTACGACGCCGATGGCAGCCTGCAAGCTCGGCCCATCGAGTCCGAGTCCGTGGATTCGATGATCGCGGACGCGCACATCAATACCGTCAGCGCGATGGCGGCCATCCAGGCTGCGCTGCCTGCGCTGGCAGGCCAGCCGGGTGCATCGATACTGCTGACCGGCGGCGGTCTGGGCGTACATCCATCCGCGGACTTCCTGACGCTGAGCGTCGGCAAGGCCGCGCTGCGCGCCGTGGCGCTGGCTCTGTTCGAGCCACTGCAGCGGCGCGGCGTGCACATCGCCACCGTGACTGTCAGCCGGCTGGTGAGCCCGGACTCCCCGCAGACGGCCGACATCGCCGCAGCGTTCTGGCTGCTGCATGCCCAGGCGCAGGGCGAATGGACCGTCGAGACGGTCTACGCCTGAACTTCATTCCGACTCAAGGACATCTTCCATGCGTACCTGGTTCATCACTGGAGCCTCGCGCGGCTTCGGCGCCCTGATCGCGGCACAGGCGCTGGCTGCCGGCGATGCCGTCATCGCCACCGCCCGCGATCCACTGTCCATTCCCGCCGACATCCGCAACCATGCCAACGCGCTGGCGCTGCCGCTGGACGTGGCGAACGAAACGCAGGCGCGTGATGCAGCCCGGGCTGGCGTGGAACGTTTCAGCCGCATCGATGTACTGCTGAACAACGCCGGCTATGGCCTCATTGGCGCCATCGAGGAGAGCAGCGCGGAGGAAGTGGAACGCATCTTTCGTACCAATGTGTTCGGCCTGCTCAATGTCACGCGCGCCGTACTGCCACAGATGCGCGCGCAGCGCGCCGGCCGGGTGCTCAACATCTCGTCCATCGGCGGTTATGCCTCGGCAATGGGGTTCGGCATCTACTGCGCCACCAAGTTTGCGGTGGAGGCGATCAGCGAATCGCTGCATGCTGAGCTCGCACCGCTTGGCATCCACACCACGGTCATCGAGCCGGGCTACTTCCGCACCAGTTTCCTCAGCGACAAATCCGTGGCCAGCACCGCCACGCAGCTGGACGATTACGCGCAGACCGTCGGCAACGTGCGGCGCTTCGCGCAGGGCGCCGATGGTCAGCAGCCGGGCGACCCCCGCAAGCTGGCGGAGGCCGTGATGCAGTTGGTGGCTTCGCCGCAGCCACCGCTGCGCCTGCCGCTGGGTGCAGACACGGTGGCGCGCATCGAGCGGAAGCATCACGAGGTGGAGGCGGAGTTGGCGCGGTGGCGGGCGCTGTCCACGTCAACGGGCTTCATCGAAGCCACGAACAGCTGCAGCTGATCCCAATATCGCAACGATGAGCGCAATCCGCAGCGGGCGGTGGCGCCGCGGCGTGACTAAGGTAGGTCTACAGGGAGAGGTCCGATGAGCTACACCATCGAAGTCAACGGCGTGCGCCATGAGGCAGATGTGGATGCCGATACGCCGCTGCTGTGGGTGCTGCGGGATATCTGGGGCCTGACCGGCACCAAGTTCGGCTGCGGCATTGCGCTGTGCGGCGCCTGCACGGTGCACGTCGACGGGCAGGCGCGGCGCGCCTGCGTTACGCCGATTGCCGCGATCGGCACGCACGCCGTGCGCACCATCGAGTCGCTGCATCAGACCCGCGAAGGCGCGGCCCTGCAGAACGCGTGGGCCGCCCTTGATGTCGTGCAATGCGGCTATTGCCAGTCCGGACAATTGATGTCGGCCGCGGCGCTGCTGGCGGCGAACGCTGCCCCCACTGATGCCGATATCGATGCGGTGATGGCGGGCAACATCTGCCGCTGCGGCACGTACAGCCGCATCCGTGCCGGCATCCAGCAGGCGGCCGCCGCCCTGCATGGCGCCGGCCAGCCGCCCTCATCGGCGGTGGCGACATGAGTGCCTTGGTCTCGCAGGTCTCACGACGCACCTTCCTCGGCACATCGATGGCGGTCGGCGGCAGCCTGCTGGTCGCATTCCCGCTGGATACGCAGTCACAGGAGGACGCGGCCCCGCTGCCCACGCCGCAGGCCTTCATCCGCATCGACCCCAGCGGACAGGTCACGCTGATCCTGCCGTATGTGGAGATGGGGCAGGGTGCCTATACGGCGCAGGCGCAGATCCTGGCAGAGGAGCTGGAGGTGGATCCCGCCGGCGTGCGTATCGAGGCCGCGCCGCCCCAGGAACCGCTGTATGCCAGTCCGTTGTTCGGTGGACAGATCACCGGGGGCTCCGGGTCGCTGCGCGGCGCGTGGATGACCATGCGTACCGCGGGCGCGGCGGCGCGCCTGATGCTGGTCCAGTCCGCCGCGAGCCGCTGGCGCGTGCCGGCAGCGGCATGCAGTGCCGCGGCAGGCCGCGTGGTGCATGTCGCCACGCAACGCAGCTTCGGCTACGGCGAGCTCGCGGCCGATGCGGCGCGCCTGCCAGTGCCGCGCACGCCGCGGCTCAAGCAGCCCAGCCAGTTCAAGGTAATGGGTCGGCCGCAGAAGCGGCTGGACACTCCCGCCAAGATCAATGGCACCGCTGTGTTCAGCATCGACGTGCGACCGCCCGGACTGCGCCACGCCATGGTCACCGCTTCGCCGGTGTTTGCGGGCCGGCTGGCCGCGGTGGATGCGCAGGGCGCGCTGGCCATCCAGGGTGTGCGGCAGGTCGTGCGCACCGACAACGCCGTAGCCGTGGTGGCGGACCACACTTGGGCGGCGCGCAAGGGCCTGGCGGCGTTGCGGCTGGAATGGGATGAAGGCGCGGCGGCGGGCTTGAGCACGGCCGATCTGCTCGCAGCGGCGGATGCCGCGCTGGACCGCAGCGGCCTGATCGCTGCCGAGACCGGCGACGTGCGTGGCGCGGAAGCTGCCGCCACATCGCGCTACGAAGCGGTGTTCCGCCTGCCCATGCTGGCACATGCCTCGATGGAGCCACTGAGCTGCACCGTGCACTGGACTCCACAGCGCTGCGAAGTGTGGCTGGGAAGCCAGATCCTGGCGCGTGCGCAGCGCACGGCGGCGGAGGCAGCTGGCCTGCCCCCGGGGCAGGTGATCGTGCACAACCACCTGCTCGGCGGCGGCTTCGGGCGGCGGCTGGAAGTGGACTATGTGGCCCAGGCGGTAACCATTGCGCGACAGGTCGATGGGCCCGTGAAGGTGACCTGGAGCCGTGAGGAAGACATGCAGCATGACTTCTACCGCTTCCACAACCACAGTCGTGTCAGCGTCGGCATGGATGGCGCGGGTCAGCCCGTGAGCTGGCGCCATCGCATCGTGGGTCCGAACATCATGGCGCGCTTCCTGCCGGCGTACCAGAAGGACGGCATCGACCTGGACGTCGTCGACGGCGCGAAAGGCCCCTACGACATCCCGCATGTGCTGGTGGATTTCGTGCGCAACGAGGCGCCGGCAGGATTGTCCACCGGCAACTGGCGCGGCGTGGGCGCCACCCGCAATGTGTTCATTGTCGAGAGCGTCATCGACGAGCTCGCGCATCGCGCGGGCAGTGATGTGGTCGCCTATCGCCGCGCCCTGATCCGCTCCTCGCCACGCACGCGTGCCGTGCTCGACATGCTCGCTGCGCGACCTGCGTGGACCACGCCCCTGGAGCGGCCCACTGCGCAGCAAGGCCGCCGTGGCCGCGGCATCGCCGTGTTCGAGGCATTCGGCAGCCACCTCGCCATGTGTGCCCGGGTGCTGGTCGCGCCGACGGGCGCCGTGCGTGTCGAACACGTGGACTGCGTCATCGATACAGGCTTCGTGGTGAACCCCGACGTGGTGCGGGCGCAGATTGAAGGCGGCATCAACTTCGGACTGTCTGCTGTGCTGTATGGACGGATCACGGTGGCAGGGGGCCGCATACAGCAGGGGAACTTCGACACATACCCCGTGCTGCGCATGCATGAGGCTCCGGCCATCGAGGTGCACATTATCTCCAGCGGCGAAGAGCCGGGCGGCGTGGGCGAGCCCGGAACCTCCGGCATTTTTGCCGCCGTTGCCAATGCAGTGTTCGATGCCACCGGCCAGCGGCTACTGTCGCTGCCCATCGACGCGGCGCAGCTGCGGCCGGTGCAGGCATGAAGTGGCCATCACGCATGCAGTTGGCAGGCATATGCGCTGCCCTGTTCGTGGCGGCGTGTGTAGCGCCGTCGCACGATGCGCCACCGCCCTTTGTGCAGGGGAAGTCGGTCGCGGCGCCGTTGCGAACTCCGGCGGACTTCGCTTCCATCGGCGATCGCCGACAGCGCTCGGTTGCGCTGTTCGTGGAAGCAGCGCGTGTCATCGAGAGCCCGCGCTGCCTCAACTGCCATCCGGCCACACGCATGCCGACGCAGGGAGAGGATCTGCATCCGCACGTCCCGTACCTGCAGGCAGGGGACGCCGGGCATGGTCTGCCAGGACTTGCCTGTGCCACCTGCCATCAGGCCAGCAACGTGCCGACGCTGTCAGCGATCCCCGTCATCCCGGGCAACGAGCATTGGGCACTGGCTCCGGCTTCAATGGCCTGGCAGGGCCGCAGCACGGCCCAGATCTGTGCGCAGATCAAGGATCCCCAGCGCAATGGCGGACGCAGCCTGGCGCAGATCAGTGAGCACATGGGCAAGGATGCGCTGGTCGGCTGGGCATGGAATCCCGGCGCCAACCGCGTGCCGGCACCCGGCACGCAGCTGGTGTTTGGTGCCCTTATAGAAGCATGGATCGCCACCGGCGCGGCGTGTCCGGAAGCCTGAATCCGCCAGGCGGCCCACTAGCGTCGGCGAAACTGCAGCGGTGCGACGCCGACGTGGCGCCGGAACTGCGATGCAAACGCCGACGGTGAGCGATAGCCCACCGCCAGCGCGATCTCGGTGATGCTGAGCGAGGTCTGCGCCAGCAGCTGCAGCGCCTTCTGTATGCGTTGCGCGATCAGCCACTCCCGCGGTGTCATGTCCGAGGCCAGGCGGAATGCCGTGCAGAAGTGCCAGCGGCTCAGATTCAGCAATGCGCCCAGTTCATCGAGACTGGGGGGCTCGTCCAGGCGCTCCAGCATGTAGCGCGTCACGCGTTGCAGCTGCCAGCGAGTGAGTCCCCGCGTAGCATTATCGCGCCGTGCCAGGGCCAGCTCGTTGCGCAGCCGCCTGACGGCCACACTTACTTGCGCAGCGCATGCCAGGCTGGCGGCAATCTGTGGCAGGCTCAGGATCTCCAGCAGCCGGTCAGACAGCTGCCGCAGTTCCCCGCTGAACTGTGCTGGAGTCCGCTCCGGTGCCGAGGACAATTCGCGCCAGTGATCCACGAGTTCTCCGCCTGGTGACGGACGCACTCTAGGGTCGGCGATTCAGGCCCGGAATCTCCCGATTGGTTGATGTAATGTGAACCTGCAATTCACAATCCCCGGCATCCTGCCGACATACGGTCAGTGCAGCGCATCCAGCGCCTTGCCGGCGGCCTCGATCAGCGCCTCCGGGCCCACCGGCGCGCTGGTGGCCTCGATCATCCACATGTCCGGCGTCACCGAACCGATGCGCGCCACGCGCTCGAACTCGGCACCGAAGTCGCCGGCCTTGCTCATCTGCGCTTCCACCTGGAAGGCGATCATGTGGCCGATGGGGTAGTTGGGCAGGTACAGGAACTCGTTGATCATGTGCGAGTAGATGCCCAGCAGCGTCACGTCGCGCACGCCGAACACCGGCGCATACCAGCGGTTCCATACTTCCCGTGAAATGCCGATCACCGCCTCACGTAGTTGCGCGGCGGTGGCATCCGGATGCGCATACATCCAGCGCCACACCTGCATGTCCACCAGCGCCACGCCGCCGATCTCATAAGCACCCCAGAAACTGTCCAGCGTCTGCATGGCGCGCGTCTGCGCATCCGGCGTGCCCAGGCCGAGCAGCTCCAGGTCGCGGTGCTGGCAGGTGAAGGCCAGTGCTTCGGTGAAGGCGGTGTTGGGCACGCCGTTCAGGCTGTAGAAGTCGATGTCGTTCATCGAGAAGGTCTGCTCGACGTTGTGGCACATCTCGTGGACGGCGATGTTGTAGCCCTTGTAATCCATGCCGCCGCGTTCGATGCGGGTGCGCAGCCGCGCCGGCACGCCGCGCATGCCAGTGCCCATGGCATGGCCCGAGCCACGCGCCGGGTCCACGGCAATGTGCTTTGCCACGTAATCCGCGCGGGCCGGCGCGAAGCCCAGCTTGCGCAGCAGGCCGGGAATATCCTTCTCATAGGCGGCCGCGTCGGGATAGCGCTGCGCGATCAGCGCATCCAGCTGCTGCTCGCTCATGGTGCTGCCGGCTCGGAAGCCGCCGTACCAGATGTCGAAAGGCTCGAGCTTGCGGCCCAGTCGCCTGGCGATCAGCCTGGCCGTGCGCTGCACCTGCGGCGAACCCAGGATCTGCTCCAGCATGGCCTGCACGCGCGCTTCGGGCAGCTGCCGCTCGCCCTCGAAATTGCGCAGGATCCAGCTGGGACGGTCGGGCGAGTAGCGGTCGATCACGCGCTGCGCCTGGAAATTCTGCAGCAGGCGCGCATAGCGCGTGTCGGGCTCGCGCGCGCTATCCACCGCTCCCGCCGGTGGTGCGCCGGCCGGCGGCGCACCGGCCGGCGCATCGTTCACGGCAGCGCGGGTCACCGCATTGGTCACCGGGTTCCAGTCCACCAGCGGGTTGTCGATGACCACCGCCGGAATCTCCTGCGCCACGATGCGCTCCATCACGCGCTGGATGGTGCGCTGCCTGGCAAGGCCGGTGCGGCCCTCGGCATAGTTGGCCTTGATCTCGTCGCGCAGGTTCCAGTGCGACAGCAATCGCTTGCCGGCGGGAAACAGGCGCTGGCCGCGCGCGTCGACCAGGTGGTGCATCCAGATGTTGTAGCTGGCGATGTAGGCGCCGGATGCCGCGCGCGCGTCGGCCTCGGCCTGGTTCGCGGCAGCCGGCAGGCGCTGGCGGAATTCCTCCACCAGCCTGGTTTCGGCCCACTGTCGCCGTGACCAGCCGGGGCCATCCCGCGTGCGCTCGGCGAGAGTGGTGAGCGGGAAGTTCAGCAGCGCCGTGAAGGCGAGCTTGTTGGCGAAGAAATCATCCAGCAGGTGGGCGGTGGGGCTCCAGGCCGAGAACACCTCGTCATAGGCTTCCACCGGGCCCAGGTCCAGGTCCGCGGGCACATTCAGCTCGCGCGAGATCTCCTGCGCGTGGCCGTAGATCATCTCGAGGTTGTGCTCGAAGCGGGCGAACAGCGCATCGATGGCCGCCGGCGTGCCGGCAAAGTTGTCGCGTACGAAACCGGTGAAGGCCAGGGTGTCGCCGTCCTCCGCACGCCACAACGCGCCCACCTGCGTGATGCCGCGCCGGGCGCGTGCACGCTGGGCCTCGCCGTAGCGGGCGACGAGCTCGGTCTCGAGCGAGCTGCGCACTGCGGCATCGGCTGCAGGAACCGCAACGGTCTGCGCCGTGCCTCCTTGCGCTGCAACCAGCAGCAGCCCCGCAGCCAGCAATGCCCAGGCCTTGCGTGCGCTCATCGCCATCTCCCGACAACTGGCGCGGCGCGCCCGGATCGCGCAGCATAGACCGCATCATGAACACGACCAAATCACCACTTGTTGCCGCCGGCCTCGTGGCCTGCGCCGTGCTGGCTGCCTGCGCGCGCGCGCCCGAAGGGCCCACCTTCAATTCCGATCGCATCACTGCGGATGTGAGCATCCTCGCTTCGGACGATTTCCAGGGCCGCGCACCGGTCACGGACGGCGAGCAGAAGACGGTGGCTTACCTGATCAAGCAGCTGCAGGAAGGCGGCCTGGAACCGGGCGGTGACCTGCAGCCCGATGGCAAGCGCGCCTGGACGCAGGATGTCCCCCTGGTGCGCGCGGAGATCGAGGGCGCCACGAAGATCCAGATACGCGCCGGACGCGACACGCTGGCCTGGAAGCAGGGTGAGCAGGTCGCCATCCGTGCCGCGCAGACCGGCGTGGACCACGTCACGCTGGCCAATGCGCCGCTGGTGTTCGTCGGCTACGGCGTCACCGCACCGGAGCGCAACTGGGATGATTTCAAGGGCCAGGATCTCACCGGCAAGATCGCCCTGTTCCTGGTCAACGACCCGGATTTCGAAACCGGCCAGGGTGATTTCGGCGGCAAGGCCATGACCTACTACGGGCGCTGGACGTACAAGTTCGAGGAGGCGGCCCGTCGCGGCGCCACCGGTGCGCTGGTGATCCATGAAACCGCGCCGGCCTCCTATGGCTGGAATGTGGTCAGCGGCAGCGGTACCGAACCGGTGTTCGACGTGCGGCGCGCCAACCCGCTGCAGCAGCATGTGCCGGTGCAGGGCTGGATCCAGCGCGACGCCGTGGTGGATCTGTTCCGCCGCGCCGGGCTCGACTTCGAGCAGGCGAAGGCGCAGGCGGCCACGCGCGCGTTTGCGCCGGTGACACTCCCGAATATCACCTTCTCCACCGACTTCAAGGTGAAGAGCGAGGAGGTAGTGTCGAAGAACGTGCTGGCGGTGCTCACCGGCACGCAGCATGCGGATGAGTTCATCCTCTACACCTCGCATTGGGATCATCTCGGCGTGGGTGAGCCGGACGCTACCGGCGACAACATCTACAACGGTGCGGTCGACAACGCAGCCGGCAGCGCCCAACTGCTGGAGATTGCGCGCACTTTCGCCAAGTCGCCGCGCACCCGGCGCTCGCTGGCCTTCCTGTGGGTGACGGCGGAGGAGCAGGGCCTGCTTGGTTCGGAGTACTACGGTTCCAATCCGGTGTATCCGCTGGCGAAGACTGTTGCCAACCTCAACACCGATGCCCCCAGCCCCACCGCTCCCGCGAAGAACTTCACCACCTCCGGCGATGCCCCACTGACGCTGCAGGACATGCTGGTGGAGGAAGGCAGGAAGCTGCAGCGCGAGTACTCGCCGGACAGCCATCCCGAAGCCGGCTACTTCTTCCGCTCCGATCATTTCTCGCTGGCCAAGCGCGGCGTGCCCGCCATCTCCTTCGGCAGTGGCGACAACCTCGTCGAGGGCGGCACCGAGGCTGGCACGGCATGGGAAGACGCCTATCGCGACAAGCACTACCACGCGCCCTCTGACCAGATCGGCGCCGAGTGGCGCAGCGATGGCATCGTGGAGGACGCAAAGCTGCTGTATGCACTGGGCCATCGCCTCGCCGAGTCGCGCGAATGGCCGGCGTGGAAGGACGGCGCCGAGTTCAAGGCGCTGCGTGATGCGAGCGCTGCCGAGCGGCAGTAAGTGGCGGCAGGCTCCATGATGATCGCGCTGGTGGCGCTGGGATTGCTGACCATCCTGCTGGTGGTGGTCGTGCTGGCATTGCTGTTGCCGCTGGGCCGGCGGCTGGCCGCGCTCGAGCAGCAGCTGCCGGACCTGCACGCGGCCACGCATCCCATTGCCGAGGCCGTGTTCCACGTGAAGGACACCAGGGACGCAGTAACGCGGGTTGCATCCGAGTTCGCCGAACTGCAGGGGCGCCAGGGCGTGATCGTCGAAAGCCAGGCGCGTCTGGGCGACGGCCTGCAACAGACGCTGGCCGCGCATGACGAGCGCCAGCGGCGCGACATGACGGCGCTGCGCGAGGGCAATGACAAGAAGCTCTCCGAGATCATCACGCGTACCACCGACAGTGCTGCGGCGCTGAACCGCACCGCCCAGCAGACGCTGGTCACGGTGTCCGAACAGGTGAAGGAACTGAAGGCCTCGGTCGATGCGGCGCTGAAGGCCGAGCTGGGCGCCATCCGCCAGGAGAACAGCGAGAAGCTGGAGGCCATCCGCATCACCGTGGATGAAAAGCTGCATGCCACGCTGGAGCAGCGGCTGGGCGAATCCTTCAAGCTGGTCAGCGACCGGCTCGAGCAGGTGCATCGTGGCCTGGGCGAGATGCAGTCGCTGGCCACCGGCGTGGGCGACCTGCGCAAGGTGCTCACCAACATCAAGACCCGTGGCACCTGGGGCGAGGTGCAGCTGGAGAACCTGCTCGACCAGATCCTGACCAGCGACCAGTACGAGAAGAACGTGGCAACGCGGCCCGGCAGCGCGGCGCGGGTGGAGTTCGCGTTGAAGATGCCGGGCAAATCCAGCGACCACGCCTTCTACCTGCCCATCGATGCCAAGTTCCCGCTGGAGGATTACCAGCGGCTGATGGAGGCGCAGGAACGCGCCGACCTGCCCGCCGTCGAGGAGGCGGGCAAGGCGCTGGAGATGCGCATCCGCGGCGAGGGCAAATCGATCCGCGACAAGTACGTCGAGCCGCCACACACCACCGATTTCGCGGTGCTGTATCTCTCCACCGAAGGTCTCTACGCCGAGGTGCTGCGCCGACCGGGTCTGGCCGACTGGCTGCAACGCGAATGCAAGGTGGTGCTCTCCGGGCCCACCACGCTGGCCGCCATGCTGAACAGCCTGCAGATGGGCTTCCGCACGCTGGCCATCGAAAAGCGTTCGTCCGAGGTGTGGCAGGTGCTGGGTGGCATCAAGAGCGAGTTCTCCAAGTTCGGCGAGGCGCTTGCGCACACCAAGAAGAAACTCGAGGAAGCCACCAGCAGCATCGAGAAGGCCCAGACGCGCAGCAATGTATTGAACCGGCGCCTGAAGAGCGTCGACCAGGCACCGGAGGTGGCGCCGGTGGAGGTGCTGGGCATGCAGGTCGAGATCGGTACCCTCGGAGTGGACGACGATGCCTAGTGCGGCACAACTGCTGATCTGACCCGGGACGGTCACCGCCAGCTGCTAATCTTCGAGGCTTCCACGAGGAGGCCTCATTGCCGAACCAACGTCGTGATGTGCTGAAAGCCCTGGCCGCGCTGGGTGGGGGTGCGGCCCTGCCGGGGGTGCTGGCAGCTGCCCCGGCTGAACGCGCCATCGCGGACTATCCATTCCGGCTCGGCGTCTCCTCCGGCTTCCCGACCCATCGTTCCGTGGTGCTGTGGACGCGGCTCGCGCCGCAGCCGGATCAGCCCGACGGTGGACTGCCGCCGCAGGACTGGTCGCTGCGTTATGAAGTAGCCGCGGACCAGGGCTTCCGCCAGATCGTGGCGCGCGGCCGTGCCATCGCCAGCGCGCGCCACGGCCACAGCGTGCATCTCACCGTGCCGGGCCTGCGGCCGGCGCGTGATTACTGGTACCGCTTCATGCTCGGGGCGCATGCCAGCGCCGCAGGTCGCACCCGTACGCTGCCTGATCCACAGGCACAGGTGGATGCGCTGCGCCTGGTCGTCGCCAGCTGCCAGCACTATGAGCAGGCCCAGTATGCGGCGTGGCGTCATGCCGCCGCCGATGCGCCCGACCTGATCCTCTTTCTGGGCGACTACATCTACGAGAGCGTGTCGCGCATGAGCCAGGTACGCCGCCACAGCGGCGGCGTGCCCCGCACGGTGGCCGAGTTCCGCCAGCGCTATGCGCTGTACCAGCTCGACCCGGCACTGCAGGCCGCACATGCCGCCGCCCCGTGGCTGGTGATGTGGGATGACCACGAAGTGCAGAACGACTATGCCGGCGTGCATCCCGGCCAGCAGGAAGACCCGGCCACCTTTCTCGCCATGCGGGCCGCGGCCTACCAGTCCTGGTTCGAGCACATGCCCGTGCCCGCGACCATGGCGCCGGTGAATGGCGCGATGCCGGTCTTTGCGCGCCACCACATCGGGCGCCTCGCCACGCTGCATGTGCTCGACCAGCGGCAGTACCGCTCCGCCGAAGCCTGCGGGCGGCCGCCCACCATGGGCGGCAACCAGGTGGGGGATGACTGCGCCGAGCGGCTCGAGCCGGCGCGCACCATGCTGGGCGCCGTGCAGGAGCAATGGCTGGCGCGGGGCCTGCGCGGCAGCGCCGCGCGCTGGACCCTGCTTGGCCAGGGCACGCCATTCTCCTATACCGACCAGAAGGCCGGCGCGGAGCACAGCTACTGGACGGATTCGTGGTCCGGCTATCCGGCGGCGCGGCAACGGTTCGTCGACCTGCTGCAGCAGGCCCGCTGCCCGAACCCGGTGATTCTTTCCGGGGACATCCACGCCTACATCATGGCCAACATCAATGCCGTGCCGGAGCGGCCAGAGACGCCGGTGGTGGCCTGCGAGCTCGCCGGCACCTCGATCTCCTCCGATTCCCTGGCGCAACCCATCCTTGATGTATGGAAGGCCGAAAATCCCTGCGTGCAGCTGTTCGAGGGCCGCTCGCGCGGCTACCTGTCGCTGACCCTCTCGGAGCGGCAGCTGCAGGTGGATCTGGTGACGGTCGCCGATTCCACCCGGGCCGACTCGCCACGCGGCAGCGGCGGGTCCTTTGTCGTGGAGGCTGGGATCCCCGGCGTGCAGCGCGCCTGACGCGCCTCGCCGGCGCGCGGGCTGGATTTCCTGTCGATAGACCTTATCTATCGAACTCATCGAGATAATTGACTATCACGCGGGGCCGATGCCCCGTATTCTCCGTGTTCACTGTCTGAGCAACCAACTGAGAGGTTCGACCATGTCCCTGATCAATACCGCGGTGAAGCCGTTCACGGCGCAGGCCTATCACAATGGCAAGTTCATCACCGTTTCCGACGCTGACCTGAAGGGCAAGTGGTCGGTCTTCGTGTTCTACCCGGCCGATTTCACCTTCGTCTGCCCCACCGAACTGGGCGACCTCGCCGACAACTACGCCGAGTTCAAGAAGCTGGGCGTGGAGATCTACGGCGTTTCGACCGACACCCATTTCACCCACAAGGCCTGGCACGACACGTCCGACACCATCAAGAAGGTGCAGTACCCCCTGATCGCCGACCCGACCACGCAGCTGTCGCGTGCCTTCGAGGTGCTGATCGAGGAGGAAGGCCTGGCCTACCGTGGCACCTTCATCATCAATCCGGAAGGCAAGATCAAGGTCATCGAAGTGCATGACAACGGCATCGGCCGCGACGCCAAGGAACTGCTGCGCAAGGTGCAGGCCGCGCAGTACGTGGCTTCGCATCCGGGCGAAGTGTGCCCGGCGAGCTGGACCCCGGGCCAGTCGACGCTGAAGCCGTCGCTGGACCTCGTTGGCAAGATCTGAAGCCAGCGGACGAGTGGAGCAATTTTAAGGAGCGATGTGATGCTTGAACCAGAGATGAAATCGCAACTCGGCGCCTATCTGCAACGCCTCACCGCGCCCGTGGAGATCACGGCGCGGGTGGACGAGAGCCAGGCCTCGGGCGAGATGCTCTCGCTGCTGGCAGACATCGCTTCGTTGAGCTCCCTCGTGTCGGTGAGCCGCGTTGCGGCCGCCGATGACACGACAGGCCAGCGCGTGCCCAGTTTCGCGCTGGCCCGTCCCGGTGAGGCGCCCCGCGTGACATTCGCGGGGCTGCCGATGGGACACGAATTCACCTCACTGGTGCTGGCGCTGCTGCAGGTGGGCGGATATCCGCCGCGCGTGGAGCAGGCCGTCATCGACCAGATCCGTGGCCTCGAAGGCGACTTCGAGTTCACCACCTATATTTCATTGACCTGCCAGAACTGCCCCGATGTGGTCCAGGCGCTCAACCTGATGTCGGTGCTCAATCCGCGCGTCCGCCACACCATGGTGGATGGCTCGCTGTTCGAGCGCGAAGTCACCGACCTCAAGATCATGTCCGTGCCCACCGTCTATCTGAACGGGCAACAGTTCGGGCAGGGCCGCATGGATGCGGAGCAGATCCTCGCCAAGCTCGACACCAGCGCCGCAGGCCGCGTCGCGGCCCAGATGAATGCCGAAGCACCCTACGACATGCTGATCGTGGGTGGTGGGCCGGCCGGCGCGACGGCGGCCATCTATGCGGCGCGCAAGGGCATCCGCGTGGCAGTGGCGGCCGAACGTTTCGGTGGCCAGGTGCTGGATACGCTGGGCATCGAGAACCTGATCTCGGTGCCGCACACCGAGGGCCCGCAGCTGGCCCGTGCGCTGGAAGAAAACGTGAAGGCCAACGGCATCACAGTCTTCAACCTGCAGCGTGCCGAATCGCTGGTTCCGGGCGCTCTCAACAAGGTGCGCTTCGAAGGCGGCGCAGAGCTGGAGGCGCGCTCCGTGATCGTCGCCACCGGCGCGCGCTGGCGCGAACTGGGCGTGACGGGCGAAAAGGAATATCGCAACCGTGGCGTCGCCTACTGTCCGCATTGCGATGGCCCGCTGTTCAAGGGCAGGCCCGTGGCCGTGGTGGGCGGCGGCAACTCCGGCGTCGAGGCCGCCATCGACCTGGCCGGCATCGTGCAGCATGTGACGCTGATCGAATTCGGCGACAAGCTGCGCGCCGATGCCGTGCTGGTGGATCGCCTGCGCAGCCTGCACAACGTCACCATTCTCACCGGCGCGCAGACCACCGAGGTGGTAGGTGATGGCCAGAAGGTCATCGCGCTGCGTTACACCGAGCGCGCCACGGGCCTTGCCCGCGAAATCACACTCGCGGGAGTGTTCGTGCAGATCGGGCTGGTGCCCAACACCGACTGGCTCAAGGGCACGATGGCACTGAGCAAGCACGGCGAAGTGGAAGTGGACGCGCGCGGGCAGACCTCCGTCGAGGGTGTGTTCGCCGCGGGGGATTGCACCACCGTGCCCTACAAGCAGATCGTGATCGCCATGGGCGAAGGCTCCAAGGCGGCGCTGGGTGCCTTCGAGCACATGATGCGCACGCCGGTGTCGCCGGCCATCACTGCCGAGGCATCCAGCATCGCGGCATAGCCGCACGAGCGTCGGGGCGGCGGGCTAACATGGCCGCATGCCGACGCTCCTTCGCCTGACTGCCCGCCTGGCGGCCTGCTGCGCCGCCCTGCTCACGCTGCTGGGCGGCGCCGCGCGCGCCGATGACGGCGCACATGTGTTCTGGGAGGTAGCCGGGGCGCACAACACCGTCTATCTGCTGGGCTCGGTGCACGTGCTGCATGCGAACGACCACGCGCTGCCGCCGGTGACCGAAGCGGCGTATGCCGATGCCGAGAAGATCGTCGAGGAGCTGGACCTGTTCGCGGCCGCAGCGGAGATGCTCACGCCGCCGGCGATGGCGCACCAGATGCTGCCCGCCGGCCAGACCCTCCCAGCCGTGCTGGGGCCGGCGTTGCATCAGCGTGTGCAGGTGGCGGCGAAGGAGCTGGGCCTCGACGCCTCGTTCCTGGCCGGCATGCAGCCCTGGTTCGTGGCGACCATGATCAGCGAGCTGCGGCTGGGCAAGGCCGGTTACAGCGCCCAGGATGGGGTCGATTTCCAGATAGCAGCGCGCGCGCAACGCGACGGCAAGCCCATCGTGGGCCTGGAGACATTGACGCAGCAGCTCTCCTTCCTGAGCGCCATGTCGATGGACGAGCAGCGCGAGTTTCTCGCCGCCACGCTGGATGAAGACGCCAGCGCCAGCGAGCTGCAGGAGATCACCGCGGCATGGCGGCGCGGCGATCTGCAAGCGCTCGAGGCCCTGCTGCGCAAGGGCGATGCCGAAATGCCCGAGCTGTTCCAGCGCATCGTGGTGGACCGCAACCGCAACTGGTTGCCGCGCCTCGAGCAGATGCTGGCGGATCCGGCGGACGACTACCTGGTTGTCACCGGTGCGCTGCATATGGTGGGCGAGCAGGGGCTGGTCGAACTGTTGCGCCGCAAGGGCTATACCGTGACGAGAAGGTGAGGGAACAGCGATGTTGAAGCAAGGAAGCAGGCGTCGGGCATTCGCCGCATTGATTGGCACGCTGTCACTGTGGGGCAGTGCGCGCGCGGCCGATCTGCAGCAGCTGGTGATGGAGACCCAGCGCGTGACTACCGCCGATGGCATCGTGCAGCTGGTGTGGTGGCTGCCGCACCAGTTCTGGGAAGAGAGCATGAAGTCCAATGCCGCCATTCCAGCGGCGGCGCGCGACCAGATACTGACCACCTTCGGCGACTACACCATGCTTGCGATGATGCGCGCCACGGCGGGCCTGACCGGCATCACCGACGGGGTATCCAAGGACGAGTTGCTGAAGAACCTGAGCGTGGACGTGGATGGGAAGAAGCTCGAACCACTGCCTCCCGATCAGCTCTCGCCAGTGGCCCAGCTGCTGCTCGCGCAATTGAAGCCGGCCATGGCTTCCATGGTGGGCCAGCTGGGCGAGAATCTGGAGTTCGTGGTGTTCCCCGCCAAGGTTGATGGCAAGCCATTGCTCGATGCCGCCAAGGCCGGCAATTTCACCGTGAAACTGTATGACCAGACGGCGACCTGGCGACTGCCACTGGGCAGCTTGTTGCCGAAGCGCAGCGACCGCAAGACGGGCGAGCAGTTTCCGGGCAACTACAACTTCAACCCCTATACGGGCGACAAGCTGGCTGCGCCCTGATCATTCGCAGCGGTAGCTGGCTGCACTGCTGGCATCGCCGCTGCCGCCGTAGCGCGTAACCTTGGGCACCGGGCACAGCGGCCTGCTCTGTCCGGGCATCGAGGCGCCGGTTGCAATCACCGCATCCGGCGCCTGGCGCTGTTCGACCCATTTCACAATGGCATCGACCATGTCGAAGCGGTCGAGCGTGGCCTCGCCGCCCGAGCAGTGTCCCATGCCAGGCACGAGGAACAGGCGACTCCAGTCTTGGATCGGTGCCGGACTGTCCTTTGCCAGCCGCTCGTAATACTGCAGCGTATCGATGGCCGAGAACCACGGGTCACTGACGCCGTGGAAGAAGATGAGCTTCCCGCCCCGATCGCGGAACGTTCCCAGGTTGGTCCAGGCGTGCGTGTCGCCGACCATCGAGCGCGCATCGTTGGCACGCGCGGACTCGGCATCCACATCGATGCTCATCCCGGCCGGCGCGCCCTCCGGAATCATGGGACCTGCAAGCGGGCCGGGCAGGCCGCGTGTAGTGGCGATGCCTGTGTCATACAGGAAGCCTGGATACACCTGGCGGCCATCCGCGGTCTTCGGTCCGGCCATGGCCTTCTTCACAGCTTCGATCTGGGCCGCAGTGAGACAGCCTTCGGTCTTGGTGCCGCCCTTGCAGGACAGCGTCGCCGGGTCGAAGCCGCAGCTCTGGGGCGCGAACACCAGACCATCCTTTGCGCCGTCCTGCGCATCGCAAGCGGCAAGCACCCCGTCAATGATCAGCTTGCGATCATTGTCGCTGAGGGCCAGGCGGGTCTGTGGCATACCCTTTGGGTCGCGGGGTGCGACGCCGTTAAGCGCCGTAGCCACCCAGCGCAGGCCAAGGTTTGAGAAATTCGTGCGCATGGCCGGCGCGCCGGCCACGATGCCATCGAAATAATCCGGAAAGCGCTGCGACATCATCATCGCCTCGCGACCGCCGGTGGAGCATCCTACGAAGTAGGCGTGGTGCGCGGAGCTGCCGTAGTAGCCCTTCACCACCTGCTTTGCTACGGCGGTGACTTTGGGCACCGCCTGATAGAGGAAATCCAGCGCGGCTTGCTGGTCGGCAAAGAAAGCCCCGTCAAACACCGAACCTGCATGGCCCGAATCGGTGCTGGCCACCGCAAAGCCCCGGGCCAGTGCGTTCTGGTCGCCGGCTGCAGTCGCACCCAATGGCGCGCCAACGGAGCCATTGAGTCCGCCGCCACCTTGCATCAGGAAGCGACCGTTCCACTGCACCGGCATTGCCACTGCGAAACGAATGGCATAGGGCTTGCCGTCCGTGCCGGTGCGGGCATCGAACTGGCCGTCCACGCGACAGTGCGCGGGCACGGCGACGGGAGCCGCCCCGGGCATGCCCGGCAATGTCCCCGCAGGCTGCAATGCGGCGGCGCTGATTTGCAGCGATATGCCGGGTGCCTGGAATTGCGCCAGCGCCGCGCAGCGCGCCTGTTCGGACGTAGCAGCAAACGCCGGGGCATGAAGCGTGCCGATTACCAGCAGGCCACCGCCCCACTGCAGCAGGCGGGGCCTCACGAGCCTTTCTCCAGCTCGTTGCGCACCCGCTCCAGCAGCCGCTTGGTGGCGCGGATGCCCGCATCCTCATCGATGTCGCGGCCTTCGAACTCGATGCCGATGTAGCCGCGGTAACCGGCATCGCGCACCAGGGTGAGGGCGCGCTTGTAATCGATGGTGGTTTCCTCGCCCCTGGCATCGAAAGCATAGCTCTTGGCCGAGACGCCCTTGGCAAAGGGCATCAGTTCCGCCACGCCCAGGTAGCGGTCGTAGAGCCTGCCCTTCTCGATGGTGAAGTTGCCGAAGTCCGGCAGCGTGCCGACATTGGGCAGGCCGACGCGTTCGATCACCAGCGCCAGCCATTTGCCATGGCTGGATGTGCCGCCGTGGTTCTCGACGATCACATTGAGCCCCTGCTGGGCACCGAATTCACCCAGCCGGCGCAGTCCATCCGTGGCGTAATCCAGCTGCGCGCCCCATGTGCCGGAGGATTGCGCATTGACGCGGATCGAGTGGCAGCCGAGATACTTCGCAGCGGCCACCCACTTGTAGTGGTTCTCCACTGCCTTGGTGCGCGCTGCCGGGTCCGCATCGCCGATGGCGCCTTCGGCGTCCACCATGATCAAGCCACTCTTCACGCCGTTGTCATCGCAGCGCTTCTTCAGGTCAGCCAGATAGGTCTGGTCCTCGGCTTTGTCCTTGAAGAAGGTGTTCACGTATTCGACCACGTCGATGCCGTGGTCGCGGCGTGCCCTGACCGGGAAATCGAGGTTGGTCATCTGCTTGCCAAACAGCGAGCGGTTGTACGACCACTCGGCCAGCGAGATGGAGAACCAGGGCTTCTGCGCAGCTGCAGACAGAGCCGGCGCAGCGGGCAGCGAACCGAGCATGCCAGCGCCTGCGGCCATGCCCATCAGCCCCAGGAATGAGCGCCGGTCGTTCATGTCGTCTCCCCCGATGAATTTGTTTAGACTGATCAGGATAACGATAACACTGGCCGCCGGCCACGATGGGGAGAGGGGTCGATGCAGCCAGCGGTCCGCACCAAACTGTCGGTGATGATGTTCCTGCAGTTTGCGCTGTGGGGTTCGTGGTTCGTCACGTTGAGCACTTATCTGCTGGCCATCGGTTTCGACGGTCTGCAGGTCGGCGCCGCCTACAGCACGATGAACTGGGGCGCGATTCTGGCACCGGTCATTGCCGGTGCAGTGGCTGACCGTTTCTTTCAGGCGCAGAAGGTGCTGGGTCTGCTGCACCTGGTGGGCGCGGTGTTGTTGTGGTGGATCTCCACCATCACCGAACCCACGGCCTTCTTCTGGGCGCTGCTCGCCTATGCGGTCTGCTACATGCCGACGCTCGGCCTTGCCAACGCCATCTCCTTCCACCAGATGACAGACCCGGGCCGGCAGTTCGGGTTGATCCGGGCCTTCGGCACCTTCGGCTGGATCGTGGTGGGGCTGGTGGTGGGATGGCTGGCGCCGAAGCTGCTGGGTCATTCCATCGAGCCCACCAACCTGCCACTGCGTATCGGCGCGGCGATCTCGCTGCTGCTGGGTGTGTATGCCTTCACGCTGCCATCGACGCCGCCGTCGGCCGCCGGCCGCAAGCCGACTCTTGCGCAGGCGCTCGGCCTGGAGACGCTGTCACTGATGAAGGACCGCTCTTTCACCATCTTCGTGCTGGGTTCGCTGCTGATATGCATCCCGCTGTCGTTCTATTACAGCTTCGCCAATGCCTTCCTGAACGAAGCCGGCATGCAGAACGCGGCCAGCAAGATGACACTGGGGCAGGCCTCCGAAGTGATGTTCCTAGTGCTGATCCCGTTCTTCTTCGCTCGCCTCGGCGTGAAGAAGATGCTGCTGGTGGGCATGGCCGCCTGGGTATTGCGCTATGTGCTGTTCGCCTATGGCAACAACGGTGCGCTGGTGTCGCTGCTGTATGCCGGCATCATCCTGCACGGCGTGTGCTTCGATTTCTTCTTCGTGACGGGGCAGATCTACGTGGACCGAGCCGTGCCGCGTGTGCAGCGGGCGGCTGCGCAGGGGTTCATCCACGTGGTCACCTATGGCGTGGGCCAGTTGATCGGCTCGTGGGCCGCGGGCGCGGTGGTGGCCCACTACACCGTGGCGGCGGACGCCGGCACGCGACATTTGTGGCAGGCCATCTGGACGGTGCCTGCAGTCATGGCCTTCGTGGTGCTGCTGCTGTTCGCGCTGTTCTTCCGCGAACCAGCAGGCCAGCCCCAGCAGCCGCGCTGAGGCCGGCCAGCCAGCCATCAGCGGTCGGTCAGGCCCTGTGAAGCCCGTTCGGCCTTGATCTGCGCTTCGGATTTCTTGATCCGGTCGCGCTCCTTGGTGACTTCGGCGCGCGCCTGCTGCCATTGCGCCGCGTAAGTCTCCTTCGACACCGAGTTGTTCGGGCTCTTCTGGTCCCAGGCGAGCGCATCGTCGATGGTCTGCGTCCAGATCCGCACATTGCCGCCGCTGTAATCGGATACGGCCTTGCCGAAGCCGCCTTCGACAATATCCTTGTACTGCGCCGGGTCACCGGTCGCGGGCAGCTCCGGATTGGCCAGCAGGTACTGGCGGTAGCGGATCTGGCCCACGTAGAACCACTGTACGGCCGGGTCGTACTTCTTGGCCTTGAACAACTTGATCGCATAGGCGAAGTACGCCATCGGATGTGAATCCGGGAGGTTCGCCTCGATCTCCTTGGCGGGTTTCTTTTCGATGTCATCCACCGTCAACGCGGCGGCGTTCACGATGCCCGCGCCGCTCGGCAGGATGACGGCAAGCATGGCGGCCAGAATCAATCTACGCATGTTCCCCTCGCTATTGTTGTGTCGGCGGCTCCTTTTCCCGGGCCACCGTGAGCCGCAGGATGCACCCCCGCCGCCCCGGCCCGCAATGGCTATGGCAGCAGCTGCTTTTCCATGAACACGCTCAGCGGGTCGGGCGCGTAGCTGCCGAATGGCGAACGCTCGACATAGCCCAGAGCACGGTACAGGCCGAGCGCCTCGGGCTGGGCGATGCCGGTCTCGAGCCTCGCCAAGGGGTAGCCCTCGCGCCGCAACAGGCTCTCGAGGCTGTTCATGATGCGGCGTGACAGACCCAGCCCGCGATGCGAATCCAGCACGAACACGCGTTTGATCTCGCCGTAGCGGCCGTCATCGTCCATCAGCTTCACGGCACCACAGGCCACCAGTTCGCCATCCGCATGGATGCCGATGAAGCGGGCGCGGGGCCCGCTCAGTGCTGCGGCGCTTTCCAGATGGTTGCTCTCAGGTGGGTAGAGCGCCTGCATGTAGGCATCGGAGAGCGCCAGCAGCCGCACTGCACCAGGTGAGGCCGGATCCACCGCCACTGGCAGTGCGGTGGCGAATGCCTGCAGCGACACTTGCTTGCCGCCGGGTACCGTCTGCCGGCCCACTTCGCGAAAGCCCAGTCGCTGGTGGAAGCGGACGGAAACCGGGTTGGGCGGTTCGATGTCGATCTCGCAGGTCACCCATGGCACCTGCGCTGCAGTGGCATGCGCGACCACATGCCGGTACAGCGCCGAGCCCACGCCCTGTCCCTGCAGCGCAGCACTGATGACCACCCGATCGATATAGAGGAACGAGGCATAGCGCTGTCCGAACCAGCGGTAGTTGACGCTGTCGTAGGCGGCGCCCTCGCGGAAGGCCAGCAGGAAGGCGGCCACGACGCCCTCATGCTCCACGACCAGACTCAGCTCGGTCGCCTCGTCCAGCTCCACCAGGCGCGCCGGGGTCAGCGGGCTCAGGAAGCGCACGAATTCCTCGTTGAGAGCGAGGATGCGCGAGTAGTCGGCGGGTACTGCTGCGCGAATCAGAAAATGCCGCCTCTCATAATTCTCCCTAAAGCATGGAACAGCTTTGCCGCTGGATCGCGCGCCCGTGGCGGGCAAGAATGCCCGCGCCCTGTCTGCTTCAGCAAGTTTCCCCGGAGATTCCATGATTCGCATTCGTTCACTGCTCGCCCTGGCCCTCCTCGGTGGCAGCAGCGCGCTGCCCGCGCAGCAGCCGCCCGCCGATTACAGCAAGGTGCAGATCCGCACCACCAGGCTCGCCGACAATTTCCACACGCTGGAGGGCATCAATGGTCCGGTGATCGGCACGGTGCTGATGCTGTCGGGCCCCGATGGCGTGCTGCTGGTCGATGGCCAGTTCGCGCAGGTCAACGACAAGCTGGTGGCGGCCATCCGCAAGATCTCGGACAAGCCGGTGCGCTTCCTGGTGAACACCCATCTGCACAGCGACCACACCAGTGGCAACGAGAGCTTCGCGAAGCAGGGCGCGGTGATCTTCAGCCGCGACCAGCTGCGCTGGCGCATGGCGCATCCGAATCCTTCCGCCAATGGCCAGCCCGGCCGTCCGGCAGCGGCGCTGGCGCTGCCTGTAGTCACCTACGACAACCCCGTCACCATTCACATGAATGGTGAGGATGTGCAGCTCATCCCGATCCGCGCCGCGCATACCGATGGCGATACGCTGATCTACTTCCCGACCGTGGATGTGCTGGCCACGGGCGACTACTTCCGCACCGAGGGTTACCCGCGCGTGGATCGCCGCGGCGGTGGCTCGCTGGCCGGGCTGCTGGCAGGCCTCGGCGAAACCATCGGCAAGGCCGGGCCGAAGACCCGCGTGGTGCCGGGGCATGGCCCGATCACCGATCGCAACGGCCTGATCGAGCAGCGCGACATGATCCTGGCCATGCGCGACCGCATCGCGCCGCTGGTGAAACAGGGCAGGACGGTCGAGGAGGTGCTGGCCACCAAGCCCACTGCAGAGTTCGACGCCAAGGTGCGGCAGGGCGAAGAGGAGACGACGGAGCAGTTCGTGCGCTGGCTGTATGCGGAGCTGCAGGCGGCGGGCTGAAGGCGCCGGGCCCTACCGGGTGAACTCCACCTTGTGCGGGCCCCGCTTTCTGGCGCGTACGACAACGGTGTTGGCCATCTTGTCGTGCCAGCCCTGCTTGCGAGCGTCGAATGCCACCCAGAAGAAACCCAGCAGCAGGGGCAGCGTCGCGACGAAGTAACCCAGGTAGCGCACTGCCGCCTGCGACAAGCTCATCGGCCCGCCAGTGGTGGCGTCCACGACATGGGCGCCGATGACCATCTTGCCGGGCGTAGCCTCCTTGCGCAGCCAGAACCACAGCACCATCGCGGCCGGGAACACCCAGGAGATCAAGAACTCGGCCGGGCCTGCGATCAGCGGCTTCCCCGGATCGAGGAAGTGTTCCCAGCCGTAGATCCACAGCAGCGGCGGCGTGGTGATGATCAGCAGGATGACGGTGTCGAGCAGCGAGGCGCCAACGCGTGCCCAGAAGCCGACGTAGTCCATGTGGTCCAGGTTGGGGCGGACGCGGTCTTCGGGCACTGGCTGCTCTGCATTCACAGGCTGCGACGCTCCCTGAGTATGGCGCGAAACATGCCGTCCGGTGTCAATGGCACCAGTGCGCCTCGCATGCGCAGATGCCCCGCAGTGCAGGCCCGCACCGCCCTAGGCGGCAGGGCGCTGCCATTCGAGCACAACGTCATCCGCATTCCCGATGGTGCCGATGCAGTCGAAACCCAGCTTTTCCAGCACGCGGTGCGATGCATTGCGCTCAACCAGGGTCTGCGCCACCGCGATGGCGCCCGG
>JBEVNO010000048.1:0-9511 GCA_040508085.1 Steroidobacteraceae bacterium
GGGGTGGACGAGGCGGTGATGGCGCGCGAGGGTATCCTGCCCATCGACCTGCTGGTGGTGAACCTCTACCCGTTCGCCGCCACCATCGCCAAGCCGGATGTCAGCCATGACCAGGCCATCGAGAACATCGACGTGGGCGGCCCGGCGATGCTGCGCGGCGCCGCCAAGAACCACGCCGACGTCACCGTGGTGGTGGATCCGGCGGACTACCCCGAGCTGCTGGGCGAGCTGGCTGCCAACGGGGGCACGACGCGCCTGCCGTTCCGCGCACGCCTGGCGGCGCGGGCTTTCGCGCACACGGCGGCCTACGACTCGCTGGTGGCGGATTACCTGGCGCGGCAGCAGCAGCTGGCCACCGACCCGTTTCCGGCGCAGCTGGGCGTGGGGCTGACCCGGGCCTCGTCATTGCGGTATGGCGAGAACCCGCACCAGCGGGCTGCCTTCTACCGCGCGCCCGGCACGGCGCCGGACAGCATTGGCGGGGCCCGCTTCGCGCAGGGCAAGGAACTCTCGTTCAACAACATCGCCGATGCCGACACCGCGCTGGAATGCGTGCGGCAATTCGAGACGGACGCCTGCGTGATCGTCAAGCATGCCAATCCCTGTGGGGTCGCGGCCGCGGCATCGATCGGCGCCGCCTATGAACTGGCCTATCGCACGGACCCCACCTCGGCGTTCGGCGGCATCATCGCCTTCAACCGCCCGCTGGATGCCGCCACCGCGCGGCTGATCCTCGAGCGGCAGTTCGTCGAAGTGCTGGTGGCGCCGGAGCTGCTGCCGGGCGCCGCGCAGGCGCTGGCCAGCAAGCCCAATGTGCGGGTGCTGCTCACCGGCCCCCTGCAGCCGCGCGCGCGCGCCGAGCGTGAACTGCGCAGCGTGGGCGGTGGCGTACTGGTGCAGGAGCGCGATGCCGGGGTGGTCGACGTGCAGGGGCTGAAATGCGTGACCGCGCGCCAGCCCTCGCCGCAGGAGCGCCGCGATCTGGCCTTCGCCTGGCGGGTGTGCAAATTCGTGAAGTCGAACGCCATCGTATTCGCACGCGATGAAGCCACGGTGGGCATCGGTGCCGGGCAGATGAGCCGCGTCTATTCCAGCCGCATCGGCGCCATCAAGGCGGAGGATGCCGGACTCACGGTGCAGGGCGCGGTGATGGCCTCGGATGCCTTCTTCCCGTTTCGAGATGGCGTGGACATCGCCGCCCGGCAGGGCGTCACGGCCGTCATCCAGCCGGGCGGCTCGATGCGCGATGCCGAGGTGATCGCCGCGGCCGACGAGGCGGGCCTTGCCATGCTGTTCACCGGCATGCGCCATTTCCGGCACTGAGCGCACGATGGCAAGCGGACCCTACAAGGTGCTGGTGATCGGCGGCGGCGGGCGCGAACATGCGCTGGCCTGGAAGTGCGCGCAGTCGCCACGTGTCAGCGAGGTGCTGGTGGCGCCCGGCAACGCCGGCACGGCCCGGGAGCCGCGGGTGCGCAATGTGCCCATCCAGGTCGAGCAACTGGAGGCGCTGGCTGACCTTGCCGCCCGCGAAGCCGTGGCGTTGACCATCGTCGGCCCCGAAGTGCCGCTGGTGGCAGGCATTGTCGATGTCTTCCAGCGCCGTGGCCTGCCGTGCTTCGGGCCTTCCGCCGCCGCGGCCCAGCTGGAAGGCTCGAAAGCCTTCAGCAAGGAATTCCTCATCCGGCATGGCATCCCGACCGCCGGCTATCGCAGGTTCACCCGCGCGGATTTCGATCGCGCCTGGCTGGCGGCGCAGCCGCTGCCCATTGTCGTGAAAGCCAGCGGCCTCGCCGCCGGCAAGGGCGTGGTGATAGCCAGCACCGCGACGGAAGCCGTGGCGGCCGCCGACGCGATGCTGGACGGGCGCTTCGGCGCGGCCGGCGCCGAGATCGTCATCGAGGAATTCCTCGAAGGCGAGGAAGCCAGCTTCATCGTGATGTGCGATGGCCGGCATGTGCTGCCCATGGCCACCAGCCAGGATCACAAGCGCCTGCTGGATGCCGATGCCGGCCCGAACACCGGCGGCATGGGTGCCTATTCGCCGGCACCGGTGGTCACTGCAGCGGTGCACGCCCGCATCATGCGCGAAGTGATCGAGCCCACCGTGCGGGGCCTCGCCACCGACGGCATGCCGTTCACCGGTTTTCTGTATGCGGGCCTGATGATCGACGCCAGCGGCGCACCGAAGGTGATCGAGTACAACGTGCGCTTCGGCGATCCGGAGACGCAGCCGGTGCTGATGCGCCTGCAGTCGGATCTCACCGTGCTGTGCGAAGCGGCGCTGGCCGGACAGCTGGACACTGTAACCGCCAGCTGGGATACCCGTGCCGCGCTGGGCGTGGTGCTGGCTGCGCACGGCTATCCCGAAGAGGTGCGCCGGGGCGATGTAGTCAGCGGTCTCGACGAGGCGGCAGCCCTGCCAGGCAAGCTGTTCCACGCCGGCACGGCACTGCGCGACGGCGCCGTGGTGACCGCCGGCGGGCGCGTATTCTGCGCAGTCGGCCTGGGCGAGACGGTGGCCGCGGCACAGCGTGAAGCCTACGCGCAGGTGGATGCCGTGCACTATGCCGGCGCGCAGGCCCGGCGCGATATCGGCTATCGCGCCGTGGCGCGCGAACGCCAGCGCTGAGACGGGCGCGGCAGTGACCGACGACCTGCCGCAGCGCCTGCCAAACCTTGCACCTGCGCGCATCGCCACGCTGCGACGCGGCTTCGCGATACTGCAGAAGGCAAGTCCGCGGCTGGCCGCGCGGCTTGCCTTCCATCTGTTCCTGCGGCCCAGCCGGCTGCCGGTGCGCGCCGAGAACGCCGCGATGCTGGCGCGCGCGCGCCAGCACCTGATCGCCGCCGGCACCGATCGCATCGCCGTGCAGGAATGGGGCAGCGGGCCACGCATCGCTCTCATCGTGCACGGCTGGAGTTCGCGCGCGGCGCGCTTCACTGATCTGGCCGCGGCCTTGCTGGCCAGGGGCTGGCATGTGTTCACGTTCGATGCGCCCGGCCATGGCCTGTCGCCCGGCCGTGACTCGAGCCTGCCGCGCTTCATCGCTGCGCTGGATGCGGTGGCGACGCGCTTCGGGCCACCGCAGGCGCTGGTGGGGCATTCCCTGGGCGCGCTGGCCATTGCCAGCCGCCACGCCACCGCGGCACCTGGCTGGAGTTCCCGATTGCGCGCGACCGCGCTGGTCAGCACGCCATCCGGCGCGCGTTTCCTGCTGCGCGGCTTCACCACGCTGCTCGGCATCACCGGCACCGCGGAGCGGCTGCTGCTGGCGCGTTTTAAGCGGAAGTTCCAGGCGGTGCCCGAAGACTATGCCGCCCTGCCCGGCCTGACGCGCATCCCAGGGCAGCTGCTGCTGGTGCATGACCAGGACGACGACCTCATTCCGCACGCCCACAGTCTGCAGCTGCAGGCGGCCATGCCCGCGGCGCGGCTGCTGAGCACCCGCGGCCTTGGCCACAGCACCCTCACGCGTGATGCGGCCACCATCACGGCAATTGTGGATTTCCTCGACACCGGCGCGGCGCGGCCGCAGGCGCAGGTGCGACGCGCTGATCTCGCCGATGCCCGGGATGCAGCGGCCGTGGTGCAACTGCTCGATGCCTATGCGCGCGATCCTCTGGGCGGCGGCGAACCATTGACCGGAAATGCACGCGAACAGCTCATACCGGGCTTGATGGCGCATCCGATGGCACGCGTCTGGCTGGCTTTTGAAGGCACGGCCGCCGTGGGGGTATGTGTCGGTTTCGTCGGCTTCTCGACGTTCAATGCGCGGCCGCTGCTGAACATCCATGACCTGGCGGTGCTGCCGGAACATCGCGGCCGCGGCACCGGCCGCGCCCTGCTCGCCGCAGCCGAGGCGCTGGCTCGCGCCGAAGGCTGCTGCAAGTTGACGCTGGAAGTGCTGGCCGACAACGTGACAGCGCGGCATCTGTATGAGCACCTCGGGTTCCACGAGGTGTACTACGGCAAATCCGGTCCGGCGCTGTTCCAGGCCAAGACGCTGTAGCTGCAAGCGGCTACTATCCGTCCATGGTTTCGCTGTTTTTCTGGCGCAGGAAGCGCCCCACCGTGTCGGACATCGTCGCAGCGGCCGCGGCCCCGGCACCGGCGTCCGCTGCCTCCACAGCTCCGGCAGCTCCGGCAGCTCCGGCAGCGACCCTGCTCCCCCTGCAACGCCTGGTACATGCGCTGGGCCTGCGCGATGCGCGCGCCGCCGACCTGCATGCCCGGCTCGATGCCGGACAGAACCAGCTGTTGCTCGCGGCCAGCAGCGAGTTCGCGCGCGTGGGCACCGAGCCGCGCTACACGCCACAGCGGCCCGCTCTGTTCACGCAGCTGCTGGAGGTCGTCAATGACGAGGAGGCCTCGTTGCGCGCGCTGTCGCGCATCATCTCGCAGGATCCACAGCTGACGGGCAGCCTGCTGCGCACTGCCAACGGCCCGCTTTATCGCGTCAGTACCGCACCCGTGGAAAGCGTGGAGCGCGCCGCAGCATTGCTGGGCACCACTGGCATGCGCACGCTGATCGCCAGTTCAATGATCAAGCCGGCCGTGGGTGGCCGCTCCTCGGGCCGCTTCGGTGACATCGCCTGGGAACACGCGCTGTACAGCGCCTCGGCCGCGGAGGCCTGGGCTGCGCGGAACCAGGATGCCGATCCATTCGCCGCGCACCTGCTGGCGCTGCTGTATGGCCTGGGGAGCCTGGCGGTGTATCGCGTGCTGCTCGACCTCTACGCCCGGCAACCCGCCCTGCCGGCGGATGCCGCGGCCATCGCCACCAGTCTTGAAACCAATGCCACGGTCACCGCCGCACGCATCGCCGAGAGTTGGGGGTTATCCGAGCGCACCCGCGAGGCACTGCATGCGCAGTCTGCGCCGGCCACGGCCGGCGAAACGGCGCTGGCGCGCGCGCTGCGCTTCGGCCTGGCCGCCGGCGCTGTGGCATTGCTGGCGCGGCACCAGCGCATCACCGAGCAGGAAGCCGTGGCCCAGCTCGCGGCACGCGGCTACGCCGGCGCGCAGACCGAGCGCATCTGGGAGCGGCTGGTGCGCGCCTATGTCCGCCCTCAGTAACTCACGCGCAGGAAGAACTGCGGGCCCTGGTATTTCAGCCTGAAGTAGCCAGAGGCGTCTTCGTTGCTGCTGTCGATGCGATAGCGCGTCATCGCCCAGCCGGCACCGACGGCAAGGTTGCGGAAGGCGCGGAACTGCACGTCCGCGTTCCAGGCCAGATAACCCGCACTCACATCGTTGACGTTGCCGCCCAGGAACTGCACCACACCGTTCAGTGACAGGCGGCGCGCGAACTGCCATGTCATGTCCGTGGCCAGCGTCGGAAACGCCCCCGCCACGTCCTCCTGCTCCCGCACGAAACGCGCGGGAGCCTCGAGCTCTCCCTGCGCCTGCAGCAGGTGAATGCCAATGCCGGCACCGAGTTCGAACTTCTCGTTGCGCACCAGCGAATAGGTGTAGGTCATGCCAAAGCGGCGCAGGTCCAGGTGCGTCAGCACCCGCTCACTGGCGAGGTAAGTGGCATCGCCGAAGCGGATGGGAATGGCGGTGACCGTGTCGCCGTTGCGCACCTGCTGCTGGTAGTCGACACGGATGCGATGCCGGTCGCGCATGCGGAACATGAGGTCGGCAGTGCCCTGGTCCAGCGCGTCCGGCACGCCCAGCTGGTCCTCGACCGCCAGCAAGGTTCCAGGCACGCCTGCGTCGTCGTCGTAACGGACCCGAGTTGAGATGTCCTGGGTACGGACAATGCCACGGACGGCCAGACGGTCGGTGATGGGACCGGGAATGGTATACCGCGGCGGCTGCAGCAGTTCCCGCTGCGCCGGAGCGGCCTCTTCGGCGGAAGCGGCGATGCTGTTGCATGCCAATGCGGCGGCCAGCAGAAGATGGCGGTGGGCTGTCATGCAGTTGATGATCGGCCAAGCACGCGCTCCGCCGCAATGTCGCCGCCTGGCAACTGTGACGGGCTGCCGCGAGGGTGTCGCAAGATTGCTGGACGCCCCGGGCAGCGGATCCCGTACAAGCCGCAGGTTATGGCTTTGCTAGCGAGACGGTCTCACGGCGCCTTGGCGGGGATGACGGCCCCGGAATAGGTGCTGTCGATGTAGCCGCGGATGACCTCGCCAGTCAGTATCGCGGCAAGTTTCTGGATGCGCGGGTCGGCTGCATTCTCGGGCCGCGCCACCAGGTAGTTGATGTACGGACTATCCGCACCCTCCAGCACCAGCGCGTCCTGCCGCGGATTGAGCTTCGCATCCAGCGCATAGTTGGTATTGATGACGGCCAGATCCACCTGCTCCAGCACGCGCGGCAAGGTCGCCGCTTCGAGCTCACGGAACCGGAAGCCGCGCGGGTTGGTCGAGACATCCGCCACCGTCTGCAGAGGGTCGGGCCCTTTGCCCAGACCGATGAGTCCGGCCTGCTGCAGCAGCAGCAGCGCCCGCCCGGTGTTGGAGGCATCGTTCGGCAGTGCAATTTCGGCGCCGTCGGGCAGCTCGGCCAGCGCCTTGTGCCGCCTGGAGTAGGCACCCAGCGGTTCGACATGCACCCCCGCGACTGTCACGAGCTTCGTGCCGCGCGCGGTATTGAATTCGTCCAGGTAGGGCTTCGTCTGGAAGTAGTTGGCGTCGAGCCCCCCTTCCGCCAGCTGCGTGTTGGGCTGCACGTAATCATTGAAGACGATCACTTCCAGCTTCACGCCCTGCTGCTCCAGCAGCGGCTTCGCCCGTTCAAGGATCTCTGCATGCGGCACGGCGGTGGCGCCGACCCGCAGCCGGTTGCTGTCGTGCTCGCCGCCGGAACGGCCACACGCGGCCAGCGCCAGCGCTGCCGACAGGATCAGGACACGCAACATGAGTACTCCTTGGCTGTATCAGTGATGGGAGAGTCTCGCGACCCAGCGGTCGCCGAGCATCTGCAGCAGCTGCACGATAACGAGCAGCAGCACCACAGTCACCACCATCACGTCCGTCTGGAAACGTTGATAGCCGAACCGGATGGCGAGATCACCAAGCCCACCCGCGCCGACCACGCCAGCCATGGCTGTATAGCCAATCAAGGCGACGGCCGTCACGGTGGCGCCTGCGACAAGACCCGGCCGTGCCTCCGGCAACAGCACGCGGGTGATGATCTGCCAGTGGCTGCCTCCCATTGCCTGGGTGGCTTCCACCACGCCCTTGTCCACCTCGCGCAACGCCGTCTCGACCAGCCGCGCATAAAACGGCGCGGCTCCGGCCACCAGTGGCGGAATCGCGCCCAGCACGCCCAGCGAGGTGCCCACCAGCGCCACCGTGACCGGCAGCATGACGATGAGCAGGATGATGAACGGCAGCGAACGCAGCAGGTTCACCAGCAGCGCCAGCGTCGCGTTCACGGCACGGTTCTGCAGCAGGCGGCCGCGGGAGGTGGCATACAGCGCCACGCCCAGCGGCAACCCCAGCATCACGGTGAGCAGCAACGCGGCCGCCAGCATCACCAGCGTATCGCCGGTGGCCTGCGCGATCACTGCCAGATCGACATTGACCAGCTTCATGGCAGCAGCTCGACGCTCAGGCCCGCAGCGCGCAGCGCTGCGATGCCTCCGCCCGCCGCGGAACCGTACAGCGCGAGGTCCAGTTCACCATAGGCCTGCTGCCGCAAGCGGCCGACCCGCCCCGACAGGATGGCGAAATCCACACCGGATTCACGCGCTATGCGGCTCAGCACGGGCTGCAGCGCAGTGTCGCCGACGAACACCACCCGGGCACGCACCGCTCCTTCGATCACCGCCTCAGCGTGCGGGGCAGCCTCCCGCACCAGCGCACGCGTCTCGGCTGCCTGCGGATGAAGGAAGACCTGCGCCACGGGCCCGAGCTCGACGATGCGCCCTTCGCGCATCACCGCGACGCGATCGCACACGCGGCGCACCACATCCATCTCATGGGTCACCAGCACGATGGTGAGGCCCAGCTCGCGGTTCAGCCGGTCGAGCAGCGCCAGGATGTCTTCGGTGGTCTCCGGGTCCAGCGCACTGGTCGCCTCATCGCAGAGGAGCACATCGGGCGCCGAGGCGAGCGCTCGCGCGATGCCCACCCGCTGCTTCTGTCCACCGGATAGCTGGGCCGGGTATTTCGCCGCGTAGCCGGTCAACCCGAGCTGCTCGAGCAGTGCGTCCACCCGCGCGCGGATATCGCGCGGCGCGGTGGCTGCCAGTTCCAGCGGCAGGGCTACGTTGGCGCGCACGTCACGGTTATGCAGCAGGTTGAAATGCTGGAAGATCATGCCGACGCGGCGGCGCGCTGCCAGCAGCTGCTGATGGGACAGCGCAGTCAGTTCCCTGCCAGCCACCGTGACGCGGCCCGCATCGGGCCGCTCCAGCAGGTTGATGGTCCGCACCAGCGTTGATTTGCCGGCCCCTGAATGCCCGACAATACCGAAGATCTCGCCCCGGGCGATCGCCAGATCCACGCTGTCGAGCGCCGCGCCCCCAGCCTCATGTCCGGCATAGCGCCGGGTCACGCCCTCGAGCCGGATCATGTTGCCGGGGTGCGCCCTTAGCGCTTCATCGCCTCGAAGAACTCGGCGTTGGTCTTGGTGTCCTTCATCTTGTCGAGCAGGAACTCGATCGCGGCCAGCTCGTCCATGGGATGCAGCAGCTTGCGCAGGATCCACATCTTCGCCAGTTCGCTCTGGTCGGTGATGAGCTCTTCCTTGCGGGTGCCGGAGCGGTTGATGTTCACGGCCGGGAAGGTGCGCCGCTCGGCGATGCGGCGGTCCAGATGGACCTCGCTGTTGCCCGTGCCCTTGAACTCCTCGAAGATCACGTCGTCCATCTTCGAACCGGTATCCACCAGCGCGGTGGCCAGGATGGTCAGCGAGCCGCCTTCCTCGATGTTGCGCGCCGCACCGAAGAAGCGCTTCGGGCGCTGCAGTGCATTGGCATCAACGCCGCCCGTCAGCACCTTGCCGGAGCTCGGCACCACGGTGTTGTAGGCACGCGCCAGGCGGGTGATGGAATCGAGCAGGATCACCACGTCCTTCTTGTGCTCGACCAGGCGCTTGGCCTTCTCGATCACCATCTCGGCAACCTGCACATGGCGTGCGGCCGGTTCGTCGAAGGTGGAGGACACCACTTCGCCCTTCACGGTGCGCTGCATCTCGGTCACTTCCTCGGGCCGCTCGTCGATGAGCAGCACGATCAGGTAGACCTCGGGATGGTTGGCGGTGATGGAGGTGGCGATGTTCTGCAGCAGCATCGTCTTGCCGGCCTTTGGCGGCGACACGAGCAGGCCGCGCTGGCCCTTGCCGATGGGCGCGACCAGGTCGATGGTGCGCGCGGTGAGATCCTCGGTACTGCCGTTGCCGCGCTGCAGCTTCAGCCGCGCGGTGGGATGGAACGGCGTCAGGTTCTCGAACAGAACCTTGTTGCGCGAGCTGTTCGGACTGTCGAAATTGATCTCACCGACCTTCAGCAGCGCAAAATAGCGCTCACCGTCCTTGGGAGGACGGATC
>JBEVNO010000059.1:0-35630 GCA_040508085.1 Steroidobacteraceae bacterium
ATTGGCGGCTTATCGCGAACTCGGCCACGAGATCGCCTGCCACGGGCTGCGCTGGATCAGCTACCAGCTGGTGGATGAAGCCACCGAGCGCAGGCACATGCGCGAAGCGGTCGCGTTGCTGCGCGAGCTCACCGGCAGCGCGCCGCTGGGCTGGTACACCGGCCGCGACAGCCCGCAGACGCGACGGCTGGTGGTGGAGCACGGCGGCTTCGTCTACGACGCGGATTCCTACGCCGACGACCTGCCCTACTGGGCGCGGGTGACCACCAGCGATGGGAACCAGCTGCCGCACCTGGTGGTGCCTTACACGCTGGACAGCAATGACATGCGCTTCGCTGCCGCGCAGGGGTTCAACTCCGGCACGCAGTTCTTCGACTACCTGCGCGATGCCTTCGACCAGCTGTACAGCGAGGGCGATCCGGCCGGACTCGACCGGCCCAAGATGCTGTCGGTGGGCCTGCATGCGCGCATCGTCGGGCGCCCGGCGCGCCTGCTGGCGCTGCAGCGCTTTCTCGATCATGTGCAACGGCACGACAAGGTATGGGTATGCCGGCGCGTGGACATCGCGCGGCACTGGATGGCCACTCATCCCTTCGGGGCCGGCAGCGCACCCGTCCAGGCGCAACCGTGACCACACTGGCAGCACTGAACTGCGGCACGCCGGCGGCATTCGTCGCCACGCTGGGCAGCATCTTCGAACACTCCCCCTGGGTGCCGGAACGCGTGGCCGCTGCACGGCCGTTCGCGAGCGTGGCAGCGCTGCATGCCGCGATGTCCGCGGCGGTGATGGCCGCGGACCTGCCCATGCAGCTGGCGCTGATCCGTGCCCATCCGGAGCTGGCCGGCCGGGCCGCCATCCGTGGCGAGCTGACGCGCGAATCCACCAGCGAGCAGAAAGGCGCGGGCCTGTCCGCCTGCACGCCGGCGCAGTACGAGCGCCTGCAGGCGCTGAACGCCGCTTATGGCAGCCGCTTCGGCTTTCCCTTCATCCTGGCGGTGAAGGGGCACACACCCGACACCGTTATCGCGTCGCTGGCGCAGCGCCTGACGCATACCCCGGAACAGGAGCATCGCACCGCGCTCGAGCAGATTGCCCGCATCGCGCGCTTCCGGCTGGAGGAACTGGTCGCCGATGACATCGGCAATGAACTGCTGGCCCGCTCGGACGAGCTGGCGCAGTTCTCCGACCAGCCGGACTGCCTGACCTGCGCCTATCTGACACCGGCCCACCAGGCCACGGCAGCGCTGATCCGCGACTACATGCTGGCCGCTGGCCTGAATGCGCACATCGATGCGGTGGGCAATGTGGTCGGCCGGCTGGAGAGCCGCACGCCCGGGGCGCGCACGCTGCTCACCGGCTCGCACTTCGATACGGTCTCCAATGCCGGCCGCTATGATGGCCGCCTGGGCATCCTGCTGCCGATCACCGTGGCCATGCAGCTGCGGCGCCAGCAGCGTGAGCTGCCCTTCCATCTGGAGATCATCGCCTTCGCCGAAGAGGAAGGGCTGCGTTTCCAGTCCACCTTCCTCGGCAGCAGTGCGGTGACCGGCCACTTCGATGCGCGGGTGTTCGATGCGGTCGATCGCGACGGCACCAGCCTGCGTGCGGCTGTGGTGGCAGCGGGGCACGACCCCGACGCCGTGCTGCATCTGGCGCGCGACCCCGCGCAGGTGCTGGGCTTCGTCGAGGTGCACATCGAGCAGGGTCCGGTGCTGCTGGACGCCGGCCAGGGCACGGGCGTGGTCACTGGCATAGCGGGCAGCCGTCGTTCGCTGGTGGAGCTTACCGGCCTCGCCGGGCACGCCGGCACGGTGCCCATGCACCTGCGGCGTGATGCCGCCGCCGGCGCCGCGGAAATCGTGCTGCTGGTGGAGGCCATCTGCGCCAGGGAAACCGGGCTGGTGGGAACTGTGGGTCAGCTGCAAGTGCCGGGCGGCGCGATGAACGTGATACCCGGCCACTGCCTGCTGTCCATCGACCTGCGCTCCGTCGACGATGCGCTGCGCGCCCGCGCCGCCGTCGACATTGATGCCGGCATCGCGGCCATCACCGCGCGGCGTGGCCTCACCTTCACGCAGCGCGTGGTGCTGGATGTGAAGGCCGCGCCCTGCACGCCGGCGTTGCAGCAGCAGTTCGCCGCCAGTATCAGCCGTGTCACCGGCACCAGCGCCCTGGCCTTGCCCAGCGGCGCGGGCCACGACACCATGATGATGTCGCGCCTCACCGATGTCGGCATGCTGTTTGTCCGCTGCGGCAATGGCGGTATCAGCCACCATCCGGATGAAACCCTGGACGCCGCCGACGCACGGCTGGCCGCGGCGGTGTTCGAGGATTTCCTGCTCCACTACAAGGCAACCTGATGGCTCCGTCCGAATCCACGACAGCACTGCAGTCCTTCGCCCGCGACTGGGTGGATGCGCACTTCGCTGCGCAGACCCGCTTCCTGGCCGAACTCATCAAGGTGCCCAGTGACAACCCGCCCGGCGACTGCGCGGCGCATGCCCTGCGTGCCGCGCAGTTGCTCGGCGAGCTGAGCCTCGACGTGCAGCAACTGCCGGTGCCGGCCGCAGCCGTGCGCGCCGTGGGCATGATTGCCGCGACCAATCTGCTGGTCAGGATTAAATTCGGCAGTGGCGGCCCGTGCATCGCTCTCAATGCGCACGGCGACGTGGTGCCGCCCGGCACCGGCTGGACCCATGACCCCTATGGCGCGGAGGTGGTGCAGGATCCGCAGCATGGGCCGGTGATGTACGGACGCGGCGTGGCGGTGAGCAAATCCGACTTCGCCACCTACGCCTTCGCATTGCTGGCGCTGCGTGAATACAGCGCGCGGCATGCCCTGAACGGCACGCTGGAACTGCAGCTGACCTATGACGAGGAGACCGGCGGCGAGATCGGCCCCCAATGGCTGCTGGAACAGGGCATTTCGAAACCCGATCTCGCCATCTCGGCCGGCTTCGGTTATGGAATCACCACCGCCCACAATGGCTGCCTGCATCTGGAGGTCATCGTCCACGGCCGACCCGGCCACGCCGCGCTGCCCCAGACGGGCATCGACGCCATCGAGGCCGCCACCGGCATCCTCACCGAGATCTATGCCTACCGCGCACAGCTCGCCAAGGTGGAATCCGCGACCCCGGGCATCTCCCATCCCACCCTGAATGTCGGCCTGATCAATGGCGGCATAAACACCAACGTGGTGCCGGACAAGGTCAGCTTCCGCATCGATCGCCGCATCATTCCGGAAGAGGACCCGGCCAGGGCGGAACAGGAACTGCGTGCCGTGATTGCCGCAGCCGCGGCGCGCTGGCCGGGCATCCACATCGAGATGCGGCAGATCCTGCTGGCGCTGCCGCTGGTGCGCCTGCCTGGCGCCACACCGCTGATCGATGCGCTGCGCCGGCATGGCGAGCACTTCTTCGCCACCACCATTGCGGAACACGGCGTGCCCATCTACACCGATGCGCGCCACTACACCACGGCCGGCATTCCCGCCGTGCTGTATGGCGCCGGCCCGCGCACGCTGCAGGAGGCCAACGGCCATGGCGCCGACGAATGCCTGCGGCTGGAAGACCTGCGCCGCGCCACGCAGGTCGTCACCTGCGCGCTGGCCGAACTGCTGACCTGATGAACTGACCGCCCCGAGGAAGCTGACATGAATTTCCCGCTACGTGCTACCACCGCGCTGCTGCTGCTATGCGCCCACCTGCCCGCGCAGGCCATCGAACCATGGTTCGAGGACTTCAAGGCGAAGGCGACGCCCGAGCAGCTGTACACCTTCCTGTACGCGCTGCCCAAGGGCGGTGACCTGCACAACCACCTGACGGGCGCAGTGCGTTCGGAGTGGTACTGGGATGCGGCCATTGCCAGCAGCCAGCGCGGTTACATCTATTACACCAAGACCAGGATCAACAACTGCGTGCCCTTCGGCAGCAATGAATATGGCGGCCAGGGCTACCTGCTGATGTTCCGGATCCTGTCGCAGCAGCAGTACGCGGCACTGGATGACTGCCAGAAGGGCGAATACAAGCGCCTGCAGGATCTCACCCCGGCCGAGAAAAGCGGTTTCCTGGAGAGCATGCGGCTGGATGAATCCTGGGAAGGCCGCGATGAATTCTTCCAGGCGATCTGGATCCGCATCAACGAGATGCTGCGCAACCCGTGGATCATCGCCGACATCATGCTGAAGAACATGGAGGAGTTCGGCCGCGAAGGCGTGGTCTATCTGGAGACCCAGCAGGGCGTCGACGGCACCGTGAAGGCCGATGGCACGCCCTACACCACCGACGAAGTGGCGGAGATCTTCCGTGCCGCGCTGGCCTCGCCACGCGCCAGGGCAACCGGCGTCACCACCCGCCTGCAGAATGCACTGCTGCGCTTCACGCCCGTTGCGGAAGACCGCCTGCGTGAGCTTTACGCCATCAACGACCGCTATCGCGACCTGTTCGTGGCCGTGAACATGGTGGGTCGCGAGGACAACGACAAGGGCTATCCGCTGCGCTTCCTGCCCGTGCTGCGCGAGCTGCGCCACAGGTATCCGGAGATCAACCTTTCCATCCACGCCGGCGAGGTGGATGAACCCAACCAGCATATCCGCGACACGCTGCTGCTGGGCGCCACCCGCATCGGCCACGGCGTGAACCTGATCACCGATCCGGACACCATGCTGCTGATGCGCAATGGTCCCTACATGGTGGAGATCAACCTGGTGAGCAACCTGCTGCTGGAGTACGTCACCGATTACAGGCAGCACCCGTTTCCGGAATACCTGCGCACCGGCATTCCCGTGGCGCTGTCCACCGATGACCGCGGCATGTGGGATTCGAACATGACGGACGAGTTCTTCGTCGCCGTGAAGGAGTTCAACCTCTCCTGGGACGAGGTGGTGCTGCTGGGCCGCAACTCGCTGAAGTTCGCCTTCGTGGAGCCCGCCACCAAGGAGAAGCTGCTGGCGGATTACGACAAGCGCGTCGCGGCATTCGCCGACGCCTTCCGCAGGAAGGGCGTGGCCTCGCTGGCGGGAGTAAAGCCCGTGACCTACGGCTTCACCTGCCGGCACTATAAGGTGTGCTTCGCGCCCTAGCCGCGCGCCTTTAGCCATTGGCCATGCGCTGCGCGAGGCTATTCACCTCCGCGCACAGCGGCTGCAGGTCGAAGGGCAGGAACTGCCGCTCCTTCACCACGCAGCGCCCGTTGATGTAGCTGTAGTCGACGCGATCTTCGTCGCAGAACAGCAGCGTCGCCACCGGGTCGAGCTGCGCGCCGGCGAAGCGCGGTGTATCGATGTTCACCGCGATGAAATCGGCCGCCATGCCGGGCGCCAGCACGCCGATATCCTGCCGTCCGAGCACGCGTGCGCCGCCGGTGGTGGCCAGCCGCAGCGCATCGCGCGCGGACATGGCGCCGGCCTGCCGCTCGCGCACGCGAGAACTGAGCATGGCCTGGCGGGCCTCGCGCAACAGGTTGGAGGCGTCGTTCGAGGCCGCGCCATCCACCCCCAGCCCCACCGGCACGCCCGCCTGCCGCATCTGCCATACGGGCGCGATGCCACTGGCCAGGCGCATGTTGCTGGACGGGCAATGCGCGACACCGGTGCCGGTGGCTGCGAAGCGCTGCATGCCTGCAGGGTCGAGGCATACGCAGTGCGCATGCCACACATCCTCGCCCAGCCAGCCGACGGATTCGGCGAACCCGGCGGGCGTGGCACCGAAATGCACACGGCTGTAATCCACATCCGACTGGTTCTCGCCCAGGTGCGTGTGCAGCCGCACGCCGCGATGGCTGCGCGCCAGCCGCGCCGATTCGCGCATCAGGTCCGGGGACACCGAGAATGGTGAACAGGGCGCCAGCACGATGCGCAGCATCGACAGCTCCTCCGGATCGTGGAAGGCGGCAATGACGCGCTCGCTGTCGCGCAGGATGGCGCCCTCGTCCTCCACCACCGAATCCGGCGGCAGGCCACCCTGGCTCTCGCCCACGCTCATGCTGCCGCGGCTGGCATGGAAGCGCAGGCCGGTCGCGGCGACGGCCTCGATCTCGTCATCCAGCCGCGCGCCATTCGGAAACAGGTACAGGTGATCGCTGGCGGTGGTGCAGCCGGAGAGGATGAGTTCCGCCGCGCACAGCCTGGCGCTGGCCTTCACGCCAGCCGGCGTCATGCGCGCCCAGACGGGGTACAGCGCCTGCAGCCAGCCGAAGAGGTCCAGATCCTGGGCGGCCGGCAGCGCCCGAGTCAGATGCTGGTAGAAGTGGTGATGCGTGTTGACCAGCCCCGGCAGCACGATGTGCCGGCCCCGCAGATCCAGCACTTCATCGGCGTCACCGGCGGGCAGTTCAGCGGCCAGCCCCACTGCCTCGATGCGATTGCCGCGTATCCGCATCGCCGCATTGCGCAGCTCCGCACCGCCCGTGTTCATGGTCACGAGCGTGTGGATGCCACGCACCAGCAGCGATTTCATTGCGCCGGCGTGCTGCCCGGCGTGTTGTCGCGGTACTGGTCCCAGTGCGAGGTGATTTCATCCACCACCACCGAGCCCACCTTGTATGCCGCCTCGACCGAAGCCGACAGACCCGCGTAGCCCTGGCTCTCGGCCAGCAGATGCTCCGCCGCCGAGGTGCCCGGCGGCGGCATCGTGTAATTGCTCGCCGTGCGCAGCACCAGCACGCGATCCTTGTTCACCTTGCCGGTGGGCGAGACATACACCAGCGACTGGAAGCTGCCGGTGTCCTCCATGGCCGAGGTCACGAAGTTGCCCTTGCCCTCGGTCCAGAAGCGTGTCCAGTCATTGGCCCAGTCATTCAGGTACTTGCCATGCCAGAAGGTCATCGCGGCCAGCTGGTCGCCCTTCAGCACGAAGGGTGGCTTGCGGGCGTTCGGATGGCCGGTGAACTTGTCGCGGGCGCTCTTCAGGGTGGGCTCATCGCCCAGGTCCACATCCTTGGTCCTCTGGTAGGCCCATTCCACCAGCGCCGGGTTGAGCTGGAACACCTCGCCCTGTACCGGCGGCCGCTTGGTGTCGTTCGGTCCCTTGGTGCCGCGCGCGAAGTATCCGGTCTTCCAGTCCTTGGGAATCTCGCGCGGATCGATCTCGTGCGCGAGGTCGCCATCCACCAGCCATTCGGCCCACACCGCGGAACCCACCGAGGCATCCTCCGGATCGACGCCGGCGATGCCGGCGACCAGCCAGTAGGCCTTTGAAAGGTCGAACCGCGGGTCGAGCGCCAGCGCCATCACAGCCGTGGCCGAATTGATGCTGCCCATGCCGGTGACCATGCCCAGCACATGCGTATCCGGATTCAGGTACAGGTCGTGGTGGTGCGCAAAGGGCAGCCGTGTATCCAGCTTCTGCCGCTCCTTCCACAGCTGGAATTCGCCGGCCGGGTCGCCGGTGTCCTCGCCGATCTCGAACATCGTGACCACTACGGCACGGATCTCGATGGGTTTGGTTCCGGTGACAGGTGCCGGTGCCTTCGAACAGGCGGCGAGGATCAATACCCCGAACAGGGCGATCAGGCGTGCGGACATGCGGAAACCTCGGGAGGCAGACCATGCGGGCGCCCGATTGCGCCCGCATGGCTGCATCATGCTAGAACTTGTAGTCCGCCGTCACGAGGAAGGTGCGCGGCACCTCCGGCAGCACCACCGAGGCACCGAACAGGTCCGGGAAGTTGGAGCGGAAATAGCGCTCGTTGGTCACGTTCTTCGACTGCAGGCCGATGGCCCAGCTGCCCTTCTCGTAGCGGACGCCGGCATTGAGCAGGGTGTAGCTCGGCAGCTTCACCACCTTCGAGTAGCCGGAATACACCGAGTCCACATGCGTGGCGCTCACCGAACCAGAGAGCCCGGGCACCCACTGCTCGAAGCCCACCAGGAAGTTCAGGCTGTAGATGTTCTCCGGGATGCCGGCCTTGCGATGGTCGGGCGTCTCGATGAACCAGCCCAGTGTGCCGCCGAACACGCTGGACGGATCAATGCCCAGCTTGACCAGATCCTCCGCGCCCATGAAGCTGAACTGGAAGTCGGAGTTCGCGCCCAGGTTGTAGATCTTCTGGTTCGAATAGGCACCGGTCACGGTCAGCACCGGGTTCACCACCCAGCGCAGCTCGCCTTCATAGCCCTTGGCCAGCGTGGAGTTGTTGGTCACCGTGTCCTGGGCACTGTAGTCGGTGCGCTCCTGCTCGTAGTAGTCGACGGCAAAGAACAGCTTGCCCTCGAGCACCGTGCCCTTGATGCCGTATTCATCCAGCTTCGACTTGCCCAGCGCATTGCCGTTGGCCACGAGGTTGGTGGGCACCTGTCCGCCCTGCCCGGTCACCAGCGTCGACTGGCGCGCGATGGTCACATAGGGATGGATGCCGCCCAGGTCATAGGAAAGGCTGGCGGACCAGGAGAAGCCATCGTCCTTGTCGGTCTGGCGCGTGCCTGAAACGCCTAGATAATCGAAGGAGTTGGAGTTGGCCGCCGCCACCGAAGTGATGTCGAGCTTGTCGTAACGGCCACCCGCCAGCAGGTTCAGCCTCTCGAAGAAGGTGAGGTCCGCCAGGAAGGCCGCGCCGTAGTCGATGTAGCGGCCCCAGGTATTGGTGGACCAGGTGGCTTCCTGGCCGCGCGTGGACATCTCGCGCCGGTCGACGGGCGAGCCGCCCAGGGGCCCCAGGCTCAGGTCGCGGCGGTCGAAGTATTCGTAGGCGAAGTTGTCGCCATGATCGAATCCCTGGTAGCGGATCGACGGGCCGAACTGGAAGTTGGCCTTGGTGCTGCCGAACTCCGTGCCATAGGTGAAGTTCAGCTGGTCCTCGAAGGCGTAGGTGTCCACGTACTGCGAGAAGCCATAGGCGTTCTCGTTGATGTTCTCCAGCGACTCGAAGAACAGCTTGTTCTGCACCTTCAGTCCGCTTTCGAACTCACCGATCATGTCGAAGTACAGCGTGACGACATCGTCCTGCAGCACATCGTCTTCCTGCACCAGCACCTGGCTGCCCTTGATATGCGTGATGCCGGGGTTCAGCAGCGCCATGGCCGGCGACGGCGCGCCGCCGAAGTTCAGCGTGGGGTTCAGGCCGGCTGCCAGCGCTTCGGATTCGCCCAGCAGGCCGTTGCCATTGGCATCGAGCGAGGCCGGGCTGCCGGAGATGTAGGTGCCATCGTCGATCAGCGCCTGGGTCAGGCGGTTCCAGCCGGCGACCTGGCCGCCGTTGAAATACTGGTACATGCCGCCGAACTCGGTGCGCCAGGTGTCGGTGAGCTGGAAATCGAACGAGGCCTGCAGGATGGTCTGCTGGACACCGCTGTTCTCGTAGTAGCTGTCCGAGTTCTCGGATTCGCCGTACAGGTAGAAGCCGCCCTCCTTGCCCAGCGCCTCCACCGGACCGCCGACTTCCGCGTTGATCACGCGCTTGCCGTAGCTGCCGAAGGTGGCGCCGATGGCGCCGGTGGTCTCGCCCAGGTAACGGCCGTTGCCGGCGCGGGCCGACTTCGGCACGAAATTCAGATAGCCGCCGATCTTCGACGGGCCATACATCGGGGAAGCCGGTCCGCGCACGACATCGATGCGGTCGCTGGCGCCGATGGGCGTGGGGTAGTTGCCGAGGTTCTCGACGCGCTTCACGCCGCGGAAATAGGTTTCGCCCGGCGAGCCGCGCACGTCCAGCGAGCCGGCCACACCGAAGAAGGACTGGGTGAAGGAACCCGGCGTGAGCGCCACCAGGTCATCGATCTCGGTGATGATGGTCTTCTCCAGCAGCTCGGCGCTGATGGTGGTGAGCGCGCGTGGCGTCTCGTCCACACGCTTGCCGAAGCCGAACACCGAATCCACCGGCTCGTTCTGCATCACCCGCAGGCGGTCGCCCGCCACCACGGCTTCCTCGAGCTCCTCGTCCTGGGGAGCCGCCGCGAACGCGGGTTGTCCCACCAGCGGCAGCAGGGCGCCCGCCATCATCAGCAGGCCAGCGCCACGGTTGCCATGCAGGCTGCGTCGAATCGCATCAGTCACGTTCATTGGTTTTGGGTTCCTTGCCATTTGTTTTGCTTCGATGCGCGCCACGCCACTCCCGCAGTCACGGGTGCGCGATGGTGCTGGTGCAAGAACCGTGCTCAAGACGGATTGTGTACAAAATCCCGTGTTTCACAGGGCGCAGCTGCCCTGCGGTTGTCGCCGCCAACGATCAATTGATCCGTTTGGATGCAGTGCTGCACCAAAAATCCGCAGCCCGTGCGCATGGCTGCGTAGCGCGTCGTTACGTGGTAAACATTTGGTGCATGAGCACTGCCACCACGCATCCTGTCGATGAAGTATTGCCACTGCCGCAGCTGCTCACCTACGGCCTGCAGCATGTACTGGCCTTCTATGCCGGCGCCGTGCTGGTGCCCATCCTGGTGGCCAGTGCGCTGGATCTCAGCACCGCGCAGCTCATCCACCTGATCAACGCGGATCTGTTCACCTGCGGCATCGCCTCGCTGATCCAGTCGGTCGGCATCGGCAGCAAGATCGGCGTGCGGCTGCCGCTGCTGCAGGGTGTGACATTCACGGCGGTGAGCCCGATGATCGCCATCGGTCTCGCGGCCGGTGGCGGCACCGAAGGCCTGCTGTCCATCTACGGCTCGGTGATCATCGCCGGCATTGCCACCTTCCTCGTCGCGCCCTGGTTCGCGCGCCTGGTGCGTTTCTTCCCGCCAGTGGTCACCGGCACCGTCATCCTCATCATCGGCATCGCGCTGCTGCCGGTGGCCGCCAACGATGTGGTCGAAGGCATGGGGCCCAATGCCATCCAGAACCCGGTGATCGGGCGCAACCTCGCCTATGCATTGGGGACGCTGGTGCTGATCGTCGTCATCCAGCGGCTGTCGCGCGGCTTCCTTGGCACCGTGGCAGTGCTGATCGGCCTGGTGGCGGGCACACTGGTGGCCTGGGCGCTGGGCGATGCACATTTCGATGCGGTGGCCACCTCGCCCGCCTTCGGTGTCACCATGCCGCTGTATTTCGGCATCCCCACCTTCAGCCTGATGGCCATCCTTTCCATGTGCGTGGTGATGCTGATCACCATGGTGGAGACCACCGGCGATGTGTACGCCGCCGGCGAGATCGTCGGCAAACCCGTGGACCGCGAGGACATCGCCCGCGCCATCCGCGCCGATGGCCTGGCCACCACGCTGGGCGGCGTGATGAATTCCTTCCCCTACACCTGCTTTGCCGAGAACGTCGGCCTGGTGCGCATGACACAGGTGCGCAGCCGCTGGGTCATCGCGGCGGCGGGCGTCATCATGATCGTGCTGGGCTCACTGCCCAAGGCCGCGGCCATCGTGGCGGGCATCCCGCATCCGGTGCTCGGCGGCGCGGCGCTGGCCATGTTCGCCGCCGTCGCGGTGGTGGGCATCCAGACCCTGGCCAAGGTGGATTTCAACGACCATGGCAATGCGGTGGTGGTGGGCACTAGCCTGGGGCTCGCCATGCTGTGCACGGCGCAGCCCTTCGTGGTGGGCGCGGTGCCCCCCTGGCTCAGCATCCTGTTCGGCAGCGGCATCACGCTGGGCGCATTGTCAGCCATCCTGCTGAACGCGCTCTTCATGCACGCGGGCAGGGCCGCGCGTTGAGCATGCCGTGCTAGAACGGCTTGACCACCACCAGGTACAGGATCACCACCAGGATGAGCAGCGGCAGCTCGTTGTACCAGCGCAGCGCCGTGGCCGACGGCAGCGCGGCGTCACGCTGCATGCGCTTCATGTAGATGCGCGTCGACACATGGTAGGCGATCAGCAGCAGGACCATGGTGAGCTTGGCATGCAGCCAGCCACCAGCGAAGCCGAAGCCCAGCCACAGCCACAAGCCCGAGGCCAGCGCCAGCACGGCCATCGCGCTGGTGAAGTGGTACAGACGGCGCGACATCACCTTCAGGCGACGCACATCCTCGCCGGCGGCGCGGCCTTCCACGTAGTGCACGAAAATGCGTGGCAGATAGAAGATTCCGGCCATCCACGAAATGATGAACAGCAGATGCAGGGATTTGACGTACAGCATGCGGGGAGTCTAGCGCGATGAAGCTGGTCGGGATGCTCGATTCTCCGTATGTGCGGCGCGTGGCCATCGGCCTCGACCTGCTGGGCGTGCCCTTCGAGCACGAATCCGTTTCGGTATTCAGCACCTTCGAGCGCTTCCGCGACATCAATCCGGTGGTGAAGGCACCCACGCTGATCTGCGATGACGGCGGCATCGTGATGGATTCCTCGCTGATCCTGCAGTTCGTCGAGGCGGCGCACTGCGGCGGGCGCTCCACGCTGTGGTCCGGTGAAGAACGGCTGCGGCAGCTGCAGTTCCGCGCCGTCAGCTACGCGCAGGCCACCACCGACAAGGTGGTGCAGCTGGTATACGAAACCCAGCTGCGCCCGCCCACCGCGCAGCACGAACCATGGAAGATGCGCGTGCGCGGCCAGTTCCAGGCAGGCTTCGCCGCGCTCGAGAAGCTGCTTGCCGATGAGCCCGCGCTGCGGGCCGGCGTGCCGCACCACGGCAGTATCGCCGCCGCCATCGCCTGGCAGTTCACGCAGTCGATGATCAGTGACGTACCGGCCGCGCGGCATCCACGCCTGGCGGCGCTGTCGCGGGATTTCGAGGCGTTGCCAGTGTTCCTGCGCTGGCCACCGGATGGCCCGGGCGTGCCGACGCCCGCGACCTAGCCGGCTCAGGCCTTGCGCGGCTTCAGCCCGCGCACCGGTTCTGCTTGCAGCGGATTCTCCGGCCAGTAATGACGCGGATAACGGCCGCGCATGTCCTTGCGCACTTCGGCGTAGCTGCCGCGCCAGAAGCCAGCCAGGTCGCGCGTGATCTGCATCGGGCGGCGCGCGGGCGAGAGCAGCTTCAGGGTCACCGCGACACGGCCGTTGGCGATGCGCGGCGTATCCGCCAGGCCGAACACTTCCTGCATGCGCACCTCGATGCAGGGCGCATTGTCATCCTCGTAGTCGACCACGACGCGTGTGCCGGTCGGCACGGTCAGATGCGTGGGCGCGAAATCCTCGAACTGGCGGCGCTGCGCATGCGTGAAGCGCGCCAGCAGCGCCTCGCTCAGCTGCGCCGGCTGCAGCTGGTCCAGCCGCTTGATGCCCTGCAGCCAGGGCTCCAGCCACTGCGGCAGCTCCGCCAGCAGCGTCGCCGCATCACAGGCCGGCAGATCCAGTTGCGCCGCCTGCTGCTGGGCCGCAACGAACTGCAGCCGGGCGCGCAGGCGCGCACCGGCCTCACCCCAGGGCAGCACCTCGAGCCCACCCCGCTGCACCTGCCCGAGCAGGGCCTGCGATATGGTCGCGGGATCCAGCTCCACGCGCCGCTCTTCGAGCACCAGCGCGTCCAGGCGCCGTACGTGGCGTGCCCGCAGCGCACCGGTGCTGGTGTCGGTTTCGGTTTCCACGCCGGTGCGGATCTGCGCCGCAAGTGCGGCTTCCAGCTGCTCGCGGCTCACCGGCGCTGCCAGGCGGATGCGCGCCTCGGCCGCTTCCGCGTCGTCCAGATCCAGCGCCACCAGGAACTCCGCGCTGCCCAGGGTCGAAGCCCCTTCCAGCAAGGCGCCGCGGCCATTGGCCAGCAGGTAGCGCTGGCCGGCCGCCCCGCCCGCGCCGGCACGCCGGCGCGCGATGCGATCCGGATAAGCCCAGGCCAGCACCGCGCCCGCATGCAGGTCATCGTCCGGTACCGAGCGGCCGCTGGCTCCCAGTCTTCTCGCCAGGTCGCGCACGCGCGCCAGCGCCGCCGCATCCGCGCCGCGTACCTCGCCTCGCAGCATTTCCAGCCGGCTGCGCATGTCCGGGTCACGCGTTGCGCGCAGCAGGTCGCGCTCTGACAGCAGCGCCGCGAGATGCGCGGCAAGCGCCGCGTGCGGCGTGCCGCGCGCGCGCACCAGCATGTGCGCCAGGCGTGGATGCAGGCCGGTGTCGAGCATGGCGCGGCCAGTGGCGGTGATGCCGAAACCCGCATCGATGGCTTCCAGCCGCAGCAGCAGATCGCGCGCCTGCGCCAGCGATGGCGCGGGCGGCGCATCCATCCATGCCAGCCGGCTGGCATCGCGCGCGCCCCATTGCGCCAGTTCCAGCGCCAGTGGCGCCAGATCCGAGGTGAGGATTTCCGGCGGCGTCTGCGGCGCCAGTGTGGCCTGCGCGCCCTCGCCCCACAGCCGCCACGCACTGCCCGGCGCGGTGCGGCCCGCCCGCCCCGTCCGCTGCGTGGCCGAGGCCTGCGAGATGCGCACCGTGACCAGCCGCTCCATGCCGGTGGCAGGGTCGAACAGCGAGCGGCGCGCAAGTCCTGTATCCACCACCACCCGCACGCCCTCGATGGTCAGGCTGGTCTCGGCGATGTTGGTGGCGAGGATCACTTTGCGGCGGCCGTTCGCGGCGGGCGCCAGCACCTGCTGCTGCGCCTCGATGGACAGCTCGCCATACAGCGCCTGCACGTCCAGCCCGGCGCTGCCGCGCATTTCCATCAGCCCGCGCAGCCGGTGGATCTCCGGCGAACCGGGCAGGAACACCAGCACATCGCCAGCGGTTGCGTCGAGCACGTGAGCCAGCTGCTGCGCCACCGCGTCGAGATCGCGCGGCGACAGCGTGCGTTGCCCGGGCAATGTGGGCAGGCCGCGCCCCAGGTAATGCACGGCCACGGGAAACATGCGGCCCAGCGCCTCGATCACCGGCGCATCCCCCAGGCGCGCCGCCACCGCCGCGCCATCGATGGTCGCCGACATCACCAGCAGCTTCAGCGGCAAGCCGAGGGATTCCTGCGCTTCGCGGCACAGCGTGAGCCCGAGATCGGCATTCAGGCTGCGCTCGTGGAACTCATCGAAGATCACCGCGGCCACGCCTTCCAGCGCCGGATCCTGCTGCAGCATGCGCGTGAGGATGCCCTCGGTGACCACTTCGAGCCGGGTTGCGGGGCCCACGCGCGTATCCATGCGCATGCGATAGCCGACGGTCTCCCCGACGCGCTCACCCAGTGACTGCGCCATGCGCGTGGCCACGGCGCGCGCGGCGAGACGACGCGGCTCGAGCAGCAACAGCTTGCCGCCGCGCGCCCATGGTGTCTCCAGCAGGGCCAGTGGCACCACCGTGCTCTTGCCCGCGCCAGGCGGCGCCACCAGTACGGCGTTGTGCTGACGCTGCAGGCATTCCAGCAGTTGCGGCAGTACGGTCTCCACCGGCAAAGAGGTCGCGTTGCGCATCAGGGGCGCATGATATCGTCCGCCCATGCATCGCAGCAGGCTCGCCGGTTTCATCATTGACTGCCAGACACAGGATCTGGATGCCGCAGCGCGCTTCTGGAGCTCGGCGCTGGGCCTGCCGGTGCGCGGCGCGCCGGGCGAGGAGCCGGGCTATCGGCCGCTCAGCGATGCGCCCGGCAACCTGCATGTGGAAGTGCAGCAGGTCACGCATCCCAGCCGCGTGCACCTGGACATCGAGAGCGATGACCTGGAAGCCGAGGCCCTGCGCCTGCAAGCACTCGGCGCAAAGCAGGTCGCGCATGTGAAGACCTGGATCGTGATGGAAGCGCCCACCGGCCACCGCTTCTGCATCGTGCGGCCGCAATCGGAACAGTTCGCTGCCACAGCGAACCGCTGGGAATAAGGGAGCACAGCATGCGTTGGCGGGAAGGACGTCGGAGTTCCAACATCGAGGATGTCCGCGGCCGCACCGGTGGCGGCGGGCTGGGCGGCGGCGGCATGAAGCTCGGCCTCGGCTCGCTGGTGGTGGTTGCCGCTGCCTATTTCCTCGGTGTCGATCCGAGCCTGATCATGGGCATGCTGGAAGGCGGCGGCGCCGGCCTGGGCGGCACCACGCAGCAGGTCGAAGGTGGCGCCTGCCCCGCGGACGACGATGCCTGCAACTTCGTCTCGGTGGTGCTGGCCGATACCGAAGACACCTGGGGCACCATCTTCCAGGCGGCAGGCTCGCAGTATCCGCCACCGCAGCTGCGGCTGTTCTCGGGGCAGGATGTCTCCGGCTGCGGCGTGGCGAGCTCTGCGGCCGGCCCGTTCTACTGCCCGGCCGACCGCAAGGTCTACATCGACCTCGCCTTCTTTGATGAACTCACTGCGCGCTTCGGCGGCCCGCAGGATTCCTCCCGCCCCGGCAGCTTCGCGCAGGCCTATGTGATCGCCCATGAAGTGGGCCACCACGTGCAGACCATCACCGGGCTTTCCGACAAGGTGCGTTCGGCGCAGTCAGGCGCATCGGAAGAAGAAACCAATGCCATGCAGGTACGCATGGAACTGCAGGCGGATTGCTACGCCGGCATCTGGGCGCACCATGCGCAGCGCACGCGCAACATCATCGACAATGGCGACGTCGACGATGCCATGGCCGCCGCCGCGGCGGTGGGCGACGACATGATCCAGAAGCGCGCCCAGGGTTATGTGGTGCCCGAGAGCTTCACGCATGGCTCCGCGGCGCAGCGCCAGCAATGGTTCCAGCGTGGCTTGCGCAACGGCGAAGTGAACGACTGCGACACCTTCGCCGCTGGCGCGCTGTAGGTCAGGCGGCGGCGCGCTCGAAGCGGCATTCGACCACCAGCCCCGGCGCGTTGTCGGCGAGCCTGAGCTCGCCGCGATGCAGGCGCACGATGGCCTTCACCAGCGACAGCCCGAGGCCGCTGCCCGCACCGGTGCCACCCTGCTGCAATGTCACGAAGGGCTCCTGCGCGCGCTCCATCTCCGCCTCCGGAATGCCGGGACCGTTGTCCTTCACCATGAGCGTGAGCCGGCGGGCATCGGCACCCACCGACAGCTGCACCTGTCCGCCTTCGGGCACGTACTTCATCGCGTTCTCGAGCAGGTTCGCGATCAGCTGCGCCAGCAGCTGGCGCTTGCCGAACATCACCGCGGTGGGTTGGGCGTCGATGCCCAGCTCCAGGCCCTTGTCCTGCATGCCCGGCTGGTAGAGCTCGAACATCTCGCGCGCCAGCTGCGCCAGGTCCACGCGCTCGTTGCCGGCCAGCGTGCCGCCACCTTCGGCGCGCGCGATCTCCAGCAGGGTGCCCAGCGTGCGCTGCACGCGGTCCAGCTCCACCAGCGCCGGCTGCACCAGCTCGCGCGAGGCGGCGGGCACGTCGGTGCGCAGCAGCGCCTCTTCCAGCCGCACCCGCAGCCGGTACAACGGCGTGCGCAAGTCATGCGCGATGCTGCCGAAGGTGGTCCGCAGCAGCACGGCCTGCTGCTCCAGCCGCCCGAGCATGTCGTTGACCGTGCGCCCCAGCTGGTCGTATTCATCGCCGCGGCGCCCCACCACCAGGCGCCGCGACAGATCGCTGTGCACGATGGAATCGCAGGTGGCGGAGAAGGTGCGCACGCGGCTGGCGGCGCGTTCGGCGTACCAGCGGCCCAGCAGCACGATCAGCGCACTGATGGCGGCAATGCCCCACACCGTGGCCCAGCCGAAACGTCGCAGGCTCTTCTCCATCTCGCTGGTGTCGGTGCCGACCAGCAGCCAGCCGCCGCCCGGAATGTGCAGGATGTGGCCGCGCACCGGATGGCTGCTCTGCTCACCCGCGGCGGCGATGCGGAAGCGGGCTTCGGAGTGATCCACCGGCGCGATGTCGCGCGGCCATGCCGAGAGGTTGCCGGCCATGGGCCGCATGGCAGCGTCGGTGAGCATGTACACCGCGCCGGTGCGGCCCCAGCTGTCGGTGCGCGATTGCAGCATGTGCACCAGCTCGCCCAGGCCACCGGAGGCATAGCGGCGGCCCATCTCGTCGAGTTCGGCCGTAATCACGCGTGTGACCTCGCGCTCCAGTGCATTGCGCGTCAGCAGGTAGACGGCCCCCTGCAGCGACACCACCAGCAGCAATACGATGACGCCATAGGTCAGCGTCAGGCGCGTCGTGGACGCGCGGAAGGTGGTCTCAGGACTCATCGCGCAGCACGTATCCGGCGCCGCGAACGGTGTGGATCAGCGCTGGCGCGAAGTCGCGGTCGATGGCGGCGCGCAGCCGGCTCATGTGCACGTCGATGACATTGGTCTGCGGATCGAAGTGCAGGTCCCACACGCCCTCGAGCAGCATGCTGCGGGTCACCACCTGGCCGCTGCGCCGCATCAGGTATTCCAGCAGCTGGAATTCCTTGGCCGTGAGATCGATGCGCTTGCCGGCGCGCGTCACCGTGCGGCCGAGCAGGTCGAGCTCCAGATCCCCCACCTTCAGCCGTGTGACGACGGCGGTGCCCTGGCCCCGGCGCAGCAGGGCCTCGATGCGCGCCAGCAGCTCCTCGAAGGAAAACGGCTTGGTGAGGTAGTCGTCGCCGCCGGCACGCAGGCCTTCCACGCGGTCGTCCACCGAGCCCAGCGCGGACAGGATCAGCACCGGTACGGTGCCCCCGCCACTGCGCAGGCGTTGCACGATGGTCAGGCCATCCACATAGGGCAGCATGCGGTCGGCGATGATGAGGTCGTAGTTGCCGGTGGCCAGTTCCATGCCCTGCCGGCCATCGGCGGCCAGATCCACGATGTAACCGCTTTCCTGCAGGCCCTTGGCGAGATACCGGGCGGCTTCGGCGTCATCTTCGATCAACAGCAGGCGCATGCCGGTAGTCTACCTACGAGGCACCGGGCCCAGACGCAGTTACGCCTTCTTAATCCCTGCGGCGAAGGCAAACGCCAGCCAGCCCGCCATCAGCAACACGCCGCCCACCGGCGTCACGAGGCCCAGCCAGCTGGGCGCCCCGGCCAGCATCAGGTAGATGCCGCCACTGAACAGCACCGCGCCGCTGGCGATCAGGCCGGCGGGCCAGTGCAGCCGGGCCATGCCACCGCGCATCAGTGCGCCGACCAGCACCACGCCCAGTCCATTGAAGATCTGGTACTGCACCGCCGTGCCCAGCGATTCCAGCTGCCGCGCCGCGAGCACCGCGCGCAGTGCGTGGCTGCCCAGCGCCCCGATGCCAATGCCCACTGCCACCAGCAGCGCGCCCACTGCGATGACGCGTTCGGACTTCATGCCCGGGCGGCGCCGAGCTCGCCCAGGCGGTCCAGCATGGCCGCATCGGCAGCCACGAACACCCGCTCGCGCGCATTCAGCCAGCCCAGCGCCTCATCCAGCGTGCGCGCGTCGCGCAGCTTCTGCGCCGCCGTCAGGCGTTCAGGCTCGGGCCGGCCGCGCACGGGTGCAGGCGTCGGAAGGTTCAGCAGCAGGTGGTTGGCGCGCGCGCCCGGATCGGCCGCCAGCGCCCGCAGCGCGTCTTCGGGCAGCGGCGGCTCCGAGGCGATCAACGCGTCGCGCTGCTGCACGATGGGCGGCACATCGGATTCCTCGGGGGTGCACAGGATGCCGATGCGCGCCAGCGCGCGACCGATGTTGACGCTGCCGCTGTAGTGCGACAACGGCACCGCCAGCAACAGGCCCACGAGAACCGGCGCCAGCCACGGCAGCAGCACCGGCGCCAGCCATGCGAACAATGCACCCAGCAGCAGGCCAGTCACCATCTGGAACCAGTGGAAGCGCCAGGCTTCGCTCCAGCTGCCATGCCCTTCGGCGCGCCGCTGCGAGGACCAGCCCGCATCACGGCCGATTAGGATCTCGAACACGTGCCGGCTCTGCATCATCATCAGCACCGGCGCGTACAGCGCCGACAGCAGCAGTTCGATGACGGTGCTGGCGAAGAACTCGATGGTGCCCAGCGAGCGCCGCAGGCGCAGTGACCACAGCGCCTTCAGGAAGCCCAGTGCCTTGGGCAGGAACAGCACGCCCATGCTGAAGTAGAAGAGCTTCAGCATGCGCTCGGCATCGAAGCGCGGCCAGTTCGGAAACAGCTGGAATTCCGAGCCGAAGTACTCCGGATTGTGCAGGCCGGCCTGCACCGACAGCGCGAAACCCAGCACCAGCAGCAGCAGCCACAGTGGCGACGACAGGTAGGCGCAGATGCCGAAGATGAGGTGCAGGCGGGTGTGCCAGCGCAGCCCCTCGGTGCCCACAACCTTCACATGCTGCAGGTTGCCCTGCGCCCAGCGGCGGTCACGGATCGACAGGTCGATCAGCGACGGCGGGCTCTCCTCGTAGGAGCCGCCGATGCCATCGGCCATGCGGATCTTCCAGCCGACCCGGCGCATCAGCGCCGCCTCGACGAAATCATGCGACAGGATGTGGCCACCGAAGGGCTTGCGCCCCGGCAGCACCGGCAGCCCGCAGCTGCTGGCGAATGCCTCGACGCGCAGGATGGCATTGTGGCCCCAGTAGTTGCCATCGTTGCCGGACCAGGCGGAGACGCCGCGCGCGATGGGCGGTCCATAGATGCGCCCGGCGAACTGCTGCAGGCGCGAGAACAGCGCGGAGCGGCCGACCATGCACGGCAGGGTCTGCAGCAGGCCCATCTGCGGATCGGCCTGCATGGCGCGCACCATCCACACCAGGGTCTCGGCGGTGACCAGGCTGTCGGCGTCCAGGATCACCATGTAATCGTAGTGGCCGCCCCAGTTCTCGACGAAGTCCTGCAGGTTGCCGGATTTGCGATGCACGTTCTCCCAGCGGCGGCGGTACCAGACCGGCATCACGCCGGCCAGCGCCGTACGCAGCCGCGACACGGCCATCGATTCCCGCACCCAGGGGTCGGCACGGGTGGAATCCGACAACAGCACGATCTCGAACCCCGCCGCGACTCCGGCCGCGGCCAGGTCTTCCGCCATGGCGCGCATGGCAAGCGTAGTGCGCGCCGCATCCTCGTTGTAGATGGGCATGACCAGGGCGGTGCGGTGCATGCGGCCTCCGGGCCCGCCATCCAGTGGCGCAAGCTTCAGGCGACCGCCGGGCAGGAGGCCGGCGACAGCGGATGCCGCGGCCTGCGCGATCCAGGCCAGCGACAGCCCGAAGATGACGATCATGACGCCCTGCAGGTACGTCATGTCCTCGTTCGCCACGATGGCGATCATCTCGGACACGCCGTAGGTGCAGATGCCGATGGTGCCGAAGAAGCCGATCAGCCGCGCGATGAACGTACGGAAGGTGAGCCCGCCGGGAAACAGCACATCCGGCACCCGCTGCAGATCCTGCACGGGCATGGCCAGCGGAGCGGCGGCGGGCATGGCGCCGGGCTGCGCGGCGCGCGGCATGGTTGGGGCGGCTAGCTGGCCGTCCATCTATAGAGCCAGGTCTCGCTGACGGGCTTGCCACCACCCTTGGCATTCTTGCGGACCACGGCACGGAACTCGATGTACGGAGCATTGCCCGGATCGAACTCGAACGTAGCGCGCAGGCCACGCACGGCGGGATTGGACTGCACCACCGGATGCACCACCTGGCCTGAAGATGCGGCGACCTCGAGCACCAGGTCTTCGGCCTTGGTGCCGGCGCCTTCCAGGTCGAGCACCATCAGCTTGCGGTCGCCCTTGAAAGTGGAACCCAGGCGGGTCGACACCACGCGCCCCAGCGGCTGCTTGACCACCGATTCGGCAGTCCACGAGAGACGATAGGCGCCGCTGTATGGACGGCCCGCCGGCAGTGGGTCGCGCGGCTGCCAGAACGCCACGATGTTGTCGTTGGTCTCGTTGCTGGTGGGAATTTCGATCAGGCGGAGCGGGCCGGGCGCGCCCTTGCTCTCGCCGGTGAATTCCACCCAGGCGCTGGGACGCAGCTCGTAATGCGCTTCCAGATCCTGGAACTCCGCCAGCCGGCGCGCGCGCTGCATCAGGCCGAAGGCCTGCGGCTGCGTGTCGCTGAAATAGGAGATCTGCAGGTTGCGCGGGTTGGCCAGCTGCCGCCACACGAATTCCCCGCCCTTGCCGGTGAACAGCAGCCCGTCGGAATCGTGCACCCGATCGCGGAAGTCGTCGAAGCGCTGGTGGTTGCTGCCGTCGAACAGGAACATGGAGGTCAGCGGCGCGATACCCACGTTGCGCAGGTCGACGCGCGGGAACAGCGTGAACTCCACATCCATCGTGGTCTGCTGTTCCGGGCTCACCGTGAAGCGGTAGGCGCCGGTGACCGACGCGCTCTCCAGCAGCGCGTGGATCACGATCGAGGTGGCGCGCGGCTCGGGCTTCTCGATCCAGAACTGCGTGAAGGCGGGAAACTCCTCGCCCTGCGGCTCGCCGGTGTTCAGCGCCAGGCCACGCGCTGACAGGCCATACCACTGGCCACGCCCCACGGCGCGGAAGTAGCTCGCGCCCTGGAACACGATGAACTCATCCCACTTGTCGCGCGAATTCAGCAGCGTGCGCAGGCGGAAGCCCGACAGCGACAGGGGCTTGCCGTGCAGCTCCTTCGGCACCTCGTTGCGCAGCAGGAACATGTCCGGGTCGGCCCCGACATCGCGGGCGACACCATCCTCGACCACCGACACCGTCACCGGCGACTGATAAACAAAGCCGGCCGGCAGCAGGTCGAGACGGAACGGCGAGCGCTCCTTGCCCCATACGGCATGGTCGATGCGGAACTGGATGCCGCGGTACTGCACGTAGTCGAGCTTCTCGAGGCCGGGCGTCACCGGCTGGCGCGGACGCGGCGGTGCCGTGGACAGCTGCCGCGCCAGCTCCACCACATCGGCGGCCTTGAAGGGACGCGACAGTGGTTCGGCATGCGGCACCAGCACCGTGGGCGTGGTGGGCACCGACGAAGCCCCTGAAGCCCCCGCATCGTCGTGCTGCAGGAAGCGGCCGAGGAGCAGCAGTGCGGGCACGGTCAGCAGCACCAGGGAGAGTCCCAGTGTCGCGCTGCCGGAGATTCGTCTTGTTGTCATTGATGCCAAGGATGAAGCAGCTAGGGGGTATCGCGTTTATGTCGCCGATCACGGACATGCTGCGTACGGAATGTCTTGGCAGGTGCGAACGGTCGCTGCTTGCCGGCGGCAGGTTTTCCATCCGGACGGCGATGGCCTTCACCCAGCTCACCAGTGCCGCGCGGCTGGTAGGCAGGAATGAGATGGTTGGGCCCGCTACCTATCAAGTTGCCGCGCCCCATGCGGCGCAGCGCCTCGCGCAGCACCGGCCAGTTGTTCGCATCGTGGTAGCGCAGGAAGGCCTTGTGCAGCCGGCGCTGCCGCAGCCCCTTGGCCACTGTCACCGCTTCGCTGGTGCGGGTGACGCGGCGCAATGGATTCTTGCCGCTGTAGTACATGGCCGTGGCCGAGGCCATCGGCGACGGCAGGAAGGCCTGCACCTGGTCGGCACGGAAGCCGTTCTTCTTCAGCCAGATGGCGAGCTCGAGCATGTCTTCATCGGTGGTGCCGGGATGCCCGGCGATGAAGTACGGGATCAGGTACTGCTCCTTGCCCGCTTCCTTCGAGTATTTGTCGAACAGCTCCTTGAAGCGGTAGTAGGTACCCACGCCCGGCTTCATCATCTTCGACAGCGGCCCTTCGCGGACATGCTCGGGTGCGATCTTCAGGTAGCCGCCCACGTGGTGCTGCGCCAGCTCCTTCACGTATTCGGGTGATTCGATGGCCAGGTCATAGCGCACGCCAGAGCCGATCAGGATTTTCTTGATGCCCGGCAACGCGCGCGCCTTGCGGTACATCTCGATCAGCGGGGTATGGTCGGTATTGAGGTTCTCGCACACCTGCGGGTATACGCAGGATGGCAGGCGGCAGGCCGCCTCGATGCTGCGGCTCTTGCACGCGATGCGGTACATGTTGGCTGTAGGACCGCCCAGATCCGAGATCACGCCGGTGAAACCGGGCACCGTGTCGCGGATGGTTTCGATTTCCTTCAGCACCGAGGCCTCCGACCGATTCTGGATAATACGGCCCTCGTGCTCGGTGATGGAGCAGAAGCTGCAGCCACCAAAGCATCCGCGTTGGATCGCGATCGAGAACCGGATCATCTTATAGGCGGGGATGTCGGCGTCGCCGTAGGACGGATGCGGACGCCGCTGGTAGGGCAATTCGTACAGTCCATCCATGTCCGGCGTGGCCAGCGGAATGGGTGGCGGGTTGATCCACAGATCAACGGTGCCATGACGCTGCACCAGCGCGCGCGCGTTATGCGGGTTGGCTTCCAGATGCAGGATGCGCGAGGCATGTGCATACAGCACCGGATCGCTGGCCACCTGCTCGTAGTCCGGCATGCGGATCACGCTGCGGCCACGGTCGGCGTTCTTGACGCGGCGCACGAAGCGCACCACGGTCTCCGGGCCGGCCGGCGCTGGCGGCTGGCCCTGCTTGCGCATGTCCTCTTCCATCGCATAAGGATCGATCGGCGGGTTCAGCGGCCCCGGCGCATCCAGATGGCGCGAATCGATCTCGATGAAATCGGCCGCATGGTCGTGGCGCACGAAGGCGGTGCCGCGCATGTCGCGGATCTGGCCGATGGGCTCGCCAGCATCCAGCCGGCGCGCAATCTCGATGATCTGGCGCTCTGCATTGCCGAACACCAGCAGATCGGCCTTGGCATCGAGCAATACCGAGCGGCGCACCTTCTCCGACCAGTAATCGAAATGGGCTATGCGCCGCAGCGAGGCCTCGATGCCGCCGATCACCAGCGGCACATCGCGGTAGGCCTCGCGCAGGCGCTGCGAGTAGACGATGACCGCGCGGTCCGGCCGCTTGCCCGCGGCGCCGCCCGGCGTGTAGGCATCGTCGCTGCGGATGCGCTTGTCGGAGGGGTAGCGGTTCACCATGGAATCCATGTTGCCCGCGGTGACGCCGAAGAACAGGCGTGGCCGGCCCAGCGCCCGGAACGGTTCGGCGCTGTGCCAGTCCGGCTGGGCAATGATGCCCACGCGGTAGCCCTGGGCCTCCAGCAGGCGGCCGATGATGGCCATGCCGAAACTCGGATGGTCCACATAGGCATCGCCCGTGACGATGATGATGTCGCACTGATCCCAGCCGAGCAGCCGCATCTCTTCCCGGTTCATGGGCAGGAAGGGCGCGGCCGCGCGGGGCGGACGGGCTTCGAACAGGGGGGCGGCGACAGTCAGGTTCATCGGAGGTACATTTTACTCCCTTCGCGGCCACCTACTTCGTGGCCTTCAGCCCAGGAGCCCCTTATATGTATGGAAAGCGCCATCCGACCCGTTCGCTGCCGCTGGCACTGCTCGCTGGCGGCCTCGCCGCCCTGGCCGGATGTGCTCCGCAAGCCCCGGCACCCACCAGTGCCGAGGCGACCGCCTTTGCGGCGAAGCTGAACAGCGACATGGCTGCCCTGGGCCGCGAATCCAGCGCCGCCGGCTGGGTGCAGGCCACCTACATCAACGAGGACACGCAGCTGCTCAGCGCACGCGCCAACGAGCGTTACCTCGAGTACTACAGCAAGGCCATGGCCGAGGCCAAGCGCTTCGAAGGCGTGGCAATGGATGCGCCGACTGCCCGCACCATCGAGATGCTGAAGCGCTCCACCTCGGCACCGGCGCCGGATGATGCCGCCAAGCGCGGCGAGCTGGCCACCATCATGGCGCGCATGGAAGCGCAGTACGGCGAGGGCAAGTACTGCACCACGAAGGATGGCAAGGAGACCTGCCAGAACATCGACCAGCTATCCGCCACCATCGCGAAGAGCCGGGATTACGCCGCATTGACCGAAGCCTGGACCGGCTGGCACAGCGTGGGTGCGCAAATGCGCGGCGACTACACCCGCTTCGTCGAACTCGCCAACGAAGGCGCGAAGGAGCTGGGTTACGCGGATCTGGGTGCCATGTGGCGCTCGCGCTATGACATGGGCGCCACCGATTTCGAGAAGGAGGTGGAGCGGCTGTGGGCGCAGGTGAAGCCGCTGTATGACGACCTGCACTGCTATGCGCGCACGCAGCTGGCCGGCAAGTATGGTGAAGACAAGGTACCCGCGGGCAAGCCGATTCCGGCGCAGCTGCTGGGCAACCTGTGGGCGCAGCAGTGGAACAACATCTATGACGATGTACTGAAGCCCTACCCTGCGGTCTCGCCGCCCAACCTCGATGCCGAGCTCGCCCGCCAGCACTACGATGCGAAGCGCATGACGCAGCAGGCGGAATCCTTCTACACCTCGCTGGGCATGCCGAAGCTGCCGGAGACCTTCTGGGAACGCTCGATGCTGACCCGTCCGCGCGACCGCGAGGTGGTGTGCCATGCCAGCGCCTGGCACATGGATGCCAAGGAGGATGTGCGCATCAAGCAGTGCATCGTGCCCACCAAGGAAGAGCTGGACACGATCTACCACGAGATGGGCCATGTGTATTACTTCCTGGCCTACAAGGACCAGCCCTACCTGTTCGAGGACAGTGCCCACGATGGCTTCCATGAAGCCATCGGCGACACCGTGGTGCTGTCGATGACGCCGGGCTACATGAGCCAGGTGGGCCTGGGCCGGAAGATTCCGCCCTCGCATGAAGCCGTGATCAACGAGCAGATGAAGATGGCGGCGGACAAGATCGCCTTCCTGCCCTTCGGCCTGCTGGTGGACCAGTGGCGCTGGCAGGTGTTCTCGGGGAAGGTGGCGCCCGCCGACTACAACAAGGCCTGGTGGCAGCTGCGGGAGCGATACCAGGGCGTGGCGCCGCCCGTGGCACGCAGCGAGGCGGATTTCGACCCGGGTGCGAAATACCATGTGCCGGGCAACACGCCGTACACGCGCTACTTCCTGTCCTTCATCGTGCAGTTCCAGTTCCACAAGGCGCTGTGCGAGGCGGCCGGCTACAAGGGCCCGCTGAACGAGTGCTCGGTGTTCGGCAGCAAGGAAGCCGGGCAGAAGTTCTGGGCCATGCTGCAGGCCGGCGCCAGCCAGCCCTGGCCGGATACGCTTGCGAAGCTCACCGGCACGCGCCAGATGGACGGCAGCGCCATCCTCGAATACTTCGCGCCACTGCAGGCCTGGCTGAAGCAGAAGAACGCCGGGCAGCAATGCGGCTGGACTACCTGAGTGGTGGTGATGGAGTCGTGAAGTGAAGTACACCATCGCCGTCGGGGTGGCCTCACTGGTGGCGGCCGCAGCGCTGGTCTGGTGGGATCCTGCGCCTGACAAGGCACCCGTCGCGCCCCTGCCTGCCGCTGCGCCTGCCCACGCGGGGCCGGTGGGCATCGCCCGCGTCACCTTCAATCGCGATGGCCTGCTCGAGCAGAGCGCGGCGGGCTTTGCCGACGCCGCGGCGAAGCGGCTGCTGAATGTCGAGGATCCGGTGCGCGTCGCGTCCATTTCCAAGCTGGTGGTGGCCATCGGCGTAATGCGGCTGGTCGAACAGGGCAAGCTCGACCTGGATGCCGATGTGTCGCAGCAGCTGGGCTGGACGCTGCGGCATCCCGGCTGGCCGCAGACGCCCATCACCTTGCGGCTGCTGCTGTCGCACCGCGCCAGCCTCACCGATCGCGCCGGCTACTGGCAGGTGCCGCTGGGCGGGCAGTTCCGTGAACTGCTGGCTGATCCCAAAGCCTGGGATGACGGACATGCGCCCGGCACTTTCTGGCGCTATGCCAATGTGGGTTTCCCGCTGGTGGCGGCCGTGATGGAACGCGCCACCGGCGAACGCTTTGATCAGTTGATGGAGCGGCTGGTACTGGGGCCGCTGAGTCTCAACGCCTGCTACAACTGGGACAGCTGCCCCACCGAGACCGTAGCGCGCGGCGTGGTGCTGTACAGCGATGGCAAGCCGGTGCGCGACGACCATCACGGCGTCCGCCCGCCCTGTGCGGTGAGCCCGGCCGCGGATGGCAGCTGTGATCTCAAGCGCTGGCGGGCCGGCGAGAATGGCGCGCTGTTCTCGCCGCAGGGTGGCCTGCGGATTTCTGCTGCGGGACTGGCCACCGTGGGCCGGCTGCTGCTGGGCGATGGCAGCGTCGATGGCATCCGTCTGCTGACGCCGGCCTCGATGCTCACGCTTACCACACCGGTGTGGACCTATCAGGGGGGCAATGGCGTGCCCTACGAGGAAGACGGCGGCAAGGCGCCGGCCAAAGGCTTCACCTGCCGCTATGGCCTGGCGGTGCAGACACTGGCCACGGCGTATGCGGACTGCGGTGATGATCCGTTCGGCGATGGCGTACCCCGCATCGGCCATGCCGGTGAAGCCTATGGCGTGCTGTCCGGGCTGTGGGTGGATCGTGCCAGCGGCACCGGCGTCGCCTACTTCGCCACCGGCATGAACGATGCGCCGGCGGGCAGGCGCTCCTCGTTCTCGGCCATCGAGGAAGCCATGGCCCGTGGCCGATGATCTGACGCCGGCGGTTCCGGCCCGCTGATCCCGCCGGGTTGACACGCAGCGTATGCTGTACAGATATACAGCTAGCCTCCGGTAGAATCATTTCCATGCCCCAGTCGCAGCGTCCCGCCATCCGCATCGTTGGCGCGCACCAGAACAACCTGAAGAACCTCGACCTCGACCTGCCGCTGGGCGAGCTGATCGTGGTCACCGGGGTCTCCGGTTCGGGCAAATCCTCACTGGCCTTCGACACCCTCTATGCCGAGGGGCAGCGCCGCTATGTCGAGACCTTCTCGCCCTATGCACGGCAGTTCCTGGACCGCATGGACCGGCCCAAGGTGGAGCGCATCGAGGGCATTCCGCCGGCCATTGCCATCGACCAGACCAATCCGGTGCGCACCTCGCGCTCCACGGTCGGCACGATGACCGAGATCAACGACCACCTGAAGCTGCTGTTCGCGCGCGCCGCGCAGCTGTATTGCCGGCAGTGCGGGCAGCCGGTGCGGCGCGATTCGCCGGCGTCTATCCGCGCCTCGCTGGCCGAGCACGCCGCCACCCACCAGGATCCGCGACTGCTGGTGTGCTTCGAGGTGACCCGGCCACCGACGCTGCCGGAGAAGGACCTGCGCGCGCTGCTGGAATCGCAGGGGTATGTGCGCATCCTCGAAGAGGCGGGTGCCGAGCATGACAGGCTGACGGTGATCCAGGACCGCCTGCGGCTGGGCGGCGCGGATTCCGGACGCGTCTCCGAAGCGATCGAGTCCGCACTGAAAGGAGGCCGCGGCCGCATGGTCGTGCACGCGCTGGATGATGCCGGCGCGCCGGCCGCCTCGTGGCGTTATTCCACCGGCCTGCACTGCGCCGAATGCGACATCACCTACCAGGATCCGCTGCCCAGCCACTTCTCGTTCAATTCGCCGCTGGGCGCCTGCGACACCTGCCGCGGCTTCGGCCGCGTGATCGGCGTGGACTACGACCTGGTGATCCCGGACCACGGCAAGACCCTGGGCGGCGGCGCCATCAAGCCCTGGCAGACCGCGACCGGCAAGGAATGCCAGGACGACATGCAGAAGCACGCGCCGGCGGCGGACATCCCGCTGGACGTGCCGTGGAAGAACCTCACCGACACGCAGCGGCACTGGGTGCTGCACGGGGATGGCAGGAAGGCCCGCAAGCACTGGTATGGCGTGAAGGGTTATTTCGAGTACCTGGAGAGCAAGGCCTACAAGATGCACGTGCGGGTGCTGTTGTCGCGCTACCGCAGCTACACCGAGTGCCCGGATTGCCATGGCGCCCGGCTCAAGCCTGAATCACTGCTGTGGCGCCTGGGCCCGTGGAACATGCAGGCGCTGGCCCAGCTGCCGGTGCAGCGCTGCCGCGCGTTCTTCGACGATTTCTCGCTGCCGCCGCCGCTCAGCGATGCCGACACGCTGCTGATGACCGAGATCCGCGCGCGCCTGCGCTACCTGTGCGAGGTCGGGCTGTCCTATCTCACGCTCGACCGGCAGTCGCGCACGCTGTCCGGCGGCGAGGTCCAGCGCATCAATCTCACCACGGCGCTGGGCACCTCGCTGGTGAACACGCTGTTCGTGCTGGACGAGCCTTCCATCGGTCTGCATCCGCGCGACATGAGCCGCGTGATCGCGGTGATGCAGAAGCTGCGTGATGCCGGCAACACGCTGCTGGTGGTGGAGCACGATCCGCAGATCATGTTCGAGGCCGACCGGCTCATCGACATGGGGCCGGGCGCCGGCGAGCATGGCGGCGAGATCCTCTACAACGGCACGCCGCGCGGCGTGCTGAATGCCACACGCTCGCTCACGGGTGAATATCTGTCCGGCCGGCGCCGCATCGAAGCCATGCCGCGCGCGGCGGGCCAGGCCAGCGGCGCGCTGGTGCTGGAGGGCGCCACGCTGCACAACGTGCGCGATGCCACCATGACGCTGCCACTGGGCCAGCTGGTGTGCGTCACCGGGGTTTCAGGTTCGGGCAAGAGCACGCTGGTCACCGAGCTCCTGTATCCGGCGCTGCGCCGCGCGCTGGGCAAACCGGCCGAAATGCTGGGCGAGTTCCGCAAGCTGCATGGCCACGAGCAGCTGGATGGCGCGGTGCTGGTGGATCAATCCCCCATCGGCCGTACCACGCGTTCGAACCCGGCGAGTTTCGTGGGCGCCTTCGATCCCATCCGCAACCTGTTCGCGAAACTGCCGGAGGCTGCGCTGCGCGGCTACACGCCGGGCACGTTCAGCTTCAACTCCGGCACGGGCCGCTGCCCGGACTGCGGCGGCAACGGCTTCGAGCATGTGGAGATGCAACTGCTGGCGGATGTGTATCTGCGCTGCCCCACGTGCAGCGGCAAGCGCTATCGCGACGAGATCCTGGAGCTGAAGGTGGAAGGCGCGGATGGCAGCCGGGCCGACATCGCGGCCGTGCTCGACATGACAGTCACCGCGGCGGTGGCCTTCTTCGCCAACCAGCCGGAAGTGCTGGCGCGGCTGCGGCCGCTGGCCGATGTCGGCCTCTCCTATCTGAAGGTGGGCCAGCCGGTGCCCACGCTGTCCGGTGGCGAGGCGCAGCGGCTGAAACTCGCCGGGCACCTGGCAGACACCGACAACACCACGCGCCAGCTGCTGGTGTTCGACGAACCCACCACCGGCCTGCACTTCGAGGACATCGCGCAGCTGATGCGCGCCTTCGGCCAGCTGACGGCGCGCGGCCATTCGCTGCTGGTCATCGAACACAACCTCGATGTGATCGCCGCTGCCGACTGGCTGATCGAGATGGGCCCGGAAGGCGGCGACGGCGGTGGCCGCATCATCGCCGCCGGCACGCCGGGCGAGTTCCGCGCCAGGCGCATTGGCCACACCGGCGTCGCGCTGGCGGGCTATGTGCTGTCCGGCAGCAGCGTGCGCGATGCGGGCGAGCGCCACCTGCCGCCGCCGCAACCGCCGCAGTACATCGAGGTGCGTGGCGCGCGCGAGCACAACCTGAAGAACATCGATGCGCGCCTGCCGCATGGGGCGATGACGGTGGTGACCGGCGTCTCCGGCTCCGGCAAATCCACACTGGCCTTCGACATCATCTTCGGCGAAGGCCAGCGTCGCTACCTGGAGTCGCTGAACGCCTATGCGCGGCAGTTCGTGCAGCCGGCCTCGCGCGCCGAGGCCGATGCGGTCAGCGGCATCCCGCCCACCATCGCCATCGAGCAGCGCACCAGCCGCGGCGGGCGCAAGAGCACGGTGGCCACGCTGACAGAGATCCACCCGTTCCTGCGGCTGATGTACACCAAGCTCGGCACGCAGTACTGCCCGGACTGCGACGTGCCCATCGAACCGCTGAGCGCGGAGGCCATCACCGCGCGCCTCATGAAATCCTACCGCCAGCAGGAGATCGCGCTGTTCGCGCCGCTGGTCAGCGGCCGCAAGGGCATCTACAACGAGCTGGCGCGCTGGGCCGAAAAGAAAGGCCACGCGCAGCTGCGCGTCGACGGCAAGCTGCTGCCGACCTCGCCCTGGCCGAAGCTTGCGCGCCACAAGGCGCATGACATCGAGTTGCCGCTGGGCGTGCTGAAGGTGTCGCCGCGCAGCGAACAGGTCTTGCGCGAGATGGTGGGGCGCGGTCTGGATGCCGGCAAAGGCGTACTGATGGTGCAGTCCGCCGCGGGCGGTGCATCGCAGTCCTTCTCGTCGCGACGCGCCTGCCCGAACTGCGGCCAGGGTTTTGCCGAGCCGGATCCGCGGCTGTTCGCGTACAACAGTTCGCGCGGCTGGTGCGAGGGCTGTTTCGGCACCGGCCTCGCCATCAGTGGTTTCGATGCGGAGCAGACCGGTGAGGAAGGCACATGGCTTGAGACCGAGGAGGCCGATGCTCCCTGCGGCAGCTGCCACGGCGCGCGGCTGAATCCGCTGGCGCTGGCCGTGAAATTCCGCGACCAGTCCATCGCCCAGCTCACCGGCCTTGCCGTCACCGACCTCGCCAGTTTCCTTGAACGCCTGAAACTGGCGCCGCGCGAACAGGCCATCGCCGTCGACCTGGTGAAGGAGATCCGCGGCCGGCTGGATTTCCTCGGCCGCGTCGGGCTGGGCTATCTCACGCTGGACCGCTCCGCGCCCACGCTGTCGGGCGGCGAGACCCAGCGCCTGCGGCTGGCGGCGCAGCTGGGCTCCAACCTGCGCGGCGTCTGCTATGTGCTCGACGAGCCCACCATCGGCCTGCATCCGCGCGACAACCGCCTGCTGCTGGATGCACTGGCCGAGCTGGGCGGTGGCCGCAACACGCTGGTGGTGGTGGAGCATGACGAAGAGACCATCCGCCGCGCCGATCATGTGCTGGATCTCGGCCCTGGCGCCGGCACGCGCGGCGGTCACGTGGTGGCAGCGGGCACGATGGCGCAGATCATGGCGACACCCGGCTCGGTCACCGGCCGCTGCCTGCGCGAACCGATGCAGCATCCGCTGCAGCCACGACGGCCGGTGGTGAAGCGCGGCGCGCAGGCCACGCCGCTGCTGCGGCTGGAAGGCATCTCGCTGCACAACCTGCGCAAGCTCAGCGTGGATCTGCCGCTGGGCCGCCTGATCGCCCTCACCGGCGTGTCGGGCTCGGGCAAATCGACGCTGGCGCTGGATGTGCTGCGGCCGGAACTCAGCCGCGCAGTGGCGCGGCCGGGCAAGTCGGCGAAGCCACAGCTGTGCGAGGCCATCGTGGGCGCGGACCGCATCGCGCGCGTGCTTGAAGTGGACCAGACACCCATCGGCAAGACACCGCGCTCCTGCCCGGCCACCTACGTGGGATTCTGGGATGCAATCCGGCGCGTCTATGCCGGCACCACCGAATCGAGCATCCGCGGCTACACCGCCAGCCGCTTTTCTTTCAACACCACGGGCGGCCGCTGCCCGGCCTGCGAGGGCCAGGGGCTGCGCACGGTGGAGATGAACTTCCTGCCGGACGTGAAGGTGCTGTGCGATGTGTGCAAGGGACAGCGCTTCGATCCGGAGACGCTGTCGGTGCGCTGGCGCGACCGCAGCATCGGCGATGTGCTGGCGATGAGCGTCGATGACGCGGTGGAATTCTTCGCCAGCCACAATGCCATCAGGCATGCACTGGCGCTGCTGCAGGAAGTCGGCCTGGGCTACCTCACGCTGGGCCAGCAGAGTCCGACGCTGTCCGGTGGCGAGGCGCAGCGCATCAAGCTGGTCACGGAACTGGCGCGGCTGCGGCCCACCACTGAAGTCATGGAACGCGGCTCGTTCTACATCCTCGACGAGCCCACCGTCGGCCTGCACATGGCCGATGTGGAGCGCCTCATCGCAGTACTGCACCGGCTGGTCGACGCCGGCAACACCGTGCTGGTGGTGGAACACAATCTGGACGTTATCGCCCAGTCGGACTGGGTGATCGACCTGGGTCCGGAAGCAGGCCCGGCGGGCGGCCGCATCGTCACGGCGGGTGCGCCCGGCGCTGTCGCCGCCCAGCGCGGTTCGCGCACCGGGGTGGAGCTGAAGGGCTTCCTGGAACTGCGCCATGTGGCGTGAGGCCGGCGGCCACCATGGCGCATGACATCAGCTGCTGGAAATGCGGCGCCGCACTGGCGGCGTTGACGCTGCCCTTCGGACGCACCGAACGCTGCCGCGCCTGTGGCGCGGACCTGCACTGTTGCAGGCTGTGTGGCCAGTACGACCCGCGCGCCTACCAGCAATGCCGCGACCCCACCGTCGAGGAAGTACGCAACAAGGAACTGGCGAATTTCTGCGACCACTACCGGCCGGTGGCCGGGGCCTTCAAGGGCGGCTCGCCGCAGGCCATCGACAGCGCGGCCCGGGCCGCGCTCGACGACCTGTTCAAATAGCGATCAGCCGCCGGACAGGCGGCTGAGCAGCTTCGAGAACTTGTTCGGCGGCTTCCTGATCGGCGTGCGCGCGCCCGTGTCGTTGATGATGGCGCGGCCGTCATCGATCGACAGTGTCGAGGCACCGAGTATTTCCAGTGTGGATTCCATCGGTACCGGTGAGCCCGGGGCCGTGCGCTGCAGGGGCGCATCCGGGCGCTGTCGCACCACGACGCGCTTGCCGGAGGCCCTGCCCGAAGACTTGCCGGCGGCCTTGGCCGCGCCCGCCAGACCGGCGGCCGCGGCGGCGGCGGCGGCAGGACGGATGACGGGCACGGTGCGGGCCGGGCCGGCAGCCTGCGGCTTGGCCGCCTTGGCAGGCGCCACGTCATCGAGGTCGCGCTTGGCCGGCGCGGGCCGGTCGTCGGCCAGCAGCTCGAAGCCGTCCAGATGCTCGCGGCCGCCATCGAGTTCCTCGACCGGCTTCAATGGCGCAGCGGCGGCGCCCAGGCGCTGTGCCGAGGTCTTCGCCTCGACCGCACCACCGCTGGCGCGGTCCCGTTCCTTGTTGGCCACCGGCACCACCGCCACTGAGCGGTAGTCGGAGCGCACGTAATTGGCCACCTGCGTGGCGGAACTGGGCTCGGTGAAGAAGCCCAGGCGCAGCCCATACCACTTGCGGCCCTGGCGGTTGCCCTCGACGTTGTACAGCGTGTACGCGTCGAAGATGGCCAGATGCGGCAGCGCCGCCACATCGATGGGCGACACCGACCACACCAGCTGGATGGCGAAGCACGGCGGCGCATTGTTCTGTGCATCGAGCTTGATGTCGGTCAGGGTCTGCGTGTCTTCCGGCGTCATCAGGCGCACGTCCGGCTCGTTCTCGAGATCCGCCTGCGGCGGCGCGGCCTGGGCCACAGGCTTGCTGGCCAGTGCAGCGGGAGCTGCGGGCACCGGCTTCGCAGCCGGCATCTCCAGCAGCTGCATGGCCTGCTGCGGCGACAGCACCGCTGCCGGCCGGCTGCTGGCGGGCTTGCTGAGGCGCGGCGGCTCGATCCTGGGAACCGGCTGCACCACCGGCGGCTCGATGTTCTGCCGCGGCGGCGCCGACACCGGCGTCTCCTCGCTGAGCTGCGCCAGCACTTCGCGCACATTGGTCATGGTCTCGGCCAGCTGCGTGTCGTCGGCGGTGGGCGCCGGCGCAACGGCCGGAGCCGCGACGAAAGCCGGTGCAAGTGCGGGTGCAGCCGCAACGGGGGCTGCTGGCGCCATCGGCGCCGCTGCCGCGACGGGCGCTGCCGCCACATTCGATATCGGGGCCGCCAGCTTCACCGGCGCGATGCGGCCGCGGCGCGGCACGCCCACCGTGGGCGCGGGACCCGCCCAGGCCGCCGGGTACACATCGCGGATGGCAACGAGCAGCGTCTCGGCGTCCTCCTGCGTGTCGAAATAGCCCATGTGCAGGCGGAAGCGCTCGCGGCCTTCCTCGCGCTGGCGGCTGACAAAAAACGTATAGCGCTTCAGCTCCGGCGAACTCGGATGTGAAAGCGCCATCGGGGAGGTGGAGGAGCAGAGGTTGATGACAAACAGTTGCGGCGCATCCGCCGCACCATCGACACCAAAGCTTCCTGCACTGCTGCTGGTCGTCATCGTGAATCTCCGTGGAAGTCTGGCTTCCGGGGGCGGCCCCGCTATCGACGGGGAAACCCTCCCCGTTACGACCGGTAGCTTTGCGTCACCGCCTTAC
>JBEVNO010000064.1:0-79591 GCA_040508085.1 Steroidobacteraceae bacterium
TATGCCAAGCTTGCGCTGCAGCGCTATGACGCCATCGCTGCCGAACACCCAGGCGAAGCGCGCCAGCGTAAGCGCCAGCACGATCAGGCCGATCGGTGCCGCCATTTCCTGGATCACCACATGCATGCCGCCCACGCGCTCGATGACACCGCGCAACGACGACCCGATCAGCATGAATACGCTGGCTTCGAGCAGGAAGATGAGTACCGTCCAGAACGAGGTGCCCCGCATGCGGATTGCCGCCGACAGCACCACATGCTGGTGCCAGCCGCAGATGAGGCCGGCCACCACGGTGGCTACCACGCCTGACACATGCAGCGTCTCGGCCAGCAGGTAGGCAGCCCAGGCCACCAGCACGGACGAAGCAATGGCCAGGTATTCGTCCTTCAGCCGCTTCAGCACCAGGTACCAGACGGCGCCGACCACGCCACCGACCGCTGCCCCACCCAGCGCCAGCAACATGAAACTACCCAGCGCATCGAAGGTGCTGAACGTGCCCGTGACCGCAGCCGCCACGGCAAAGCGGAACAGCACCAGGCCCGTGGCGTCGTTCAGCAGGCTTTCCCCTTCAAGGAGGATCGCTACGCGCTGCGGCAAGTTGACCCGCTGCAGCACGGCGCGTGCGGAGACGGCATCCGGCGGCGCCACGACGGCGCCCAGCGCGGCGCAGGCGGCCCATGGCAATGCCGGCATCAATGCGTGCACCACGACAGCAACTACCACGGTGGTGAACACGACGGCCCCGATGGCCAGTGACAGGATGCCGATCAGGTGGGTCTTCAGATGGCGCAGCGGGATGAACCAGGCGCCGTCCAGCAGCAGCGGTGGCAGGAAGATGACCAGTACCAGCTCCGGATCCAGCGAGATCACCGGCAGTCCCGGCGCGAAGGCCAGCAGCGCGCCGCCACTCAGCAGCGCCACGGATGGCGGCAGCCCGAAGCGGTTGGCCAGGAAATGGAGCGCGATGATGGCCAGCAGCATCGCGATCACCAGCTCGAACAACTGCACGCCTTCCATCAACTGACTCCCTGACCGCCCGCCGCAGCGGAGACTAGAAATCCACCGTCAGTGCCAGGCGCAGCCGATCCATCCAATCGCCGGTGAGGCCGGCGCTCGTATCGCGATTGCGATAGTGGTACCAGAAAGCGTTCAGCGTGGCCCGCTCGGCGAGGCGGTAGTCGAGAGTGAGGCTCTGCAGGCGGTAGTTGGTGCCCAGCGGCGTGCTGTCATGCGAGAAGGCGGCCAGCACGGCGTCGGTCTGCGCCGTCGAATAGCCGATACCCAGGCGCCAGTCGCCCTTCCGGGCCAGACGCCCCACCATCAGGTCGAGGCCATAACCCGTATCCGCGCCGTCCGGGGCGCCCAGGTTCTGCACATAGTCGCCGACCAGCCGCAGCGGCCAGCGCGCGCCGAAGCCTGACCAGGTGACGTCCGCGATGACGTCTACCAGATCGAAGTCGGACAGATAGCTGCCATCCGCGCCGCGCCGGTTGTTACGGAAATCGCCCGCATCGCCGCCGGCCACGCTGTGCATGCCATAGTCGTAGTAGGCGGCGTTTACGCCCGCCTTCCACAACGCCAAGGGTGCAAAGTCATAGCCCAGCTGTACTCCCAGCATGGTGCTGTCGCGGCCCGCCGCCTGCTCGTCGAGCATGAAGAACATGCCGCCCGCGCGCAGCGCCGAACCATTGGCGAGACGGCTGCGATACACGGCCGCAATCCCCTGCGGCGAGACATCCTCATCCCAGACAAGGTTGGTCCGCACGAACGGCTGCGGCAGCTTGCCACCGTACACCTTGAGGTCGTCGAAGTTCAGCTGCAGATAAGCCTGGTCCAGACTGATCTGGAAGTCATCGTCGAAATTCGACAGCTGCACATCGGAGCTGTTGGGATCATCCGGATCGCCGGTCACCAGGCGCGCACCCAGTGTGATGCGATCGGTCACCGCGAAGCTGCCGCCGAGCCGCGCCCGCACCTGCATGCTGTTGCGCGCTGGCGCTGCGGGGTTGGAGTATTCGCCCTGCCCGCGCAGGCGCACATCGCCGCCGATAGCAAGCCGCTGCGGCTCCGCAGTGGCAGCCACCGGCGCGACTGCCGGCGCTGCAGGCCCCGCCTGCGCGGCCAGCTGGGCCTGCAGGCGCTGTATGGCAGCCTCGATCTCCCGCTGCTGTTCGGCAATGCGGACCTGTGCGGCGCGCAGTTCATCCAGCTGGGACTGCACATCCTGCTGCTGCGGCGGCGCCGCGGCCCACGCCGTGCTCGCGGCTACTGCCAATCCGAGGGTAAGCAGCAGCGCAGGCAGGCGCCGCGGGCCGCTGTTCGGCAAATGCAACATCGTCGAGTCGCTCCGGTGATCGCGGACCGGCCGCGACTTGCTAAGTCGGGGCGAGTGTAATCCTTCAGGCCCGTGTCAGCAGTACCTGCCAGACGTCGGTGACGCCGGCACGGAAACCTGCCGCACACACGCTGAGGTAATAACGCCACATCCGGTAGAACCGCTCATCGCGCGTCTGCGACAGCTCGGGCCAGGCCGCCTCGAAGTTGCGGCGCCAGGCGATCAGCGTGGGATCGTAATGCGGCCCGATGCGCTGCCAGCCTTCGATCCAGAACAAACCATCCAGCGCATCGGTGATGTCTTTCTGCCGCGCGATCACCGCGTTCGGAAAGATGTAGCGGCCGATCCACGGGTCGATGTCGTTGCGGCTGTAGCGCAGCGCGCCGATGGTATGCAGCAGGAAGCGCCCGCCTGGCTTCAGGCAGCGCCGGACAACTTCCAGGTAGGTGCGGTAGTTCTTGGGCCCCACGTGCTCGAACATGCCGATTGAATAGGCGTGATCGAACTGCTGGTTGAGGTCCCGGTAGTCCGTGAGGCGGATCTCCACAGGCAGCCCGGCGACACGGCCCCGCGCGAGCTCGGCCTGCTCTTTTGAAACCGTGACTCCGACGCCGCTGACGCCATAGCGCTCGACGGCATGCTTGAGCGCGCCGCCCCAGCCACAGCCCACGTCCAGCACGGTCTGCCCCGGCTGCAGCCTGAGCTTGTCGAGCGTCAGATTGAGTTTGGCGACCTGCGCCTCTTCCAGGGTCGCGGCATCCACCCAGTAAGCGCAGCTGTATATCATGCGCGAATCGAGCATGCGCGAGTAAAGGTCGTTGCCGATATCGTAGTGGCGCTCACCCACCTGGAAGGCGCGCGCCCTGCTCTGCAGGTTGGTCAGCTTGGCGTGTGCGAAACCCATAACCTCATGCCAACCGCGCAGGCGCTGGTCCACATCGCGCCTGAGCACCTGGGTGATGAAGCCGTCGAGGTCTTCGGCATCCCACCAGCCGTCCATATAGGATTCGCCAACGCCGATGGAGCCTTCAGCCAGTACCCGCGTATAAAAACGCGGATCGCGTACGTGGATATCGGTAGGTCGGGGCCCGTCGACCTGCACATCGCAGTCGCCAAGCAATCTGATAACGGTTTCGCGCGCCTTCGCTGACATCGGCCTAAAAAATATCACAGTGCCACGGCCGCCGCCCATCCAACTGCGCGGCTACGGTGCTAGATATCAAGGCCCATCTGCCCACCTGCGGCCGGCGGACGAAACAGTGAACTGTCAAGTTCTGTGCCGCCGTCCACACGCAGCCCGAGCCGGCGGCACGCCAGCCGGAAGCGATCGCGCAGCAGCTGCGCCCAGATGCCCTTGCCACGCATGCGCTCGCCGAACTGGCTGGAGTTGTCCCTGCCGTCGCGGCTTGCCTGCACCAGCGACATCACATGGGCGGCGCGGTCCGGCATGTGGGTGTCCAGCCATTGACGGAATAGCTGCGCTACCTCAAGCGGCAGCCTCAACAGCACGTAGCCGGCGTGGGTGGCGCCTGCCTGTGCCACGCGTTCCAGAATGGTTTCCAGCTCACTGTCATTGACCGCGGGGATCATCGGGGCCGCCAGCACTCCCACCGGCACGCCGGCATCCCGCAGTGTGCGTATGGCCGATAGCCTTGCGGAGGCCGAGGCGGAACGTGGTTCGAGCCGGCGCTTCAGATCATCATCGAGTGTCGTGACGCTGAAGACGACACTGACCAGCCCCTGTGCCGCCATGGGTGCCAGCAGATCCAGATCACGCAGCAGCATCACGCTGCGGGTGGTGATCGCCACTGGATGGCGTGTCTGCGCCAGCACTTCCAGTATGGAACGCGTGACGCGCAGCTGGCGCTCCACCGGCTGGTAAGGATCGGTGTTCGAGCCCAGCATGATGTGCCGGCACACATACCCGGGCCTGGCCAGTTCCTCACGCAACAACGCAGCCGCATCCGGCTTGTAAGCGAGCCGGGTCTCGAAATCGATGCCGGGCGACAGTCCGAGATAGGCATGGGAGGGCCGCGCGTAGCAGAAGATGCAGCCATGCTCGCAGCCGCGATAGGGATTGATGGACTGGTCGAAGTGGATGTCGGGGGAATCGTTGCGGGCGATGATGCTGCGGGTGGCATCCGGCCGCACTTCCGTGGCGATGCTGCGCGGGGATTCCTCCTGGAACCAGCCATCGTCGATGCCTTCGGCGCGGGTGCTGTCGTAGCGGCTGACCGGGTTGTCCAATGCACCCCTGCCCTTGAAACCCGACGGTGGGATCCGCAGTGTCATCGCAATACTGTACATCCATACAGTTAAAGTAGCCAACGCCTCGATCGCGCTAGCATTCGCCCCATGAATGAACTCACTCGTCGAGAAGCCATCACTGCTGCCGTACTGACCGGATTCGCAGCAGCCCTGCCCGCCATGAGTCAACCCGCCGGCGCCCCGGCTGCCGCGCTGTGGGATCTCACCGAGATCTATCCCGATGAAGCCGGCTGGGAAAAGGCACGTAGAGGTGTCCACGCCGCGTTGAGCGGCATGTTGCAATTCAAGGGGCGACTCGGCGAAAGCGCCGCCGTGCTCGCCGAAGCGCTGCAGCTGCAGTCGGAACTCAACCGCACCGCGCTGCGGGTGTATACGTACGCCAGCCTCAAGGCCGACGAGGATGTGCGCATTTCTGGCTGGCAGGAAAAGAACGCACAGGTCACCGACATGTTCAGCACCCTGGGCGAGTCCACCTCGTGGATCGCGCCGGAGCTGCTCACGGTGGGCAAGGCGAAGATCGATGCCTTTATCGCCGCCAACGACACGCTCAGGACGCGCTTTGATTTCTACCTGGCCAACACCCTGCGCAAGGCTCCCCACACATTGTCGCCGGAGGGCGAGGCCCTGCTGGCAGCGGCCTCGGCACCGCTTTCCGCGCCGGGCGATATCGCTGACCAGCTGCGCTCCTCGGACATCCCCTGGCCGACCATCAAGCTCTCCACCGGACGCGAGGTGCGGCTGGATTCGCAGGGCTATACCCTCAACCGCGCTGCCCCCGAGCGCGCCGACCGCAAGGCTGTGTTCGACGCATTCTGGAAGGCGCACGGCGGTTTCCAGAACAGCTTCGGCACCACCTATCTGGCGCGTGTGAAAGGCAACATCTTCACTGCCAAGGCGCGCAGATACCCCTCTGCGGTGGCGGCCGCGCTGTCCGGCAATAACATCCCCGAGGCGGTGTACCGCGCGCTGGTGGCGGAGGCCAACCGCGGCCTGCCGCAGCTGCACCGCTATTTCGAGCTGCGGCGGCGCATCCTGAAGCTGCCGGACATCCATTACTACGACATCTATCCGCCGCTGGTGACGCAGGATCGGTCCTACTCCCTCGAGCGGATGCGCGAGGTCACGCTGGATGCGGTGAAGCCGCTGGGCCCGGACTATGCCGCACGGCTTGCGGAGGCCACCGCGGCGAAATGGATGGACCCCTGGCCGCGCCAGGGCAAGAAGCCCGGCGCCTACATGAACCCCTCGGCCTACGACGTGCATCCCTTCCTGCTGCTGAACCTTTCCGGCAGCTACGAGGGGCTGTCGACGTATGCGCATGAATGGGGCCATGCGCTGCACTCGTTGCTCGCCAACAACGCGCAGCCATACGAGAAGGCGGATTACCCGATCTTCACGGCCGAGATTGCCTCGACGCTGAACGAGCAGATGATGGTGAAGCAGATGCTCAGGCAGGCGAAGACCAGGGATGAAAAGTTGTTCTACCTCGGACAGCAGATGGAAAGCTACCGCGCCACCTTCTACCGCCAGACCATGTTCGCGGAATTCGAGCTCACGGTGCACGATCGCGCCGAGGCCGGGGAAGGGCTCTCGGGCGAGAAATTCACGCAGATCTATTTCGACCTGCTGAGGCGCTACCACGGACCGGCGCTGGGCCTCGATCCCGCCTATGGCAACGAATGGGCGTATGTCCCGCACTTCTACAACAGCTTCTATGTGTTCCAGTATGCGACCTGCATCTCCGCCGCGGCCTATTTCACGCAGTCCATCCTCAACGGCGGCACGAAGGAGCGCGACGGTTACCTCTCGGTGCTGAAAGCCGGTGGCTCGGATTACCCGGTAGACATCCTGAAGCGCGCTGGCCTCGACATGGCCAGTGCCGCGCCTTATCAGGCGCTGGTGGCGGATTTCAAGTCGGTGCTGGACCAGGCGGAGGCGTTGCTCTAGCCGTCCGCGCGCGCCGCCACAGCCATCGCAGCAGCACCAGCACCAGCGCTGCGACCACGGCCAGCGCGATGAAAGGCAGCAGCAGCGCCAATAGCGACAACAGCAGCGAGCCTCCCAGTTCGCCGGTGGCGACCACGGGGTTCGCGAGCCCGCCGGTGCCGAGCGCGGACTTCGCACGCAGCAGTGAGCTCAGCAGCTGCGTAGCGCCGGCCGCGCCGCCGCCGGCTACGATGCCCGCGCTCCACTTGACCAGCGGCGGCAGTTCCCACAGCGGTGCCACCACCATCAAGGTGCCCGCAACCAGCGCCACCGGGCTGAGCAGCACGTCCAGCAGATGGTCGATGCCGGGGATGTAGTACGCGCCGATCTCCAGCGCCGCCGCGATGGAGAAGGTCACTACCGCAGCGCCGCTGGCCAGCCATGCAAAGGCCGGCGCCAGCTCCAGCCTGCCGGACCAGGCCGCCAGGGAAAGCGCCAGCACCGGCACGAACACGCGCAGTCCTACGGCGGCCGCCAATGCGATGCCCAGGGCGGCAGCGAGCAAGATTTCGGGGCCCGGCATCACTGGAATTTCGCATGGATTGGCGCGCGCACGGTAGGGCCTTGCCTGGCCGGCACAGCCGTGCTGGAATGAAAATGACTATCAGAATCATTCGCGATCTTCTGGTGCCCCCATGAGCCTGGTTCCCGGTTCCCTGTTCCGCCGCATCCTGTTCTGGGCCCATCTCGCCTGCGGCGTAGTGGCCGGCGTGCTGATCCTGGTGATGTCCGTCACCGGCGTGCTGCTGACCTACGAGCGGCAGATGCAGGAGAGCGCGGCCCGCGGCAACCGTGTCGTGGCCACGGCGGGACAAACCCGGCTCAGCATCGACGCGCTCGCCGCCGCCGCGCAGGCGGCGGTGGAACCCAACCCGCGTCTGACAATGGTCATCGATGCCGACCCCCAGGTGCCGGTGGGTGTTTCGGCAGGACGCGGCAATGCGGCGCTGCTGAACCCCTACACCGGCGAGAAGCTGGTGGACGCGGCCGAAGGCACGCGCGGCTTCATGTCCCTGATGCGCCGCTGGCATCGCTGGCTGGGCGCCGATTCCAGCAGCGTCGGCGCCGTGCTCATCGATTACGCCAACCTGCTGTTCGTGTTCATCGTGGTCAGCGGCATCTATCTGTGGCTGCCGCAGGTGTGGCGCTGGCGCACGGTGCGTGGCCTGCTGTTCTTCCAGCGCAGGTACATCAACGGCAAGGTGCGCGACTTCAACTGGCACCATGTGTTCGGCATCTGGATGCTGATCCCGCTGTTCCTGATCGCGCTTTCGGGAGTGGTGATGTCATTCCCGTGGGCGAGCAACCTTGTCTACGCCGCGTATGGCGAGAAGGCACCACAGCGCGGCGGCGGCGGCGGCGCTGGTGGCGCTGCTGAGCGCCCCCGGCCGCGGAATGACGCCGGCGACGCTGCTACGCCGCGGGTCACGCTGCAGCAGCTGTTCGACAGCGCCGTGAGCCAGGCCGGAAACTGGCAGAAAGTCACCATGCCCGTGCACCTGCGCGGCGCTCAGGTCGACATACCCGTGGAGCTGCAGTCGAGCGAGCGGCGTGCGCCGCGCCGCACGGTGACCGTGGCCACCGCCGATGGCAGCGTGCAGAAGGTGGACAACGCAGAGGCATCTGCCGCCGCCGTGCAGACGCCCGGCCAGAAGGCGCGCGGCTGGTTCCGGCGCGTGCATACCGGCGAGCAGTATGGGGTGGTCGGCCAGACCATCGCGGGCCTTGCCTCACTGGCCGCGTGTTTCCTGGTCTACACCGGGCTCGCGCTGGCCTACCGCCGCCTGCTGCGGCCACTGTTCCGGCGCACCGCCTGAGCGGCCGCCGCCACCTGGGCTGGCGTCAGCGCAGTTCCTGATGCACCCATGTCGCCACGGCCACTACGCTCTGCTCGTCGAGCAATTGCGGGTAGAGCGCCGGCATGGGCGCCTTAGGGTGCTTGATGTATTCGATGGTGGCTGCAAGGTCGCGACGCTGCCCCAGATTCCCCAGCCGGTGCTCGGCCAGCATGTTGCCGTCCGGGCCGTGGCAGGCCTGGCAGACCTGGCCGTACAGTCGCTGCCCGAGCCCTGTGCTGCCACTGGCCGAGCTGACATCGCGCGCCACGGCCGGCGCCTGCGGATCCAGCGTCATGACCACCACGCTGGGCAGGCCCAGATCGCCGAAGGCATTGCGTGAGATATTGCCGGATGCGAATGCCAGGTATTGCCGGTCGTCCACCTCGTAAGTGACCAGACCACCAGCCATTGCGCCACCCACCGCGACCTTGCGCAGCAGCTTGCCGGTCCTGCTGTCGAACACCAGCAGGTTGCCAGCCAGGTCACCCGCGAAGGTAATGCCGGCGGCGGTGGGCGTCACGCCCGCCACCACTGGCTTGTCAGCATGGTATTTCCAGCGCACGGCACCGCTCTCGGCGTCCAGGGCGGTGATCCAGCCGGTCGCGGGGCCATCCGGCTCCACCGTGCCACCGAAATTCACGGTGCCGGGCGTGTACTGCTGCGCGGCGCCGAGCTTGACGATGAAGCAGATGTCCACCGCGCCCACCACCAGCTGGTTGTTGAGCCTGTCCAGCGCCGGACCATTCCATTCGACACCGCCGGCATATCCTGGACACATCCTGCTGCCCTCTTTCGAGGGCTGGTCGGGAATGCTGGCCACCGTGGTCACCGGCGTGCGGAACACGCGCTGGCGCGTATCCCGATCGACCACCGTCACGTGCCCATCCTTGCCGCCGATGGCTACCAGGTCACGCGCACCGCTGGCGCGATAGAGCAGCGGCGCCGCGACCAGATCCAGGTCCATCCAGTCCCCCGGCGACACCTGGTGCCACCACTTGAGCGCACCGGTGCGCGCGTCGAGCACCACCACCGAATTGGTGAACAGGTTGTCACCGGGCCGGTAGCCCTTGTCGATATCCGGCCAGGGGTTGCCCACCGGCACGAACAGCTCGCCATTGGCCACATCCAGCGACATCACGCCCCACACGCCGCCACCGCCGGTCTTTGCCGTCCCGGGCCGGTGCCATGTCTCCGCCCCCTGCTCGTTGCCCATCGGAATGGTATGGAAGCGCCACAGCTCGCGCCCGCTGGCCGCGTCGAAGGCCAGCACCCTGCCGCGTACACCGAGCTCGCTGCCACCAATGCCCATGTACACCACACCCTGCCAGGCCAGCGGCGCGGCCGTGGTCGATTCCCCCAGCTGCGGCGCGGCGATGACGTTCTTCCACAGCAGCTTGCCGGTGAGCGCGTCCAGCGCGATCAGCCGCCCATCACAGGTGCCGCGGAAGATACGTCCGTCCAGCAGCGCCACACCGCGGCTGGAACCGCTGCAGGTGGCTTCCTCGGGCCGGTATTCGTATTTCCAGCGCAGTGCGCAAGTGGTGGCGTCCAGCGCCACGGTTTCGCGCGAGGTGCCGGTGTAGATCGTCTGCCCCTGCACGATGAGGCCGGCATGGAAGGAGCCGGGGCCGTCGATCTGCACCCGGCACACCTGCCCCAGCCGCGCCACGTTCGCGGCGTCGATCTGCTTCAGCGGCGAGTAGCGCTGGCCATGCAGGCCATTGTTGTAACTGAGCCACTCGCTGCCTGGCGTGGCCGCCTGCGTCACGGTGGCCACAGCGCACAGCAATGCGGCGCGGATCTGGTTCTTCATGTATGCCCCCCCCTTCCCTTCATTCGCCTACTCGAACAGGCGCCACTCCGGTCGATAGTTCAGGCCGAGCTGCACGATGCGGTTCAGCAACTGCTCGTATTTCAGGCCCGCGATATGGCCGGATTCCGCGAAATCCTCGCCATAGGTGAGGTTCGGGTTGGCATTGGCCTCGAGCACGAACACGCTGCCGTCGGGGCGCATGCGCAGGTCCATGCGCGCATAGCCGCTCATGTGCAGCGCGCGGTACACGCGTTTGGCCACCTGCAGGATGCGCGCGCTCACCGCCGGCTCCAGATCCGCGGCGGGGCCGGTGCGGATGCCGTGGCGGCGCTGGTAGGCCGGATCCCATTTCACCTTGCGGGTGGCAATGCCGGACTGCACCTGCGGCAGGCTGCCGAAATCCAGCTCCCACACCGGGAAGGTGGTGAGCCGGTCGTTGCCGATCACGCCCACATACAACTCCCGGCCTTCGATGTACTGCTCCGCCAGCGCATCGCTCTGCGTCTGTTCGTGGATGAAGGCCACCCGCTCGCGCAGATGTTCGCGGTCATGCACGATCGAGGCCTGCGAGATGCCGAACGAGGCGTCTTCGGTGGCGGATTTCACGATCAGCGGGAATTCCACGCTGCGCGGCTCGCGGTAGGCCTTGCCCCACGCAAACAGATGGAAGCGCGGCGTCGGGATGCGGTGATAGGCCAGCACCTGCTTGGTCAGCACCTTGTCGCGCGACAACATCATGCCGCGCGGGTTGCAGCCGGTGTAGGGCTGTCGCATCAGCTCCAGCAGCGCCACCACGTAATGGTCGTAGGTGACGATGCCCGAGAACTCTTCCAGCAGGTTGAACGTGATCTCCGGCCGCCAGTCGCGCATCACGCGCCGCAGCTCGCCGAGCTTGTCGCCGATGCCCAGCACGCGCACCTCGTGCCCTTCGTTCGACAGCGTCGACAGCACATTGTATTCAGTGCGGCAGGCTTCGATCTCCTCTTCCGAAAGACCACGCAGGTCGTCCGGCGGAACCAGCGCCTCGTTCACCAGCAACAGGATGCGCCGCCGCTTCACAGTGCGTAGGTCTCGCGGTTGCGCTTCAGGATGCCCAGCGCCACGCGTTCCACCAGGCCGCCGAATTCGCGCTCGGCGCGGCGCCGGTCATGCCGCAGGTGCAAATGCATGCTGGTGCAGCGGGACAGCAGCATCTGCATGGTGTGCTCCACCACATACGGATGCAGCCGCGCACGCCGCACCAGCCGCCGTTCGATCTCGGTGCCCACCGAACGCAGGTAGCCTGCAGCGGGCGCATGGCGGCCATCCGCCGCGGCCGTGAACAGCCGGCGCAGCGCGCGGTCGTAGCGCGGATCCTCCAGCTGGTAGCGCTGCGCCTTCAGCTCGTAGTGCTCGCGCAGCGTGCGGCGCGAACGCTCCACCGGGTCGATCTCGCGCCGCGCCACCTTCTTGGGCTTGCGCTGCGCGATCTCGGCCATCAGCGCGTCCACATATTCCAGCTTGCGCAGCGCCGGCCAGCCGGCGTATTCGCGCCGCCAGCGGGCCCGCGGCTGCAGCCACACCGCAAAGGTCTCGGCGAAATCCTCGGTGGGATGGCTCTGCGCATACCATGCGCCCAGATGCAGCACGTAGCGGCGGCTGGCCGGACGCGGCGCATAGTCATCCGGATAGCGTTCGCGCGGACTGCCGAAGATCTCCTGCCAGTCGCGTCGCTCGCGCAGGCGATAGACGGTGTCGAGCACATGCCCGGCCTCGTGCCGCAGGATCATCATCAGTGCCCGGCTGTTGCCGCCTTCCACCTGGTGCATGAAGCGCCGCTCCAAGCGCATCAGGCGCGGCTGCGCGAGGTAGAACGGCAGCGCGATGCCGGGTACGCCATCCGGCGAGAACCATTCATCGGCATACCAGTAGTGCGGCCGGAAGCGGATGCCGCGGGAGCGCAGGTCGCGCTGCAGGTGGCGCATGTGCTCGGCCACCATGCCGGTGGTGCGCGGCAGCTCCAGGTCGCGGAAGCGCAGCGACAGCACCGCCTCATCGTCCATGCGGTCGAGGCTGCGGGCCCGATGTTTCACGTGCCGCGGGCTCAAGATCGCGGCACGGGCGGCCAGCCGGAGCGGCGCTCCAGCATCAGGTCGCGCATCGATTTCGGCTTGTGGCCGGTGAAGCGTTCGACCGTGTCCGTGGTCACATCCAGGTAGCCCTCGCGGATCATGCGGCCGAAGGTAACCATGCCGTCACTGCACCAGGGGACGGGCGACTTCGAGAAATCGCCCGTGGCCTCGCGCGGCACGCCGAGCGAATCCCACATCGCATACATCTGTTCGTCGCTGAGGTCGATCTCCTCGAACTGGGCACCGCTGAGTTCCTTGATGAGCGCGCTGACGTCGGCAAAGGAAAGCGTCTCGGGTCCGGTGACTTCATAGGCGGTATCCGGCTCACCACGGCCCTGCAGCAGTTTCGCCGCCACCGCCGCCACGTCGTCGCGCGACACGAAACCCACGCGACCACCGCCGGTGTTGCCGATGGCCTTGCCCGTGCTGATGGCCATGGCGGCCTGGTTCTCGGCCATGGCATCGGCATACTGGTTGTTGCGCAGGAAATTCCAGCGCATGCCGCTGGCCTGGATCAACGCCTCGGTGAGCTTGTGATCAGCCACCTCGAAGGAATTCACATGCGGCTTCTCGGTGTTCAGGAAGGAGGTGTAGACGATATGTCCGACGCCGGCGGCCTTGGCGGCCTGCACCGCGTTGGTGTGCTGGCGCTGGCGATCCGCACCCACCTCCATGGCCGACACCATGAAAACATCGGAGGCGCCAGTGAATGCCTGCGTGAGCGACGCTGCATCGTTGTAATCCGCCCGGCGCGCATCCACGCCGCGGGCCCGCCACTGGTCGAGCGTGGCCTGGTTGCGGCTGGTGACGCGTATCTGGCTGGCAGGCACGCCATCCCGCAGCAGGTTCTCCACCACGGCTGCGCCGATATATCCGCCTACTCCGGTAACGACGTACATCACGGCCTCCCCAGTGTCCGGTCCATTTCTTCAAGCCTCGAGTCGCTGCGGGCGAGCCAGCTTCGCGCCCAGCCCAGGCCCGCCACGGTATCCGCAGCCGGCAGGTATTCACAGCCCACGAACCCTTCGTAGCCCAGCCGCTCCAGATGCGGCAGCACGCGTTCGAAGGCGATCTCGCCGGTGCCCGGCTCGTGGCGCCCCGGATTGTCAGCGATCTGCACATGCCCGATCGAGGGCAGCAGCCGTTCGAGCGAGCGCATCAGATCGCCTTCCATGATCTGCATATGGTAGACGTCGTACTGCAGGCGGATGTTGCTCCGGCCAGCAGCGGCGATGCATTCCAGCGCCAGCTGCGTGCCGTCGAGCAGGTAGCCCGGCACGTCCACGCGCGTGTTGATGGGCTCGATCATCACCGCGGCGCCAGCCTCCGCCAGGCGATCGGCCGCCCGGGCAATGCTGGATACGAAACGGCGCAGGTGCGCGGCACGGTCGGCGCCAGCGGGCAGCAAGCCCGCCATGACATGCACCCGGCGCACGCCGCCGGCCACGGCATACGCGGCGGCCTGCGCAATGCCGGCATCGAACTCCCGCTCGCGCCCCGGCAGGCAGGCGATTCCGCGCTCGCCCGACGCACCCGGCGGCGCGTTGAACAATACCCATTCAAGATCTGCCTCGCGCAGGCGGGCGGCGACGGCCGCTGGCGCGGCCTCGTACGGGAACTGGCACTCGACTGCAGAAAAACCGGCGCACGCGGCGGCCGCAAAGCGGTCCAGAAAGGGCAGTTCTGTAAACAACGTGGAGAGGTTCGCGGCCAGCCGGATCATCCCGCTAAGATAGCTGATGGCGACTGGACGGAACATCAGGCTGGGTGGATCGAAATGAGCGACGAGCGGGCTGCGCGGGTAATGGGTTACCTGCATTCACTGCAGGATGATCTCTGCAGGACATTCGGTGACGAGATGGGCGGCAATTTCCTGAAGGACAGCTGGGAACGCCCGCCCGGCGAAGGCAAGCTGCAGGGTGGCGGCACCACCGCCGTGCAGGAGGGCGGCGCAGTGATGGAGCGCGCCGGCGTGGCGCTTTCCGACGTGCGCGGCTCGCAGCTGCCGCCCGCTGCCACCGCGCGCAATCCGCACCTGGCCGGCCGCGATTTTCGCGCCATGGGGGTCTCGGTGGTGATGCATCCGCGCAACCCGCACGCACCAACCAGCCACATGAACGTGCGGTTCTTCAGCGCCGGCGATGTTTGGTGGTTCGGCGGCGGATTCGACCTCACGCCCTACCTGCCGTATGAAGAAGACATCGTGACCTGGCACCGCGCGGCGCGCGCGGCCTGCGACCGGGTGTCGCCGGCCATCTACCCCATCGCCAGGCAGCATTGCGATGAATATTTCTGGCTGAAGCATCGCGGCGAGGCGCGCGGCATCGGCGGCATATTCTATGACGACGTGAACGAGCAATGGCCCGGCATGCCGCTCAACTGGGAGCAGGCTTTTGCCCTGATGCAGGCAGTGGGTGCCGCCTACCGCGATGCCCTGCAGGAAATCATGCTGCGGCGCCTGGGCACGCCATCCACCGAGCGCGAACGCAGCTACCAGCTGTACCGCCGGGGACGGTATGTGGAGTTCAACCTGGTATTCGACCGCGGCACGCTGTTCGGGCTGCAGTCCGGCGGCCGCACCGAAGCCATCCTGGTATCCATGCCCCCGCAGGCCAACTGGTCTTACAAAAGCCCCGACGCCGCGCTGGATGCCAACCTGCTCCCCTACCTCACCACCCACCGCGGCCGCGACTGGCTATAAATGGCCGAAGCGGCCGGCGTTGACGTCGTCGAAGGCAGCGACGATTTCCTCGCGGCTGTTCATCACGAACGGGCCATAGCCGAAGATGGGCTCGTCGATCGGCACACCGGTCATTACCAGCAGCGTGCTGGGCTCGCGCACGGTGAGTTCGATGGCACCCCCTGCGGTACTGTAGATGGCGCAGGCCCCATCGCCCAGCTGCTCCCCCGAGGCCAGCGTGATGGCCCCTTCCAGCACCGCGATGATGGCGTTGTGCCCGTCGGGCACGGGCAGCGTCAGCGTCCCCGCCGTGAGCCTCGCATCCCACACATTCAGTTCGGTGAAGGTGCTGGCCGGCCCCGTCTGGGTGCCGTACTTGCCGGCGATGACGCGCAGGCGCCCGGCTCCCTCCGGCAGCTCCACCACGGGTATCGCGGCCGCTTCTATGCCCTGGTAGCGCGGCGCCGTCATCTTGTGTGCCGCCGGCAGGTTCACCCACAGCTGCGCCAGCTTGAAGCGGCCGCCGGTGCGCGTGAAAGAATCCGAATGCAGCTCCTCGTGCATCACGCCACGGCCCGCCGTCATCCACTGCACGCCGCCCGGCCCTATCGTGCCCCCGCTGCCCGAAGTATCCCGGTGCGAGACCTCGCCCTCATACACCAGCGTCACCGTCTCGAAGCCGCGATGCGGATGCTCGCCTACCCCGCGCTGCTGCGACCCCACGGGAAACTCGGCCGGCCCTGCATAGTCCAGCAGCAGGAACGGGCTCACCACCCGACCCAGCCTGTCATACGAAAACAAGGTCCGCGCGGGAAAGCCATCGCCCACCCAGTGCGGCGCGGGCGACGGGAATACGGCTACCACCTCGCGCGCCATCAGCCGCGTCCCACCAGCGGCATGGCGGTCGCCATGACCGTCATGTCGAGCACATTGGCCGCCAGTGGCAGACTGGCCATGTACAGCACCGCCTCGGCCACATGCTGCACATCGAAGGTCGGCTCGGGCTTCATCGAGAAATCCGCCTGCAGCGTGCCGCTGGCCATCGGGATCCCGAGGTTCGTCTGCACATTGCCGATGTCGATCTGCCCGCAGGCGATCTGGTAGCGGCGCCCTTCCAGCGCCAGCGTCTTGGTGAGCCCGGTCACCGCGTGTTTGGAAGTGGTGTAAGCCACCTGGTAAGGCCGCGGCGTCATCGACGCGATCGAGCCGTTGTTGATGATGCGGCCGCCCTGCGGGTGCTGGGCCTTCATCGCGCGGTAGGCGGCCTGCGCCACCAGGAACATGCCAGTGATGTTGGTATTGATCACGCTCTGCCACAGCTCGAGCGAAAGATCCTCGAACGGCGTGGCGGGTGCAGCGGTGCCGGCATTGTTGAACAGCACGTCCAGCCGGCCGAAATGCCCGACCACGTGCGCCACCATGCCCTGCACCGCACTGGCGTCCGTGACATCGGCGGGAAGCACCAGCAGCTCCCCGGCTGCGGCAGCGGCAGTTTCATCGAGCGCGGCGCGACGCCGGCCGGCGATAGCCACCTGGAAACCAGCGCTGGCGAGCGCAATGGCCACTGCGCGACCGATCCCGGACCCTGCGCCCGTCACCAGAACCACCTTCGACATGCCTGCTCTCCCGCTGCAATCCTCGATGCCCGCGGCAAGGTTACCCCATGCGCGCAGCGCTGCGGCAGGCCGGCCGCGTAGGAGACCTCCGGCTTCCGCCCACAGTCGCTGCGCGCTAGATTCGGACCAGATGGTCTGCGGCGCAGACCGGCATGGAGCAGGCGATGAAATCCCTTCGACGCATACTGGTGGCCATCAAGGATCCGAAGGCGCGGCGGCAACTGGCGCTGCGCAAGGCTGCCCAGCTCGCCGCCGGCAGCGGCGCGCGGCTGGAGTTGTTCCACGCCATTGCGACACCCATGTACATGGATGCCTACACACTCGAAGGCCAGTCGTTGCGCGAGACCCAGCGCCAGTGGCGCGCGCGGGCCCTGCAGCAGCTGGAGAAACTCGCCGCGCCGCTGCGCGAACAGGGTCTGGCGGTCACCGTGGGCAGCGTGTGGGATTTTCCGGCATATGAAGCGGTGATCCGCCGCGCCCAGCAAGTCGGTGCCGAACTTATCGTGGCTGAACGCCACGCCACCCGGCATGTGCTGCCGTGGCTGCTGCGATTCAACGACTGGGAGCTGCTGCGTCGCAGCCCGGTGCCGGTGCTGCTGCTGAAGCGGGCCGGCAGCTGGCGCAAGCCCGCCGTGCTGGCAGCCATCGACCCCTCGCATGGCTTCGCGAAGCCGGCGAAGCTCGATCACGGCATCCTGACGGCGGCCAGCACCGTGAACGCCGCACTTGGAGGGAAGCTGCAGGTTGCCCATGCCTGGCCCGGTTCGCTGGTCGCGAGCACGCGGCTCTCCGCCCTGACGCCCGCGCTCGCGGCGACGCTGGAGCGACGCGCGGCACGCGATGCGCGTACCGCGTTCGCAGCGTCGGTCGAGCGCTCCGGCATCACGGTCGCCAGACAGCATTTTGTGATGGGCAGTCCCGTCGATGCCATCCCGCGCGTGGTACGCAAGCAGCGCGCGGGCATCGTGGTGATGGGAGCCGTGTCGCGGTCCGGCCTGAAGCGGCTGGTGGTCGGCAATGTCGCCGAGCAGATCCTCGACGCATTGCCCTGCGACGTGCTGGTCGTGAAGCCGGCAGGCTTCAAGGCGCGCGTGCCAGCAAAGGGCCGCGGCGTGCAGCTGATTCCGACCCCCGCCTACTAGCCGGTTCAGTCCAGCAGCAAGGTGCGGTCAGCGGCTCGTGCCGCATTGCGGCCGGTCAGGGCCAGGCTCACCGCGAGCTCGCGCGCCATGATGTCCAGCGCTGCCGTGACGCCCTGCTGGCCGAGCGCGCCGAGGCCATACAGATAGGCGCGACCGCACAGCGTTGCGCTGGCACCCAGGGCCAGCGCGCGCAGGATGTCCTGGCCACAGCGGATACCGCTGTCGAGCATCACCTCGCAGCGTCCCTGCACGGCCTCGACCACCGCGGGCAGGGCGGAAATCGTCGATGGCGCGCCATCCAGCTGACGTCCGCCGTGATTGGAAACCACCAGCGCGTCGGCACCCAGATCCACCACGCGGCGCGCATCCTCCGGATCCAGGATGCCCTTGATGACCAGCTTGCCCTGCCAGCGCGCACGCACCGCCTCGATGTCAGCCCATGTCACCGAAGCATCGAACTGGCTGTGCACCCACTGCGCAAACGGCTGATTGCCGCTGCGCGCCACGGCGGCGGCCAGGTTGCCGAACTCGCGGCGCTTCGCGGTCAGCACGCTCTGGAGCCACACCGGCTTGGTGGCAATGTCCAGCGCATTGCGCAATGTCAGGCGCGGCGGCACCGCCAGGCCGTTCTTCGCGTCCCTGCGCCGCAGCCCGCCCACCGGAATATCCACGGTCATCATCAGCACCGGACAGCCTGCCTGCTCGGCGCGGTCGATGAGTTCGTAGGTGTAGCCGCGATCCTTCATCACGTACAGCTGGAACCAGAACGGTGCGGTCGTGGCTGCGCGCACGTCCTCGATGGAACAGATGGAAACGGTGCTCAGGCAGAACGGGATGCCACGCTCCTGCGCCGCGCGCGCGGCGAGGATCTCGCCGTTGCCTCGCACCAGCCCGCACATGCCGGTGGGCGCGAGCACCAGCGGCATGGCCGCAGCCGCGCCCGCAATCGTGGTCGTCAGGTCCTGGCGGGAGACATCAACCAGCACCCGCTGCCGGAAACGCATGGCCTCGAAATCGGCGCGGTTGCGCCGCAGCGTGATCTCGTCGTACGAGCCGCCGTCCACGTATTCAAAGATGCTGCGCGGCACGCGCCGGCGGGCGAGTTCGCGCAGGTCGGCGATGCTGTTGATGACTTTCAAGCGTGCTCCAGTTCAGTTCACCGGCAGCGTGAATTCCGGGCCCTTGCCTGCCCCGTCCGGCCAGCGCTGCATCACGCTCTTGTAACGCGTATAGAAGCGCAGCGCCTCATCGCCATAGGCATGGTGATCACCGAACAATGACTGCTTCCAGCCGCCGAAGGAATGCCAGGCCATCGGCACCGGGATGGGTACGTTCACACCCACCATGCCCACCTGCACACCGCGTGCAAAGGCGCGCGCCGTCGCGCCATCTGCGGTGAAACAGGCTGCGCCATTGCCGAGCGGATGCTGGTTCACCAGCGCGACGGCCGTGGCCAGATCCGGCACCCGCACGATGCACAGCACCGGGCCGAATATTTCTTCCTGGTAGATGACATGTTCCGGCCGGACATGATCGAACACCGTGGCACCAGTGAAGAACCCCCGTTCGTAACCGGGCACCGAGGTACCCCGGCCGTCCACCACCAGCGTGGCGCCCTGTGCCACACCCTGCGCCACATAGGCTTCGACCCTGGCCTTGTGGGCGGCAGTGATCAGCGGCCCCATCTCCACTCCCTCCACGTGGCCGGCGCCGATCCGCAGCGCGCGGGCGCGCGCCGCGATCTGCGGCACCAGCCGGTCGGCCATGTCGCCGACCGCGACCAGCACCGACACAGCCATGCAGCGCTCGCCGGCGGAACCGAAGGCTGCGCCCACCACGGCGTCCACAACCAGGTCGACATCCGCGTCCCGCATCGCAACCAGGTGATTCTTGGCGCCGCCCAGTGCCTGAGCGCGCTTGCCCTGCGCGGTGGCCGTGGTGTGCACATGACGCGCTATCGGTGTGGAGCCCACGAAAGATGCGGCGCGCACCTCTGCGTGGGTCAGCAGGGCATCAACCGCCTGCCTGTCGCCCTGCACCACGTTGAATACGCCGTCTGGAAGTCCCGCTTCGCCCAGCCAGCTGGCCAGCAGCAGGCTGGCGGACGGATCGCGTTCGGAGGGTTTCAGTACGAAGGCATTGCCCGCCACCAGTGCGAGCGGAAACATCCACATCGGCACCATCACCGGAAAGTTGAAGGGCGTGATGCCCGCCACCACGCCCAGCGGCTGGCGCAGGTTCCAGTTGTCGATGCCGCCGCCCACGTTGTCCGAATGCTCGCCCGCCAGCAGCCGGGGCGCACCACAGGCGAATTCGAGCACTTCGATGCCGCGGGTCACCTCACCGGCGGCATCGGCCAGTACCTTGCCATGTTCGCGGGTGATGGCGGCGGCCAGTTCGCCCCGATGCTGTTCCAGCAGCTCACGGAAGCGGAACATCACCCGCGCGCGGCGCAGCGGCGATTGCGCGGCCCAGGCGGGCCATGCCGCCGCGGCACTGGCCACCGCCGCATCCACGGTGCCGGCGCCTGCCAGCGCCACCTGCCCGGCCACCTCGCCGGTGGCAGGGTTGAACACATCCGCCGTGGGCTCGCCGGTCACCGGTGCCAGCAGCCGGCCGTTGATGAAGTGACCGATCCTCACCATTGCAGCTGATGTGCCTGCCTGTAACCTGGATCGCCGTAGTCGACGACTTCCACCGCGCCACCGTCGCGATAGATCAGCACCCGCCCGGCATAGTCCTCGCGCATTGCAAGGTTCACCGCGCACAGCGCGAAATCCTCGGGTGCGCCGATGCTGTCCGGCGCGATGCAGTTGACGCGGATCTTCTCCTCGTGCAGCGAGCGCAGCGCGGCAGTGAAGCGCAGGATGCCCGCCTTGGCGGCACACCATGCCGGGCGCGTCTCCTCGCCGAACCCCAGCGCCGTGCCGGCGGCCACGTTGACCACGGTGCCACCGCGCCGCTTCAGCAGTTCGATCGCATGCCGTGTCACATACATGGTGCCCAGCAGGTTGGTATTGACGATGCGCGACCAGTAGCCCAGCGGGTCGCCATCCAGCCACGGCCCGGCCACATTGAACACCAGGTCCAGCCCACCGAACTCACGCACGGTGCGGTCGATCAAGGTCGTGACCTGCTCCTCGAGCGCCACATCGCAGCGATGCGCCAGCGCGGCCTGGCCACCGGCGCGGATGCTGGCGGCAATTTCCCCGGCCAGGGCATAGTCGATATCCGCCACCATCACGCTGGCGCCCAGCAGCGCGCAACGCCGCGCAATGGCGGCGCCGGCACCAGACCCGCCGCCAGTCACCAGCGCAACGCGACGATCAAGGCGACGCAAGGGCACCACATCGGCTCCCGCGGCAGGGGATGGGGGTATCATTGGATTTATCGTGGAACCGGTGAGACCAATGGCGCACAGCGTACCCGATCCGGCCCGCTACGCGCGCCACCTCGCGCTGCCGGAGATTGGCAGCAGCGGTCAGCAACGGCTGGCAGACAGCGCCGTGCTGGTCATCGGTGCGGGTGGTCTGGGCTCGCCCGCGGCCATGTACCTCGCCGCCGCCGGCGTCGGCACCATCGGGCTCGTCGATCACGACCGCATCGAGATCAGCAACCTGCAGCGGCAGATCCTGTTCGACACGGATGAGATCGGCCAGGGCAAGGCCGCCACCGCGCGCGCGCGGCTGCTGGCGCTGAACCCGTCGCTGCGGGTCAACGCACATGAGGAGAAACTGGTCGCGGGCAATGTCGAACGGCTGTTCGCCTCATACGATGTGGTGATCGATGGCACTGACCGGCTGGCCACGCGCTATCTCGTCAACGACGCCTGCGTATTGCTGGGCAAACCGCTGGTGAGCGCGGCCATCCATCGCTTTGAAGGCCAGGCGATGACATATGTGCCGGGCCGATCCCCGTGCTACCGCTGCCTGTATCCCGACAGCCCCGAGGATCTCATCCCCAGCTGTGCCACTGCCGGCGTGCTGGGCGTACTGCCGGGCGTGATGGGCAGCCTGCAAGCCACCGAGGCAATCAAGTTGCTGCTGGACATTGGTGAACCGCTCGCGGGCCGCCTGCTCATCTACGATGCCCTCGCCCTGCGCTTCGACGAATTCCGCTTCACCCGCCGCCATGACTGCGCGGTATGCGGAGACCATCCCCGAATCACCAGCGTGTCACACCACCAGGAGCAGATTTTGAGCCAGATCACCGAATGGACGCCGCAGCAGCTGGCCGGCGAATTGAAACAGGGTGCTGATGAGCGCCTGCTGCTGGTGGATGTGCGCGAACCGCAGGAATGGGCCTCCGGCCGCCTGCCAGGCTCCATCCATATCCCGCTTGGCATGCTGCCCCAGCGGCTGCAGGAGATCCCCGCCACAGTGCTTCCAGTATTCGTCTGCGCCGGCGGCGTGCGCAGCATGGCTGCCTGCCGCCTGCTGGCTGCGCAGGGGCGCGACGCGGTGAACCTGGCTGGTGGCGTATACGCCTGGAGCGCCGTATACGGGGCGCCGCCGCCGCCCGACGACGGGCATGATCATCACTGACAACGGTGAGGACGAACTCGCCGCTACTGCAGGTTCCTGAAGTAGCCCCGCGAGCATTCCAGCGCCGACACCAGCTGCTCCAGTCTGGCCATCCTTGATTCATCGGGACCGGAGGCCGGCGCCTGCAGCAGCCTGCCCACCTGCTCCTGGCGTTCGGCAAACGCCTGCACCTGGAAGTTCGCCTCGCGCGACTTCAGCACACCCCGGGAGCGCGCGCCCGCCAGCAGGCGCTGAGAGTGTTCGCACAGCGCCGAGGCCATTTTCTCGAGCGCGCGCTGTTCAAGTCGTGCGGTACTTTCAGGATCCGGGTTGACGTGGACGGCCATGGGCTTGCCCCGCTGATGTTGCCATCGAGCATAAGAGCGTGGCGATGACGGTACCGTGACGCAGTCGACCGAAAGCGGTGCCGTTCAGACCTCGGTGCCCAACCCGACCGAACGCTCGGCCGACACCAGCGTGTTGTGCAGCAGCATCGTGATGGTCATCGGCCCGACCCCACCCGGCACCGGCGAGATCAGCGAGGCCTTCTGGCTGACGCCTGCGAAATCCACGTCGCCGACGATCCGCCCGTCTGGCAGCCGGTTGATGCCGACGTCGATCACGACCACGCCTTCCTTCACCATGTCGGCCTTGATCAGCCCCGGCACGCCCGCGGCCACCACCAGGATATCCGCCAGCCGCGTGAACTGGCCCAGGTCGCGCGTGTATTTGTGGCAGATGCAGACGGTGGCGTCCTGCTGCATCAGCATCAGCGCCATCGGCTTGCCGACGATGTTGCTGGCGCCCACCACCACCACGTTCTGCCCCGCAATGGGCACATGCTCGTGCTCCAGCAGCTTGGTCACGCCATAGGGCGTGCACGGCGGGAACACCGTGTTGCCCGTGATCAGGCTGCCGACGTTGTAGAGATGGAAACCGTCGACATCCTTGTCCACCGAGATGCGCTCCAGCACCCGCGGCAGGCTGATCTGCGGCGGCAGCGGCAGCTGCACCAGGATGCCATGCACGTTCGGATCAGCATTCAGCGCGTCGATCCGCGCCATCAACTCAGGTTCCGGCGTCTCGGCAGACATCTTGTACAGCTCGGAATGGATGCCCGCCTCGCGGCATGCCGTAACCTTGTTACGCACATACACCTGCGAGGCGGGGTTGTCGCCGACCAGGATCACCGCGATGCCCGGCTGCACGCCGTGCTCCGCCTTCAGGCGCGCGACGCGCTCTGCATACTCGGCACGGAGCTTCCGCGCCACCGCTTTTCCATCAATGATCCTGGCCGTCATTCTCTGAAGCTCCGTATCAATACCGGTAGTGATCCGGCTTGTACGGACCTTCCTGCGACACACTGATATAGCGCGCCTGCTGATCGGTCAGCTTGGTCAGCTTCGCATTCAGCGTGACCAGCTGCAGCCGCGCCACCTTCTCGTCCAGCAGCTTCGGCAGCACATACACGCCCACCGGGTATTTGCCCGGGTTCGCATACAGCTCGATCTGCGCCAGCGTCTGGTTCGCGAACGACGAGCTCATGACATACGAGGGATGCCCGGTGGCGCATCCCAGGTTCACCAGCCGGCCCTCGGCCAGCAGGATGATGCGCTTGCCGTCCGGGAAGATGATGTGGTCGACCTGCGGCTTGATGTTCTCCCACTGGTACTGGCGCAGCCCCGCCACGTCGATCTCATTGTCGAAGTGGCCGATGTTGCACACGATGGCGTTGTTCTTCATCGCCTTCATGTGGTCATGCGTGATCACATGGTAGTTGCCGGTGGCGGTCACGAAGATGTCGGCCTGGCTGGCCGCCTCGTCCATGGTCACCACGCGGTAACCTTCCATCGCCGCCTGCAGCGCGTTGATCGGGTCGATCTCCGTCACCCACACCTGCGCCGACAGCGAGCGCAGCGCCTGCGCCGAGCCCTTGCCCACGTCGCCGTAGCCGGCGATCACGGCAACCTTGCCGGCGATCATCACGTCGGTGGCGCGCTTGATGCCGTCCAGCAGCGATTCACGGCAACCATACAGGTTGTCGAACTTGCTCTTGGTCACCGAATCGTTGACGTTGATGGCCGGGAAGGCCAGCTTGCCTTCCTTGTGCATCTGGTAAAGGCGATGCACGCCGGTGGTGGTCTCCTCGCTCACGCCCTTGATGTGCTTCAGGCGCGTCGAGTACCACTTGCCGTCGGTGGCGAGCTTGGCCTTGATCGACTTGAACAGCGAGATCTCCTCCTCGCTGGTGGGCTTTGCCAGTACCGACAGGTCTTCCTCTGCGCGGCTGCCCAGGTGCAGCAGCAGCGTCGCGTCGCCGCCGTCGTCGAGGATCATGTTCGAGTAGCCGTTGTCCGGCCAGTCGAAGATGCGGTGCGTGAAATCCCAGTAATCGTCCAGCGACTCGCCCTTGAAGGCGAACACCGGCGTACCGCGCTCGGCGATCGCCGCCGCGGCGTGATCCTGCGTCGAGAACACATTGCACGAGGCCCAGCGCACCTGCGCGCCGAGTGCCTGCAGCGTCTCGATCAGAACGGCCGTCTGGATGGTCATGTGCAACGAACCGGTGACGCGCGCTCCGCGCAATGGCTGCGTGGCTTCATACTCGCGGCGGATGGCCATCAGGCCGGGCATCTCGGTCTCGGCGATATTGATTTCCTTGCGGCCCCAGCCGGCAAGCGAAATATCGGCGACGTGGTAGTCCTTGCCGGACTCGGGCTTCATTGCTGCGTTCATCTGTTCCTCTCTATCTTTGGTTTAGAGAGCGCCGTTGAGTAACCGGGGCACCCGCCGAGCCTCGCGTCCTGATGACGCTGCAGCGCTCCTCGGCGGATGCCGCAAGGGGTCAGCCGGCCTTCAGGCCTGCGTCGGCGGCCAGCGCGGCCGCTTTGTCGGTCTTTTCCCAGCTGAACTCGGGCTCGCTGCGGCCGAAGTGGCCGTACGCCGCAGTCTTGCGGTAGATCGGACGCAGCAGGTCGAGCATCTGCACGATGCCCTTCGGGCGCAGGTCGAAGTGCCGCGCGATCAGCTCCTCGATCTTCTCGTCGGAAATCTTGCCGGTGCCGAAGGTGGTGGCCATGATGCTGGTGGGTTTGGCCACGCCGATGGCGTACGAGATCTGCACCTGGCAGCGATCGGCCAGGCCCGCGGCCACCACGTTCTTGGCCACGTAGCGCGCCGCATAGGCGGCCGAGCGATCCACCTTGGTCGGGTCCTTGCCGGAGAAGGCGCCGCCGCCGTGCGGGGCCGCGCCGCCGTAGGTGTCGACGATGATCTTGCGGCCCGTCAGGCCGCAATCACCCTGCGGGCCTCCGACCACGAAGCGGCCGGTGGGATTGATGTGGTACTTGATGTCGGCGGTGAGCAGCTCTTTCGGCAACACCGGCTTCACGATCTCCTCGATCACGGCCTCGGTCAGCTCCTTGTGGCCGATCTCCGGGTGGTGCTGGGTAGACAGCACCACGGTATCGACTGCCGCGGGCTTGCCGTCGACGTACTTGATGGTGACCTGTGATTTGGCGTCCGGACGCAGCCACGGCAGCTTGCCGTTCTTGCGCAGCATCGCCTGCCGCTCAACCAGGCGATGCGCCAGATGGATGGGCAGCGGCATCAGGTCCGGGGTCTCGCGCACGGCATAGCCGAACATCAGGCCCTGGTCGCCAGCGCCCTGGTCGAGGTCGATGCCCTTGCCCTCGTCCACGCCCTGCGCAATGTCCGGCGACTGCGTGTCGTAGGCCACCAGCACGGCGCAGCCCTTGTAGTCGATGCCGTATTCGGTGTTGTCGTAGCCGATGGCCTTGATGGTCTCGCGCGTGATCGAGTGGTAATCCACACGCGCCTTGGTGGTGATCTCACCGGCGAGCACCACGAGGCCGGTATTGCACAAGGTCTCGGCGGCGACGCGCGCCGTCCTGTCTTCCGCCAGGATGGCATCGAGGATGGCGTCGGATATCTGGTCCGCAACCTTGTCCGGATGTCCTTCCGATACCGACTCCGAAGTGAACAGATAGTGGCTCATGCCTTGATTCCTGCTTGCAAAGGATTAATAAGCGCCGAAAAGCGTTTCATACCGCTGGCGGAACTGCGCCGGCGTGAAGCTGTGGTTCTGCGTGCCGCGCGACTCGATCTTCAGCGAGCCCAGCAGCGAAGCAATGCGTGCGGTCTTCTCCCAGGGCAGCCCATGCAGCAGCCCGTGCAGCAGGCCCGCGCGGTAGGCATCGCCGCAACCGGTAGGATCGACCACAGCCCGGGCGGGCGCCGGCGGAATCGCCAGCTTGCCGTCGGCGGTATACACCGTGGAGCCTTCGCCGCCGTGGGTGACGATCAGCGCGGCCACGCGGGCGGTTACGTCCGCCTCGCTCCAGCCGGTGCGCTCGGCCAGCAGGTTCCATTCGTATTCGTTGACGGTGACCCAGCTGGCCTGCTCGATGAAGGCTTTCAGGTCTTCGCCGCCGAACATGGGCAGCCCCTGGCCCGGATCGAAGATGAACGGGATGCCGGCGGCCGCGAAACCGGCGGCGTGCTGGATCATGCCATCACGGCCGTCCGGCGCCACGATGCCGACCGATACATTCTGCGCATCGGCCACTTTATTCAGATGCGAGTGGCCCATCGCGCCGGGATGGAAAGCGGTGATCTGGTTGTTGTCCAGGTCGGTGGTGATGAATGCCTGGCCGGTATGCTCCGCCGCAACGGTGCGTATGTATTCGCGCGAGATGCCGTGCTGGTCCAGCCATTCGGCATACGTCCCGAAGTCGTGTCCCACCGCGGCCATGATGCAGCCGGAATCGCCCATCAGCTTCAGATTCCAGGCGATGTTGCCGGCGCAGCCGCCGAACTCGCGCCGCATCTGCAGCGTCAGGAACGACACATTCAGCATGTGCAGCTTGTCGGGCAGGATATGGTTCCGGAAATGGTCGTTGAACACCATGATGGTGTCGAACGCCATCGAGCCACAGATCAGCGCCCTGCCGGGCTGGATGACTGGCTGCTTCATGCTCACTCGTCTTCAGCGATGGTGACCTTCAGGCCCGCAAGCGCTTCCGTGAACTTGATCTGGCACGACAGGCGCGAGCTGCCGGGACGATAGGTCGACAGGTCCTGCAGCAGGTCCTTCTCGTCCGAATGCTGCGCTGGCAGCTTCGACTGCCATTCCGCGTCCACATAGACATGGCAGGTGGCGCAGGCGCACATGCCACCACATACCGCCGCCACGCCGTAATCGAGGTCTCGCAGGTTCTCCATCAGCGTGAAGCGGGTGTTGCCGTCCACGTCGTGTTCGTTGCCGTCGCGATCGATAACCTTGATCAATGCCATGAGGAGCGCGTGCCTTGAGGGGTAAGCCCGCCATTTTGCCTGCGCGGGCAGTCACTATCCAGCACATTGCGTCACAGCCCTCGCAGGCCCCCGCGCCAGCTTTTCCACCATGCCAGGAAGCCCACGCCGGCAATGCCCAGATAGAAGACATATAGCAGCGCCACCCCTGCCAGCCCCTGCGACAGGAACAGATAGAGGGAGATAACGTCCACCACGAACCAGTACAGCCAGTTCTCCAGATAGACCCTGGCTGTCATCCACGTGGCTGTCAGGCCCATGCAGGCCACCAGGGAATCCACGAACGGGAAGTCCGACTCCCCGGCCAGCAGCAGTGACAGACCGGCAGCCAGCAGCAGGCAGCCCGCCACGGCCAGCGCATGGCCGCGCCAGTGCCAGGTAGTGACCGGTTTGCGCTGTGCGCTCCCCGACCAGCTGCGCCACCCATAAATGGCGGCCAGCACATAGAACGATTGCAGCAGCGCCTGCATGGGGAGGCGGCTGCGCGCCGCGAGCACGGCCAGGATGCCGGCGCTGATGGCGCTGAAGATCCAGCCGATGCGGCGCCGGCGCATGATGGCGATGATGTAGATGACGCCGGTGATAACTGCCAGCCACGCTGCAGGGCCCATCCCCTGCAGGTCGAGCCAGGTACTTGCCAGGAACTCTCCGGTCATCCCCCATTGTGCCCATGCAGCCGCGCCCACAGTGCATTGAGCACGCTGAACAGGCGCCGCTGCAGTTCCAGACGCTGCTGCGCTGCGCCCTGCAAATTGAGGTGGGCCAGCAGGCGCGGCAGTTGCAGCTGCAGCTGGGGATAGTAGGCCGTCAGGCAAGCGAGATCCCAGGTGGCGTCTGCCCGCTGCGCGTACTCCCAGTCCACCAGCACCGGCGCCGGTCCCAGCATGTTGGCGACGACCAGATCGCCGTGAACCAGCACGGGCGGCGCCCCGTGCGCCGCGATTTCGCTGGCCAGCGATTCGACCAGATCCGCACATTGCGACAACGGCCGCGCTGCCGCGGCACCCTGCGCGGCCAGCTGTTGCAGGTAGCCGCGGGCGATGCCTGCAGCGTCCACCACGGGCAGCTCCTCGGGAACAGGCAGGGCGTGCAGCCGCACGAGCTGCTCCGCCAGCGCATCAAGCCGGGCGGCATCCTGCAGGTCAGCCACGCTCCACACCGGCAGCTCCAGGAACTCCATCAGCAGCCACTGGCCGCGCGCGTCCGCCGCGACCACCCGGGGAGCAAGACCTGCCGCCGCAGCGGCCTGCTGCGCGTGCAGTTCGGTGACTGCTGCAGAACCCGGCCGGTCGATGGGAGCCGCGCGACTGCGCCACACGAACCGCCCCAGGCGTGTGTCCACCCGCAGCACCAGATTGCGGCCGCCGCCAGGCAAGGCGTACACCGCCTGCGGGGGCATTCCCGACTCGCAGCCCGGAATGCACGACCGCACTTCGGGGGGAATCAGGCCCGGGTCGGCTGGCGGTAGCTGTGCAGCCATGTACGGAAACCCGCGCCTGCAATGACCAGGTAGAGCACGAACAACGCCGCCGTGAACACCAGCCCCTGGGCTGCATAGAGGAACACCAGCACGCTGTCGATGGCGATCCAGTACAGCCAGTTCTCCAGCTTCACACGCGCCGTGAGCCAGGTAGCGAGCAGGCTGCCGATGGTGGTGGCCGAATCCAGGTACGGCCATGCCGCCTGGGTCTCCGTGGCCAGCAACCGCGCCAGCGCGGCGGCCATTGCCAGCACCAGAAGGACGGCAGCCACGTGCAGGCGCCACGACCAGGTGGAAATGCGCGGCTGCTCGCCGGCGCGCGACCAGTGCACCCAGCCGTATACCGACATGCCGACGTAGTAGACCTGCAGGCCCGCCTGCATCGGCAGCGCCGCGCGCGCAAACAGCCACGTGTAGAGCAGCGCGCCGAAGCCGCCCGCCACCCACGCCCAGCGGCTGCGGCGGCGGATCAGCAGGATGTAAGCCAGCCCCAGCAAGACCGCCACGCCCTCCGGCAAGGTGGTGGCGCGCAGGCCGTCCAGCAGCCGCTGCAGCAGCAGCTCAGGCATCCGGCAGCAGCGTGTAGTTGCCGATGAACTTGGTCACGAATATCGCCTTGCCGCTGGCCGCGAAGCTGGTGGCCATCTCCTGCCGCAGCACCTCGAAGATGCGGTCGTGGTCGCCGAACACCTGGGTGCTGAGATGATTGGTGATGACGTGCAGCCCGGCATGCGCATTCAGCCGTGCGATGAACTCCTTGATGAAGGGGATATATTCATCGTGCAGTGGATACAGGCTGATCTCGACGGCGATTTCCATATGCATGTCCTTGGCGGTCAGAAACTGAACGTGGCGGTAACGCCCCACTGGCGCGCGTCACCCTTCTGGGTATAGAGCTTCGGCTCCCAGTCCGGCGGTTCGTTCGAGAAGAAGAAGCCGCGCACGGCGTAGTCCTCGTCGAACACATTGCGTACCCAGCCATACAGGCTCCAGCGCGCCTGCTCGTAGCCGAATTTCACATGCGTCAGCGAGTAGGCCTGCGACCTGCGGTCGTGGTCGGTGGGCACGTCGAAATAGAACGCATCCATTGCGGTCACGTCCACGCGCGCGAACACACCGGCAGGGTTGCGCCACGTGACATTGACGGCTGCGCTGTAACCCGGTGCATGCGCCTGTTCGCGTGAGGCCACCGGATTGCCCTCTGCGTCAACGCCGCCACCCGAACGCGTGCGCAACAGGCCGAGCGAACCGCCGACCTGCAGCTGCGGTGTCAGTACGTACTGGATGCTGGCCTCGAGCCCCGCGCTGTAGCCCTTCGGCAGGTTGCCGGTGATGAACACATAGGTATTCGGGTCGGTGGGATCAAGCTGGCTGCCCGTGCGCACCTGCTGGTCCTTGCGCCACTGGTAGAACAGCGCCAGTTCGGCATGGCCGCGCCCATCCGGCAGCCGCGTCTTGAGCCCGGTCTCCAGGTTCCACAGGTATTCCGGATCGTAGCGCCGGCTGGCCTCGGGCACCGCGCCCAGATTGAATCCACCCGCCTTGTAACCCCGCGACAGCAACCCGTAGCCGGTCACGCCATCGCTGATCGTCTTGCTGAGCGACAGCTGCCCGCCCAGCATGCGGTCACGCGCTGCAAGATCGGACGCGCGCGGCTCGCCTCCCACGGTCCCGTCGTCGCGATAACGGCCACGTCGCTGCTCGGCGCGCAGGCCAGCGGTCCAGTTCCAGGTGGGCGCGAGTACGCCGTTCAGCTGTCCGAACAGCGCCAGGTTGGTGGCGCGATAGCGGTTGTCGAGCGTGTCCTCACTGGCGTCAACCGGCAGACCCGGGTCGGCGTAGGCCCCGCTGGCGAAATCCTTGCCGCGCTCGACCAGCCGCAACGCGTATGCACCCGCGAGCCAGGCGATGTGCCCGTCTGCGCCGCTGTCGGGCGATGCCAGCCGCAGCTCCAGGCTGCCCGTTTCGCGGCGGCGGCCGGCGCTGTTGAAATACTCATAGGTGTAAGGCGCCCAGCTCGCGCTGTTGCCCCAGTCGCTGTCGAAACTGTTGCGGCTGTCCGAATTGGCGTAGCTCGCAATCGTCGTCAGTGTGTTCGAGCCGAGCTCCCCGCTGGTCACGCGCAGTGATGCGCCGGTGGCGCGCTGTGCGTCCTTGCCGGGCTGGTCGGAAAGCGTGGTGCGGGAGTTGTCGATGGCGAAGGCGTCATAGCCATTGTCGATATCGGCGTGCAGGAAGGTGAAATCCAGCTGCGTCGATTCACCGGCCTGCGTGTGCCATTTCAGGCGGGCGGTGAGCTCGTCGCGGTCATTGGTATCGCGCCCGAGCCATGCGTTGTGCATGAAGCCATCGCTGGCATATCTCTGCACGGACAGGCGCCAGGCGGAGTTCAGCGCCTGCACGGGCCCCGTGGCAGTGGCGCCGACCGCCCGCGTGCCGTAATCACCGCCGGTGGCCTCCAGCGAATAGCCCGCCTCCGGCTGCGGCTCATTGCTGCGCACGACAATCAGGCCCGCCAGCGCGTTGGCACCGTACTGTGTGCCCTGCGGCCCGCGCAGCACTTCGACCTGCTGCAGGTCGAACAGCGTCGCCGGCATGCCCAGGCCGCTGAAATCCATGTCATCGATGAGGAAGCCGACGGAAGGGTTGGGCGCCCCCTCATATTGTTCCCGCTCGCCGATGCCGCGGATCTGGAAGTAACGGGGGCGCGACGTGCCGCCGGCCCAGTTCAGGTTCGGCACCAGGCCGAGCACATCCTGGAAGTGCTGCTGGCCGGCATCGCGCAGGGTGCGCTCATCCAGCACGGTCACGCTGCTGGCCACCTGCTCCAGGGCCTGCGGGCGCAAGGTGCCCGTGACGATCACCTCATCGAGGATGTCCTCTGCCGCGTGGGCATCGGGACACATCGTCATGGCAAGGGTTGTCACGGCCGCGGCCATGACGGGGGAATACGCGCGGAATAGCTGCATCGACCTGCTCCTTTCGCCGGTACTAACCGGATCAAGTTCAACGGGTTCGCCGTGTTGGCGTCTCAGGCTCCGTATGGAGCCACCCCTGGGCAGGCGCTATGGTAGCGTTGCGGAGTCGGAACACAAGCACGAAGCGCAATAACTGACTGTGTCACGCATCATCCGCATCTTCTTCGTCGACGCATTCACCGACACGGCGGGGCGCGGCAATCCTGCGGCGGTGGCGCTCGACGCCGACCAGCTCACTGAAGTACAGATGCAGGACATCGCACGTGAGCAGCACATCGGCGACTGGGCCTTCGTGCTGTCGCCCTCCTCCTCCGAAGTCGACCTCGACGTGCGCTTCTTCAGTCCGCGCAGGGAACTGCCGTTCGTGGGTCATGCCACGCTCGCGCTGCATGCCGTGCTGGCGCGCATCGATCCGCGGCCTGTGCGCCGCCAGCAGGGCCAGAGCGGCGTAGTCGAGGTGCGCACGCTGCCGGAACCTGCCAGCTTCGCGATCCGCCAGCCGGCACCTGCTCTCGGGCGCCTGCCTGCCGCCACTGAACTGGGCGATGTACTGGCGTTGCTGGACCTCACGTCGGCCGACCTTGACCCGCGCTGTCCACCGCGCATCGCCGGCGGCGCCAGCACGCGCCTGCTGCTGGGCCTGCGTGATGGCGCGGCCCTCGACCGGGTGCGACCGCAGCTGTCGGGGCTGGCGGCCATGTCGGCACGACTCGGCGCGCAGGGCTATTTCCTGTTCGTGCTGCGCAACCACCTCGGCTCACCGGGCACGGAATCGCGCATGTTCTGTCCCGCCATCGGCATCGATGAAGACCCGGTCAGTGGCAATGCGCACGCCATGCTGGGCGTGTACCTGCATGAGCTGGGTCTGCTGCCTACCCGCAGCCGCGCGGCGCAGTTCGTCGGCCAGCAAGGCCGGCACCTGGGTCGCGACGGCGAGGTGCAGGTGGTGCTTGAGCTGGATGCAGCCGGTCGTGCGGTGAACGTGGAGATCGCGGGCAAGGCGGTGATCGTGTCCGCCTCGCAGCTCACACTGGCTTGAGCTTGCTGGCGTATTCGCGCGCCTTCATGCGGTAGGCCTCGTTTCCTTTCACGATCCATTCCAGATCGCGCGCCTCGACCTGCCGTACCACTTTGGCGGGCGAACCGAACACCACGGAACCGGGCGGGATCTGCGTACGCGGCGTGACCAGTGAACCCGCACCGATCAGTGACCCCGCGCCGATACGCACCCCATCCAGTACCGTCGCCCGGTTGCCGATCAGCGACCCATCGCCGATGGTGCAACCGTGCAGCAGCACGCCGTGCCCGATGGTGACCTGGTTGCCGAGCACCACCGGCGCGCCCGGATCGACATGAATGATGCTGCCATCCTGCACATTGGTGCCGGCGCCGACATGGATCCAGTCATTGTCGCCGCGCAGCACTGCGCCGAACCAGATGCTGGATTCGTGCCCGAGCTGCACTGAGCCGATGACATCGGCACTGGGAGCGACGAAGTAGTCACCGTCGGCCAGCAGATGGCGATCGCCGTAGGAATAGATCATTGCAGGTGCCCTGGCACGATGTCGTCCAGGCCGCCGTCCCCGATGGCCGGTGCCTGGTCGTTGAGTCCGCGCAGAATGATATTGGGAATCCTCGTATCGCGGGATGCTTCGCCGGCCCACGCCAGCACGGCGAGGCCGCGCCGCGGCGCCAGCCACAGCCGCAGGCCGGGTTGCAGATCGAACCACACCGCATCGCGGGCCAGCAACGGTTCATCGCCCTGCCATGGGGCAGGTGACCGCGCTGCCAGCAGCTGGCGGACAGCGTCGACGGCAACGATCCGCTCGCCGCGATAGGCGCCCTGGCCCAGCAGCAGGTCACCGAGCCGCATCCAGTCGTCCAGCCGCGCCTGCAGGCGGGGTTCTTCGCCCTGGCCCAGCAGCCATGCGTCGTTGGCGCCCAGCGGCACCCAGATCCGCTCGGAGATCAGCGCGGCGCTGGCAGCATCGCCGCGCAGCGCCGGATCAGCCTGCACCCGCGCCAAGTGCAGCAGCGCAGCCCCTAGTTCGCCGCCGTCCAGCTGCTGCCGGCCGTCGCCTGCAGTGAAGTGTTCGAAGATGCGATGCCCGTGTCGATGCACTATCAGCGCCCGCCACCGCTGCTGCGCCGCTGCATCCTGTGCCGCGAGCAATGCGGCAGGCGCGACGGACTCCGCGTCCGCGGTGGCGCGTGCCAGTGCCGCGGGTGCACCCGCGATGCGTTGCCGCGGCGGCTGCGAAAACCACAGCAGGCCCGCGCCCGCGACGGCCACTGCCAGCGCCACGCCCACGCCTGTCTTCAGCATGTTTTTCACGGCGCGAGCGTACCCGCCTTCTGCACCCGACCGCGCGACAGCAGCAGTTCATGTGAGGCATTGCGTGGCCACTCGGCGCGATAGTGAGTGGTCATCACCACCGCGACGCCTGCCTGCACCTGCTGTTCCAGCCAGCCCAGCAGCTCGGCGCGCAATGGCCCGTTCAGTCCAGTCAGCGCCTCATCCATCAGCAACAGGCGCGGCCGCAGCACGAAGGCGCGGGCAAACAGGATGCGGCGCACCTGCCCGTACGACATCTCGGCCAGCGGCCGCTCGGCGAACGCCTGCATTCCCAGGGTGCGCAGCGCACTGCGGGCGCGCCTGGCTTCAGCCGCCGTCGCCGCGAAATTCAGTCCGATGCTGGAATGCAGGCCTGAAACCACGGTATCCAGCACGGTGTAGTGGCGCGGGTATTCGGTCTGCAGGTGCGGAGCAACCAGCGCCGTGCGCGCGCGGAAGTCATCCAGTGGCACGCCCTGGTCAACACCGGCGCGGCGGATATGGCCACCGCTGGCTACGCCGTGATCGCCGTATATCGTGCGCAGCAGCGTCGACTTGCCCGAGCCGTTCGCACCATGCAGCACCCAGCATTCGCCGCGCCGGATGGTGAGGTCGATGTCGTGCAGCACGCGCTTGCCATCGATGTACACGCAGGCGTGGTCGAGCGTCACCAGCGCCCGCCGCGTGCGCAGCGGCCGCCCGGACGGCGCGGTGCGCGCCTTGCCTGGCCGCCGTATGCGCGGCAACTCCATCTGCGCGGCGGCCAGCGCGGCGCGCAGCCGGCCGGGCTTCATGACGCCTGCATAGCGCGCCTGTCCGGCATCCAGCCACAGCAGGTGGGTCACGCCGGGCGGGATGTCTTCCTCGCGGTGGGCAGAACATACCCAGCTGGCGTCGCGCAGCGCACGGCCTTCGAGCAGCCGGTACAGCCTGGCGCGGTTGGTCACATCCAGGCCGGTGGCGACCTCATCCAGCAGCAGCAGTTGCGCCTGCCAGGCCAGCGTGCGTGCCAGCAGCACCAGCCGCCGCTCGCCATAGGACAGCGTCAGAAAAGGCCGGGCCGCGAGCCGTGCCATACCGGCTCGACGCAACAATGCAACACAGGCGGCGCGCTGTCGTGGGGATAGTGCTCCCTGGGGTATGTCGCTGCGGGTGAGCCCGGTGCCGACGACGTCCAGCGCCGTGAAATTCCAGCCGTAGCGCTCGTAACGATCCTGGCGCTCCGGCCCCAGCCAGGCGATGGCATCGCGCACATCCGCCGGTTGCTGGTGCCATTCGCCTTCGAAGAAATAGCGTCTGGCGGCATGTGCAGTGGCATCCGGCCACACATCGCCGGCCACCACCTTCAGCAGCTGGGTCTTGCCGGCGCCGCTGGCGCCAACCACCAGCCAGCGCTCGCCCTCACCGATGTGCCAGGATAAATCCTGCAACACCGTTCGGCCGGCGCGGCTCAGCCGCAATCGATCAAGAGCAATATCCAAGCCGGTTCCGGGTCGATGTGGTCCACATGTCTCAAGGTTGGCGCGCCCGGAGGGATTCGAACCCCCGACCCTCAGGTTCGAAGCCTGATGCTCTATCCAGCTGAGCTACGGGCGCCCGTTGCCGTCCAGGGCAGTAATGATGGCATGCTCCGGACGGACTGGTAGTATGACCGGCCACGGACCCGGGGCACCGGGCTGATGAGGGGCGAGTCATGAAAAAAGCTGTTTTGCTGGTCCTGCTGGCGATGTCGCTGCCTGCCGCAGCCGCCGACTGCGTCTATCCGCGCGCACCGGGCCGCATGCCGGACGGCAACACTGCCTCGCGTGAAGAGATGGTGGCCGCGAAGAAGCAGGTGGATGAATACATCGTATCCATGAATACCTACCTCGACTGCATCAAGGCCGAACACGACACGGCCATGGCCGACACAGCAGCCCCGCTGACCGATGAGCAGAAGAAGCAGATCACCGTGCGCTTCGTGCAGAAGAACGATGCGGCGGTCGACGAACAGCAGGATGTGGCCTCGCGCTTCAACGAGCAGCGGCACATCTTCCTGGACAAGACCAAGAAGAAATAGGCCTGCCGGGCGCGCCAAGGCGGCCCGCCCGCGATCGCCATGCTCACTCCCGCTGAAGCTGAAGAGCAGATCGTGCAGCACCTGCCGTGCCTGCCGATTGAATCCCTGCCCATCGGCCAATGCGCCGGCGCGGTGCTGCGCGAGCCGGTGTATGCCGAACGGGATCATCCGCCCTTCGATCGGGTGATGATGGATGGCATTGCGATCCAGTGCAGTGCGGCCGCCACCCGTCGCACCTTCCTGATCCAGGGCACGCAGGCCGCGGGAGATCCGCCCATGCGGCTCGCCTCGCCCGCGCACTGCATCGAGATCATGACCGGGGCGATGCTGCCGGCCGGTTGCGATGCCGTGGTGCCCGTCGAGAAACTGCATGTGGCGGATGGCAGCGCCGTGCTCGAAGCCGCGCTGCTGGTGAAGCACGGCCAGAACGTCCACTCACGCGGCAGCGACTGCATCCAGGGCGCCTCGCTGCTGCAGGCGGGCACGCGCCTGGAAGCCCCTGATGTAGCTACCGCGGCTGGCGCCGGCATGGCACGCCTGCGCGTCAGCCAGCAGCCCGCATTCATCGTGATTTCCACCGGCAACGAGCTGGTCGAACCCGGCGACCCGATCGAGACCTGGCAGATCCGCCGCTCCAATGCCTATGGCGTGGTCGCCGCGCTGCGGCGCCGCGGCTTCCACCGGGTCACCGACGACCACCTGCCCGACGAGGCCACTGCGCTGGCGGAGCGGTTGAAGGAACATCTGCAGAACTACGAGGTGCTGATCCTCTCTGGCGGCGTTTCCATGGGCAAATTCGACCTGGTGCCGGCGGCGCTGGCGGCCTGCGGTGTGAAGCAGGTGTTCCACAAGGTGGCGCAACGGCCGGGCAAACCGTTCTGGTTCGGCGTCGGGCCGCGCGGCAACGCCGTGTTCGCCCTGCCCGGCAATCCGGTATCCACGCTGGTGTGCCTGGCGCGTTATGTCATGCCGGCCATCGACCGCACGATGGGGGTCCGCGATGCGCAAGGCGGCGAGAGGATTGCGCTGGGCGCCGCAGTCACCCTGGAGGCGCCGCTGACCGGCTTCCTGCCGGTGGCCACGGAAACCGATGAATGGGGCCGCCGCTGGGCCAACGTGGCCAGCCACAACGGCTCCGGGGATTTCGCGGCACTGGCCGGCACCCAGGGGTTTGTAGAATTGCCGCCTGGCCCCAATATCTACCCGAAGGGCTTCATCACCCGCCTTTACCGCTGGTAATCCGCCTCGTGAACAACATCATCCCCCTCGAACGCAGCCCGCAGGACCGCCTCGGCCGTCCGTTGCGCGACCTGCGCATCTCGGTGATGGACCGCTGCAATTTCCGCTGCCCGTACTGCATGCCGCGGGAACGCTTCCACGAGCACTACCAGTTCCTGAAGACCACGGAGCGGCTGTCGTTCGAGGAGATCCTGCGCCTGACGCGGCTGTTCGTGCCGCTGGGCGTGCGCAAGCTGCGCATCACCGGCGGCGAGCCGCTGCTGCGCGTGAACCTGCCCGATCTAATCGCCGACCTCAATGCCATCGATGGCGTCGAGGACATCGCCATCACCACCAATGGCGTGCTGCTGGGCAAGCATGCATCGGAACTGAAGGCTGCCGGCCTGTCACGGGTCACGGTGAGCCTCGACAGCCTCGACCAGGACATCTTCGCGCGCATGAACGGCGGCTTCGGCCGCGTCAGCGAAGTGCTGGATGGCATCGACCATGCCCAGGCCGCAGGGCTCGGGCCGATCAAGGTCAACGCGGTGATCCAGCGCGGCGTCAACGAAGGCAGCGTGTTGCCGCTGGTGGAGCACTTCCGCGGCACCGGCGTCACCGTGCGCTTCATCGAATACATGGATGTCGGCAACCGCAACGACTGGCGCGAACAGCTGGTGGTGCCCTCGCGCGACCTGCAGGCATTGATCCATGCCCGCTGGCCGGTACGTGGGGTCAAGGCCGATTACACCGGCGAGGTGGCGCGCCGCTATGCCTTCGAAGACGGCCAGGGTGAAGTCGGTTTCATCTCCTCGGTCACCCAGCCTTTCTGCGGTGGCTGCTCACGCGCGCGGCTGTCTTCCGACGGCAGCCTGTATACCTGCCTGTTCGCGCAGCACGGCACCGATCTGCGCGGCCCGCTGCGCGCCGGCGCCGACGACGTCGAACTGGGCGACATCATCCGCAACATCTGGCTCAAGCGTGAAGATCGTTACAGCGAGCAGCGGGTGCTGCTGCGGCAGCGGGCGGGCGGCGATCCGAAGATCGAGATGAACTACATCGGCGGGTGAAGCGATGGCCGCTAAGCAGACATCGCGCCTCACGCATCTGGATGCGGACAACCGGCCGGCCATGGTGGATGTTGGCGGCAAGGCCGTGACCGCGCGCGAGGCCAGCGCCGAAGCGCGGCTCACGCTGCCCCCCACGGTGGCGCGCGAGCTGAAGCGCAGTGGCCATCGCACGAAGAAAGGCCCGGTATTCGATACCGCCATCATTGCCGGCGTGCTTGCCGCCAAGCGTACGCACGAGCTCATCCCCTTCTGCCATCCATTGCCGCTGTCAGGCGTCAAGATCGAAGTCACTGCTGTCCGCGGCGGCCTGCAGGTGATCTGCACGGTGTCGGTCATCCATCGCACCGGCGTCGAGATGGAGGCGCTCACCGGCGCCGCGGTGGCCGCGCTCACCATCTACGACATGTGCAAGGCGCTGTCGCACGATATCCAGATCGGCCCGGTGCGGCTGCTTTCCAAGAGCGGTGGGCGGCGCGACTTCCGCCGCAAGGCCAGGGCATGAACGCACCACTGTATGGACTGGTGCTGGCCGGTGGCCGCAGCACCCGCATGGGTCGCGACAAGGCCGCCATCGAGTTCGGCGGGCGCACGCAGCTGGAACGCGCCTACGGATTGCTGGAGCATCTCACTGCCCGCAGCTTCGTCTCGGTGCGGCCGGACCAGGCCACCGATCCGTTGCGCAAGCGCTTTGCGCAGATCATCGACCTGCCAGGCGTGGAAGGTCCGGCCGCTGGCATCCGCGCCGCGCAGCTGGAGCATCCCGAAGCCGCCTGGTTGATCGTGGCCTGCGACCTGCCTTTGCTGGATGCGGCAACGCTGCAGCATCTGATCGCCAGACGCGATCCATCGCGCGTCGCCACCGCATATCGCAGCAGCCACGATGGCCTGCCTGAGCCGCTGTGCGCCATCTACGAGCCCGCCGCCGCGCAGCTGCTGGCCGCTTTTCTCGCCAACGGCCGCAACTGCCCGCGCAAGTTCCTGATCGAATCCGATACCCAATTGCTCGACCAGCCCGCAACGCGGGCACTGGACAATGTGAACACCCCCACCGAACTGGCGGCCGCATCGGCCGCTGTCCCCAGCGCCGGCATCCCCGCCCCGCGCGAGCTGCGCGTGCAGTATTTCGCCCTGCTGCGCGAGCAGGCCGGGCGCCGCGATGAAGCGGTCACCAGCAGCGCCGCGACGCCGCGCGAGCTGTTTGCCGAACTGTCGGCGCGGCATGGCTTCACGCTGGGCACCGAACACCTGAAGGTCGCGGTGAACACCGAGTTCTGCGACTGGTCGCGGCCGCTGGTCGCGGGCGACACCGTGGTATTCATCCCGCCGGTCGCAGGCGGATGAGCGCTTTCCGCTTCTCGCACACGCCGATCGATGCAGTGGCGTTGCGCGCCGAACTGCTCGACACCCATTGCGGTGGCTTCGTCAGCTTCGAAGGCTGGGTGCGCGACCACAACGAGGGCCAGCCGGTGCTGCACCTGGAATACGAGGCTTTCGAGGCGCTGGGCGTGCGCGAAGGTGAGCGCATCGTTGCGGAGGCCTGCGAGCGCTTCGGCGTGACGCAGGCATTGTGCGTGCACCGCCTTGGCGACCTTGCCCTAACGGAAATCGCGGTATGGGTGGGCGTGGCGGCCGCACATCGCGACGAGGCCTTCAAGGCCTGCCGCTACATCATCGACGAAGTGAAGCACCGCGTGCCGATCTGGAAGAAGGAACACTACGTCGCTGGCAGTTCCGGCTGGGTCAACTGCGAGCGCTGCGCGACGCACGCGCATGATCACGCAGGCGATCACGCAGGCCACGATCACCCGTAGCCAGGAGGGGTCAGCCCGGGCGGATCGTGCCGTTGCCGCGCACCACGTACTTGTAGCTGGTGAGCTGCTCCACGCCCACCGGCCCGCGGGCATGGAAGCGGTCGGTGGAGATGCCGATCTCCGCGCCCATGCCGAATTCACCGCCGTCGGCGAACTGGGTGGATGCGTTGTGCAGCACTATGGCGCTGTCCACTTCGCGCAGGAACTTCTCGGCCGTGGCACTGTTGGCCGTGATGATGGACTCGGTATGAGCCGAACCGTAGGTGGCGATGTGCCCGATGGCCTCTTCGACGCCATCCACCACGCGGACGGAGATGATCGCGTCCAGGTATTCGGTGCGCCAGTCAAGCTCAGTGGCCGGTTTCACGCGCGCATCGGCGGCCTGTGCAGCGGCGTCGCCGCGCAGCTCGCAGCCACCTTCGGCCAGCGCGGCCAGCAGCGCCGGCAGCATCTCCGGGGCGGCAGCGCGGTCCACCAGCAACGTTTCGGCCGAGCCGCAGATGCCAGTGCGGCGCAGTTTGGCGTTCACCACCACGCTGCGCGCCATGTCCAGATCCGCATCGCGATCGACATACACATGGCACAGGCCTTCCAGATGCCCGATCACCGGCACGCGCGCCTCTTTCTGCACGCGCTCCACCAGGCTGCGGCCGCCGCGCGGCACGATCACGTTGATGTGCTGGTCCAGGCCCGCCAGCATCATGCCCACCGCGGCGCGATCGGTGGTGGGCACCAGCTGGATGGCAGCGTCGGGCAGGCCGGCGGCGCGCAGCCCTTCCAGCAGGCAGGCATGGATCGCCGCGCTCGACAGCCGGCTCTCCGAGCCGCCGCGCAGGATCACCGGATTGGCCGATTTAAGGCACAGCGCGCCGGCATCGGCAGTGACGTTGGGGCGGCTCTCGTAGATGATGCCGATCACGCCCAGCGGCACGCGCACCCGCTGGATCTGGAGCCCGTTGGGCCGGGTCCACTGCGCGGCGATGCCGCCGATGGGATCCTCCAGCTGCGCAATCTGTTCGATGCCGGCAGCCATGGATTCAACGCGTTTTTCATTGAGCAGCAGGCGGTCCAGCAGCGAGGCAGTCAGGCCGCGCGCACGCGCCGCGTCCATGTCCTTCGCATTGGCAGCCAGGATCGCTGCGGACTGCGCGCGGATCGCCCGCGCCGCTGCCAGCAACGCCGCATTGCGCTGCGTGCCGCTGGACAGCGCCAGGGCCGCGCGGCTGGCCGCCGCTGCACGGCCGAGGCCCGCCATCACAAGGCCCAGGTCGTCACCATGGATTTCCAATGCCTGCACGCTGCTCATGTACTCGCCGCTCCTGCCTCTTGCGTCCCGGTGCGCAGCACCAGGTCGTCCCGGTGCACTACCTCATCCCGTCCGCGAAACCCTACCAGCTGTTCGATATCGCCGCTGCGCCGGCCCATGATGCGCTGGACGTCGCCGCTGGAGTAGGCGGACAAGCCGCGCGCGATCACCTGTCCCTGGGCATCCGCCACATCCACGGCATCGCCGCGCTCAAAGCTGCCGAGCACCGCCGTGACGCCTGCCGGAAGCAGGCTTCTGCCACGCCGCAGGGCGCCGGCCGCGCCGGCATCGATGTGCAGCACCCCGGCAGGCTTCAGACTGCCGCCGATCCACTGCTTGCGCGCCGCCACCGGCGTCGCCGCCGGAATGAACCAGGTGCACCGCGCGCCGCCCTCCACTTTTTTGAGCGGGTTCAGCGGGTGCCCCGAGGCGATGCACATGTGGCAGCCGGCATCCAGCGCGATCCGGGCCGCCGCGATCTTGGTCGCCATGCCGCCGGAACCCACGTCAGAGGCCGAGCCGCCCGCCATCGCCTCGATGCGGGGGGTGATGCCCCGCACCTCGGGGAAGAATTCCGCCGCCGGATCCAGGTTCGGGTCGGCCGAATACAGCCCGTCCACATCCGACAGCAGCACCAGGCAATCCGCGCTGGCCATCTGTGCCACGCGCGCGGCCAGCCGGTCATTGTCGCCGTAACGGATCTCGGCAGTGGCCACGGTGTCGTTTTCGTTGATCACCGGGATCGCGCCCAGCGCCAGCAACGCATTCAGCGTGGCGCGCGCGTTCAGGTAGCGGCGACGCTGCTCGCTGTCCTGCAGCGTGAGCAGCACCTGCGCGACCTGCGTACCCTCTTCTTCCAGCAGCTCCTTGTAGGCATGCGCGAGGCGGATCTGCCCCACCGCAGCGGCGGCCTGCTTCTGTTCCAGCGGCAGCGCCCCCTTGGGTAGCCCGAGCGCACGGCGGCCCAGCGCGATGGCGCCTGACGACACCAGGATGACCTGCTGGCCACGGCGCCGCATGCGACGCAGATCCTGTGCCAGCGCCTCGAGCCAGGCCCGGTTGAGGCGGCCGCTGCCCTGGTCAACAAGCAGCGCCGAGCCTACCTTCACGACAACGCGACGCGCCTCGACGAGCAGCGATGGACCGGCGGCGCGGGTGCGGGAACGTCCTTGCATGGGTTGCGGACTATAGCAGCGGACCGGCGTTGCCCGCCGTCGTGGCTCGACCTAATATCCCGTGCGGCATATGGATTTATGGATCAGGAGCGGATGTGGCTAGAGATCACGAACCAGTAAAGGGCCAGTGGTACGAGAACGCTGAGGAGGAGGAAACCTTCCGCGTTCTGTCCGTGGACGAAGACGGCGAACTGGTAGAAATCGAGTACCTCGACGGCGACATCGAGGAGCTGGACCTGGACACCTGGCATGAGCTGGACCTCGAGCGGATCGAGGAGCCGGAAGGCTGGGCGGCGAGCGAAGGCGCCGAAGAAGAGGAAGAGGACGAAGACGAGGACGACGAGGACGAGGACGACGACTGGGACGATGACGAGGACGACGAGGACTGGGACGAGGACGAGGAAAAGGACAGCAGCCAGTACTGAGCTGGTTGAACTTGCGCCTTCCGCCCCCATCCAACGGGGGTGAAGGTCTATTCCTGGATGGAGTCAATCCGACGATGAAACGCATTTTCCTGCTGGTAGCCACCAACATTGCCGTGATGCTGGTGCTGTCCGTGGTGGTCAGCCTGCTGGGCCTCGACCGCTACCTGGCCGCCCGCGGGCAGGATTGGGGTGGCCTGCTGATGGTCGCTGCGGTGTTCGGTTTCGGCGGCGCATTCATCTCGCTGGCCATCTCCAAATGGATGGCCAAGCGCTCGATGGGCGTGCGGGTCATCACCCAGCCGGCCAATGCCACCGAGCAGTGGCTGGTCAACACCGTGCGCGCCCAGGCGCAGCAGGTGGGCATCGGCATGCCGGAAGTCGGCATCTTCGATTCGCCACAGCCCAACGCCTTCGCAACCGGAGCGCGGCGCGACGCGGCGCTGGTGGCGGTTTCCACTGGGCTGCTCAACAACATGAAGCAGAACGAGGTCGAGGCTGTGCTCGGCCACGAGATGGCGCATGTGGCCAATGGCGACATGGTCACCCTCACGCTGATCCAGGGCGTGGTGAACACCTTCGTGTTCTTCCTGGCCCGAGTGATCGGCAGTCTGGTCGATGGCCGCGGCGGCAACCAGAGCCGCGGTGGCATGGGCTACTTCCTCACCGTGATGGTGGCGCAGGTGGTGCTCGGCATTCTCGCCAACATGATCGTGATGTGGTTTTCGCGGCATCGCGAATTCCGCGCTGACCAGGGCGGCGCGCGCGTCGCCGGCACCAGCAACATGGTCGCGGCCCTGCAGCGCCTGAAAGGCGCTTCCAACGAACCTTTGCCGACGCAGCTGGCGGCGTTCGGCATCCAGGGCGGCGCGGGCATGGGCTTCAAGCGGCTGTTCCTCAGCCACCCGCCGCTGGAAGAACGGATCGCCGCGCTGGAAAAGCAGCGCTAACGCGATTCCCTTCCAATGAGCACGCGCGCGCAGGATGTCCCCGGCCGCCTGCGCGAGCTCATCGGTGAGCAGGCCGTCCTCACCGTGCCTGCGGACCTGGCTCCCTACCTCACTGACTACCGGCGCCTTTATCGAGGCGCCGCGTGCGCCGTGGTGCTGCCGCACAGCACCGAGCAGGTGTCGCGGCTCCTAAGCTGGTGCAATGGCGAACGCATCAGCGTGGTGCCGCAGGGTGGCAATACCGGCTATTGCGGTGGCGCTACCCCGGATGCTTCAGGCAATTCCATCGTGCTGGCGCTGGGCCGCATGAACCGCATCCGCGCCGTGGAAGCCGGCAATTTCGCGCTGGTGGCCGAGGCGGGTTGCACGCTCGCGGCGGTGCAAGCCGCGGCCACGGATGCCGACCGCCTGTTTCCTCTGACGCTGGGCTCGCAGGGCAGCTGCCAGATCGGCGGCAATCTCGCCACCAATGCCGGCGGCACCGCCGTGCTGCGCTACGGCATGATGCGCGAGCTCACGCTGGGCATCGAAGCGGTTCTGGCCGATGGCAGCGTCGTTTCGCAGCTGTCGCCGCTGCGCAAGGACAACACTGGCTACAACCTCAGCCAGTTGCTCATCGGCAGCGAAGGCACCCTCGGCGTCATCACGGCTGCCTGCCTGAAACTGTTTCCGCGCCCGCGCGCCATCGCCACCGCCTGGTTGGGCATTGCTTCGCCGGCTGCAGCGCTCGCGCTGCTGGCGCGCCTGCGCGATGCCAGCGGCGACCGGCTGTGCACGCTCGAACTGGTCCCCGATGTCGCGCTGGCGCTGGTGCTGCGGCATGTCGACTCCACGCGCGACCCGGGGCTCATCGCCTGTCCCTGGTACCTGCTGGTCGAACTGGCGAGCGGTGACAGCGACGATCTGGATGGCCTGCTGGAGCGAACGCTGGCGGCCGCCGCCGCGGATGGCGAGGTCATCGATGCCGCGCTTGCTGCCAGCGCGGCGCAACGCGCCAGTTTCTGGCTGCTGCGTGAGTCGGTTCCCGTAGCGCAGACCCGGGCTGGCGGCAGCCTGAAGCACGACATCAGTGTGCCGGTGGCCAGCCTGCCGCGATTCATCACAGAGGGCGAGCAGCTGGTGGCGCGGCTGGCGCCTGAGGGTTATCTGGTCGCCTACGGCCATGCGGGTGACGGCAACCTGCATTTCAACGTGAACCAGCGGGTGGGTGCCGAAATTGGCGCGCTGGCGGCGCGCGAGGCTTCATTGAAGCGTGCCGTGCACGACCTGGTCGCGCAGTTCGACGGCAGCTTCAGCGCCGAACACGGCATTGGCCGCCTGAAGGTCGATGAGCTGCGCCGTTATGCACCACCGGCCAGGCTTGCCGCCATGCACCGGATCAAGCAGGCGCTGGACCCGCACGGCATCCTGAACCCGGGCAAGGTGCTGTAACAGGGTAGCGCGCGCGTTCAGCGCGGCGCGGTGACGCGGATCAGACCTTCCTGGGCGGTGCTGGCCACCAGCGCGCCGGATTGCGTGAAGATGTCGGCGCGCGCGAAGCCCCGCGCACCCGCAGCCGCCGGGCTCACGATCGAATACAGCAGCCACTGGTCCACCCGCAGCGGGCGGTGGAACCACATGGCATGGTCGATGCTTGCCACCACGATGCCCGGGCTGCCCAGCCAGTAGCCATGCGGGTGCATGGCGGTCGCAATGAGGTGGTAGTCCGACACATAGGCCAGCAGCGCCGCATGGCGACGCGGGTCCTCGCCCACCGCGTCCACGGCGCGGAACCAGATATCCAGCCGCGGTTCGCCGTTGTTGGCTGCAGGATCCGCCAGGGGCTGCACACTGCGGAACTCGAAGGGCGAATTGCGGCCGGCGAAGCGCCGCACCGCATCCGGCAGTGGCTGTACATGCGCTTCCAGCACTTCGCGCAGGTCGGGAAGGGCTTCCGGTCCCGGTACATCCGGCATCGGCAGCTGATGCTCCAGACCCTCCTCCGGCTGATGGAAGGACGCCGCCATGTTGAAGATCTGCTGGCCATGCTGGATGGCCACCACGCGGCGGCTGGAGAAGCTGCCGCCATCGCGACTGCGATCCACCTGGTACACGATGGGAGCGCGGAAATCGCCGCGGCGCAGGAAATAGGCGTGCAGCGAATTCACCTGCCGGCCACCGTCGACAGTTGCATAGGCTGCCTGCAGGGCTTGCCCCAGCACCTGCCCGCCGTAAACCTGCGGGCTGCCGATGTCGCGGCTCGCGCCGCGGAACAGGTCGACCTCCAGCGGTTCCAGCTCCAGCAGCTGCAGCAGTTCCGCCAGCGGATCCGGCATGTGAGGTCCTATTCGGTTGGCGTATCGGCCACGCCCAGACGCTGGTGCATCACCGGGCTTGTGGTCGTGTACTGCAGGAACTGGCGCTTGCCCGGAAACAGGTGCGCCTGGATGGCGAACGCCGCCAGCGCCGCCTCGTGGAACCCGGACAGGATCAGCTTCTTCTTGCCGGGATAGGTGTTGATGTCACCCACGGCGAAGATGCCAGGCACGCTGGTCTGGAACTTCTCGGTGTCCACCTTCAGCGCCTTCTTCTCCATGTCCAGCCCCCATTCTGCTATCGGGCCGAGCTTGGGCGACAGGCCGAAGAAGGCCAGCAGGCGATCCGCCGGCAGCTGCTGCACATTGCCGCTGCTGTCCTTCACCTGCACGCCGGCCAGCGTATCGCCATCGACCAGCAGCGACTGCGCGGTGCCCTCGATGAAACGCATCCTGCCGGCTGACACCAGCTCCTGCATCTTGGCCACCGATGCCGGTGCGGCGCGGAAATCCGCGCGCCGGTGAACCAGAGTCAGTGAGGTAGCCTTCTCCGCCAGCGCCAGCGTCCAGTCCAGTGCCGAATCGCCGCCGCCGAAGATCACCACACGCTGGCCCTGGAATTCCGCCGCGTACTGCACGCGATAGAAGATCTGGCTGCCTTCGAAAACTTCCTGGCTTTCCACGCCCAGGCGCCGCGGCTGGAAGGAGCCGACGCCGCCAGCGATCACGATGGCGCCGGCATCGAAGCGCATTCCGCCCGCAGTCTCCACATCGAAGCGCCCGTCCTCGCGCTTGCGCACCACGGTCACTTCCTGGCCGAAGTGCATCTGGGCGCCGAAGGGCTTGATCTGCTCCAGCAGACGGTCGACCAGTTCCTGCGCGCCCACCGAGGGCAGCGCCGGAATGTCATAGATGGGCTTCTCCGGATACAGCTCGGCGCACTGCCCGCCGGGCTTGGCCAGCGAGTCCAGCAGATGGGCCTTGATGCCCAGCAGCCCCAGTTCAAAAACCTGAAACAGCCCGCAGGGGCCGGCGCCAATGATGACGACTTCCGTGTGGATGCTCATTCGGGGGACCGCCGGCGATCAGGCGCGGCCGGCGTTGGAATCAGTGGGGGTGTGGAAATATTCGCTGTCCGCGGCGAGTTCGCGCACCAGGCGCTTGAGCTCCTCTACGCGGGCCTCCGCCGTGCTGATCGGCAGGCAATCCTGGCAACGGGGATCACCGCAGGGCTGTCGGGAGTAGAGCCAGTACTGGACGGCCCCGGCCAGCAGGCCGTCGGCGATGTCCCAGAGGTCGGCGTCCTTGTCCTTGTCCGCCAGCTTGTTTCCCAGGTCCACAGCCTTGGCGAAGGCGGATTCAAAGCTCTCGGGGGTAACACTCATATGGAGCCAAATTATACGCAATCCCCATGGGGGGATTGACGGTAATTGCCTGTGCAAATACTGTAGCGCGTATGAACCCCGAGAAACTGCCCATCCAAGATTTCTACCGTGGCGACAACTGGTCGGCGGAAGAGTCCATTGGTTACTTGTTGCGCACCACGGTTTCGACCCTGATGCGCGCCGCCGAGACCGCCATGCGGCCACATGGTCTCACCTCGGTGCAATGGGCGCCGCTGATGATCATCTCGCGTGGCGGGAATCCCACGGCGGCGAGCCTGGCTCGCGATCTGAATACGGATACCGGTGCGATGACCCGCATGCTCGACCGCCTCGAGGCCAAAGGCCTGCTGATGCGCACGCGCAGCGCCACCGACCGCCGTGTCGTGGAACTCACGCTCACCGAACAGGGCCGTGAGCTGACCACGCTGATCCCGCACCACCTCGCGAGCGTCTACAACAATCACCTGGCGGGCTTCACCCAGGAAGAATTCACCGAACTGAAGTCGATGCTGCGGCGGATCATGGCCAACCGCGACGTCACCGGCTAGAAAAATGGGGTCAGATCTGTTTTCCCCGCGGGGAAAATAGAGCTGACCCCATTTCTTCAGCGGTAGCCGCGGGCCTGCAGTTCGAACAGGCGCGCGTAGACGCCGCCCTGCTGCATGAGGCCCGCATGATCGCCGCGCTCGGCCACGCGGCCCCCGTCCAGCACCACGATCTCGTCGGCCATCCGCACCGTCGAGAAGCGATGCGAGATCAGGATGGTCATGCGCCCCTCGGCCAGGTCGCGCACATGGCCGAACACCTCAGCCTCCGCCTCAGCATCCATGGCCGCAGTGGGTTCATCCAGCACACGGATATCGGCGTCGCGGCGCATGAATGAGCGTGATACCGCCACCTTCTGCCACTGCCCGCCCGACAGCTCCCTGCCACCCTGGAACCACTTGCCCAGCTGCGTGGCGTATTTTTCCGGCAGCGCCTCGATCATCTCGGCGGCCTGCCCTAATTCCGCCGCCGCGCGCCAGCGCGATTCATTCTCGAAGTCGCGCTCGTCTCCGGCACCCACGTTCTCGCCCACCGTCATCTGGTAGCGCACGAAATCCTGGAAGATCACCCCGAAACGGCGACGCAGCGCATCCACATCCCACTCCGCCAGATCCCGCCCGTCCAGCAGGATGCGTCCCGACGTGGGCACGTACAGCCGCGTGATCAGCTTGATGAGCGTGGTCTTGCCGGAGCCGTTCGAACCCACCAGCGCGAGGCTGCGGCCGGGACGCAGGTGCAGCGACACATCCGCCAGCGCAGGCTGGCTGGAACCGGGATAGACGAAGGACACATGCTCCAGGCGCAGCCCGTCGGCGACATCGGGACCCGCGGTGGCGCTGCCTCCCGGCGGTCGTGCCGGTGTGTCCAGATATTCGTACAGCGTGGACAGGTAGAGATTGTCCTCGTAGAGCCCGCTCACCGCGCCCAGCGCATTGCTGACGGCGGTCTGCCCCTGGCGGAACAGGAGCAGGTACATGGTCATCTGCCCGATGGTGATGGTGCCGCGAACCGCGCTCACGGCAACCCAGCAGTAGCCGGCATACAGCGCCGCCGTGGTGATCAATCCCAGCGCGAAACCCCAGCTGTCGCGGCGGATCGCCAGCTGCCGCTCCTGGGCGAACAGGCGCCGGTGGATGCTGCGGTAACGGTCCAGCAGGCGGGCGCCGAGGTTGTAGAGCTTCACTTCCTTGACGTGGTCTTCGCGCGCGATGACCGTCTCCAGGTACGCCTGCTGGCGACGCTCGGTGGAGCGCCAGCGGAACAGCTGGAAGGCCTGGTTCGAGAAACGCGTCTCCGCGATGAACCCGGGCAGGCCCGCCAGGCCCAGCAGCAGCACGGCCCAGGGCGAGAAATGCAGCAGCAGCACGGCATAGCTGACCAGCGAGACGAGGTTCTGCGCCAGCGAGAAGCTGCGGATGACCAGCGACAGGGGCCGCGCCGACGCCTCGCGCCGCGCGCGCGTCATGCGGTCGTAGAACTCCGAATCCTCGAAATGTTCCAGATCAAGCGTGAGCGCCTTCTCCAGGATCATCGAATTGACGCGGAACCCCAGCTGTTCGCGCAGCAGCGTGGTGTTCAGCGCCAGTGCGCGCTGGCACAGGGACAGCCCGGCCACGGCAATGCCCTCCAGCGCCACCAGATCGAGCACCGGCCCCAGTGGCCCGCCGTGGCCACTGGCTGCCACCACGGCGTCCACGATGCGCGCACCGAGGTAGGCCACCACCGCGGGCAAGGCGCCGACCACGAGCGTCAGCGCTGCCAGCCACAGCGTCAGCTTGCGGCTGGTCTGCCACACCAGGTCCAGCGCCTTGCGGCCATAGCCGAAGGCCTCCAGGAATTCGCGCGGCAGGTCGCGCAGCGCCAGGGCGGGCTGCGGGGTCACGGGCGGCGGGCGGTTCACGGCTCGATCCGGTTGGCGCCGACCAGTCGCGACTCCACGTTCACGCCATTCACGCTCTGCACTTCATACAGCGCCTCGAAGGGCGCGTCGGCCGGCACCCGGCCGGTGAGCTCGCGCACCCGTGCCGGATCCGCCACGGCTTCGGCCGCCTGCATCAGCCCGGTATCGCGCGTGCCAGCCACAATGAGGTGAGCCTGCCCGCCGGGGCCGGCGATCCGGGCGAGATAGGCATAGTCGCGATAGCGCTCGGTGGCAGCGTGCGCCTCACCGGCCTCGCTGACCCAGGCCTCGCCGCTCACCGAATCGATCAGCTCGTCGTAGGAGCCGCCGATCGAATAGCGCGATGTGCCCAGCACCATGTCCTGCAGCATGCCGAGCGCGGACAGGTAGCCCACATAGACGATATGCGTGGTCTTGATGGTGGCCGGGTCCAGCTCCGAGGCCAGCGTCAGCGTCACCTGCTTGCCCGAGGACATGAGCACCGGCAGCAGCTCGCGCAGCGCCTGCGCACTGGAGGTGGGCAGGTAGCCCAGGTTCAGGTCGGCAAAGCGCGCCACGCGCTGCGGATCGCCAATGAAGCCACGCTCCAGATCCTCGCGCGAGTTGATGCTGAAGTCGCGCACCAGGCGCTGGATGTCGCCATGTGCATCGCGCTCGCCGAATATGTAGTAATCCCCCAGCACCAGCTGCACCGGCAGCACGTCGGCGAACAGCGGCGCCCACAAGGGCGACGCGCGCAGCCGTGCCACCTCTGCCGGTGGGCTCGGCATGCGCAAGGCCCAGCTGCCGGCCGCTGCGGCTGCGGCCAGCGCCACCACCGCCACCAGGGCCGCGATGCGTTCGCGGGGTGTGGCCGGGAGCAGCCGGCGCCAGCTGCCGGGCCGCGCTGGCGTGACGGCCGGGCTCTCCAGGGCCAGCCGGTATTCGCCGCGGGGGATGGTCAGGCGCGTGCCGCCTTCCGCATCGCGGTAGAACTCCTCCAGGCGCTTGCGCAGCTTGTGGGCCGTCACCCGCACGGTGGCGTCCTGGGCCACATCCACGCCGGCGCCGCGCTCGAAGCAATCCATGGCCACCTCCAGCTCCTTGGGCACGCGCCCGCTGGCCTGGCAGCCCACCAGGAACTCGAACAGCCGCGACAGCTGCGTGCCCCGCCCCAGGGCGGCACCGGCGCGCACGCGCTCCACCTCGGCAATGAAGGCGGCGGACAGGGTGGTTTCGGCAGAATGGTTCACGGGGCCAAGTTTATGGACTTTTCAGGGGTTTGCGGCATGTCCATGACACGCCAGAACTGGTACTCTCGCGGCCTTTTTCGCTAACAGATCCCCCAAAATGCCGCGTCCGATCCGGAACATCGCCATCATCGCCCACGTCGACCATGGCAAAACCACGCTGGTCGACTGCCTGCTCAAGCAGTCCGGCACCTTCGCTGCCCACGAAAAGATGGGCGAGCGGATCATGGACTCCAACGCCATCGAAAAGGAACGTGGCATCACGATCCTGGCGAAGAACTGCGCCATCGAGTACGGCGGTTTCCGCATCAATGTGGTCGACACCCCGGGCCACGCCGACTTCGGCGGCGAGGTCGAGCGCGTGCTGTCGATGGTCGATGGCGTGCTGCTGCTGGTGGATGCCGTGGAAGGGCCCATGCCCCAGACCCGCTTCGTCACACGCAAGGCGCTGGCGCTGGGCCTCAAGGCCATCGTCGTGGTCAACAAGATCGACCGGCCGGGCGCGCGCCCGGGCTGGGTGATCGACCAGACCTTCGACCTGTTCGACAAGCTCGGCGCCACCGACGAGCAGCTCGACTTCCCCGTGGTGTATGCCTCGGCACTGCAGGGCTGGGCGAGCCTTGATGCGACCCAGCAGCAGCCGGACATGACGGCGCTGTTCGAAGCGGTGCTGAAGTACGTGAAGGAACCCTCGACCGATGCCGAGGGCCCGTTGCAGCTGCAGATCTCGCAGCTCGACTACAACTCCTACGTCGGCCGTATCGGCGTCGGCCGCATCTCGCGCGGCACGGTCAAGGTCGGCCAGAATGTCGTGATGCGCTATGGCGCCGAAGACAAGGGCACCGGCAAGATCGCCCAGGTGCTCAGCTTCACGGGTCTGGAGCGCCACGCGGTCGATAGCGCCAGCGCCGGCGACATCGTCGCCATCACCGGCCTGCCCGATGTGAACATCGGTATCACGGTCTGCGATCCGGTCGGCGCCGAAGGGCTCAAGCCCATCGCCGTCGACGAGCCGACGCTGGCCATGAATTTCCAGGTCAACACCTCGCCGCTGGTGGGCCGCGAGGGCAAGTTCGTCACCAGCCGGCAGATCCGTGAACGGCTGATGCGCGAGCTGGAGAGCAATGTGGCGCTGCGGGTCGAAGATACCGCCGACGCCGATGTGTTCCGCGTCTCCGGCCGCGGCGAGCTGCACCTGACCATCCTGGTCGAGAACATGCGCCGCGAAGGCTTCGAGCTGGCCGTGTCGCGTCCGCAGGTGCTGATGAAGCACATCGAGGGCGTCGTTAACGAGCCCTACGAGGCCCTGACCGTTGACGTCGAGGAATCCCACCAGGGCGGCGTGATGGAGGCCCTCGGCCAACGAAAGGCTGAGATGAAGGATATGCAGATGGACGGCCGCGGCCGCGTCCGCATCGACTACCGCGTGCCGGCCCGCGGCCTGATCGGCTTCCAGGGCGAGTTCATGAACCTCACCCGCGGCAGCGGCCTGATGAGCCATGTGTTCGACGGCTATGCGCCGCTGCGCGGCGACATGGCCGAGCGCCGCAATGGCGTGCTGATCAGCATGGAAAACGGCGAAGCTGTGGCCTATGCGCTGTTCAGCCTGCAGGAACGCGGCAAGCTGTTCGTCAGCCATGGCGAGAAGCTCTACGAGGGCATGATCGTGGGCATCCACAGTCGCGAGAACGACTTGGTGGTGAACCCCATCAAGACCAAGAAGCTCACCAACGTGCGCGCCGCCGGCAAGGATGACGCGATCATCCTGACCCCGCCCATCGACCTCACGCTGGAATATGCGGTGGAGTTCATCGCCGACGATGAGCTGGTGGAAGTCACGCCGCAGTCGATCCGCATCCGCAAGCGCTATCTGACCGAGAACGAGCGCAAGCGCCACTCGCGTGCGTCCGAGGCACAGTTCGCGGAATGACCCCCGCCGCGCGCGGCATCCTGATCGCGTGCGTCGCGGTGTTCCTGCTGCAGCAGGTCGCCACGACGCCGCTGGAGATCCGCTACGCGCTGTGGCCGCTGGGTGACAATCCGTATTCGGCCGGCTTCCACTTCTGGCAGCTGCTGAGCTACGGCTTCCTGCACGGTGGCTTCGCGCATCTGTTCTTCAACATGTTCGCGCTGTACATGTTTGGGCCGGATGTGGAGCGGCTCACCGGCACCAGGCGCTTCCTCGCCTATTACCTCGTCTGCGTGGTGTCGGCGGGTCTGGCGCAGCTGGCCATGCTGCATTTCATGGGCGGGCCGCCGGTGCCCACGGTCGGTGCTTCGGGCGGCGTGTTCGGTCTGCTGCTCGCTTTCGGTCTCGCCTTCCCGCACCGCAAGCTGATGCTGATCTTCCCGCCCATCCCGATGCCGGCCTGGCTGTTCGTCACGTTGTACGGGTTGCTGGAGCTGTATCTGGGCGTCACCGCCCCGGGCAGTGGCGTGGCGCACTTCGCCCACCTGGGCGGCATGGTCGGCGGGTTCCTGCTGATCCTGTACTGGCGCTTCGAGCGCCGCCCCAGCCCATGACGGGGGCTGATCAGGCCGTGGTCAGACGCTGACCACCCGGTTGCGGCCGGCTTCCTTCGCCCTGTACATGGCCTTGTCGGCGCGATCGAAGGCCTCGTTCTCGCCGTCGCCCTCCTGGATCAGCGTGATGCCGCAGGAAATCGATACCGACACCGGTGCGCCGCGGAAGTGGAACCCGGTGCGCGCGATGGCTTCGCGCAGCTTGTCCACCAGACGCACGCCGTCGACCAGTGGCGTGCCTGGCAGCAGCATGACGAATTCCTCACCGCCATAGCGCGCGACGAAGTCCGAGCCGCGCAAGCCGGATGCCAGCGTCTCGGCCACCACGCACAGCACCTTGTCGCCGGCCTTGTGGCCGAAGCGGTCGTTGATCAACTTGAATTCGTCGATGTCCCACGCCGCGATGCAGGTGGGTTGACGGAAGCGCTTCCAGCGCTCGGCCTCGTCCACCATGCGCTGCTCCCAGGCCAGCCGGTTGGGGATCTGCGTCAGCGTGTCGAGCAGCGACAGGCGTTTCTCGTCGGACAGCCGCGCCTGCAGCGACTTGGCTTCGGTTTCCATCTCCTCCATGCGTACGCGCATCATCATGGTGCGCTCGCGCGACTGCCGGGCCCGCTCTTCCTCGCGCGCCTGGAAATTCTGCAGGTGCTGGTTGATGGAGTTGAGCCGGTCGCGCACCTGCCGGCGGACCAGCGACAGATCAAGTCCGGTATCCACGCTGACGGTCAGCGCCCGCACTTCGCCGCTGATCTGCAGGTCGAGCGTGTCGCTGGATTTGCGCCGCGTCTCCTCTTCCTGTGTCCCGGCAATATGCTCGTTCAGGGCGTCCAGCTGGCGTATCAATTGCGACAGCAGCAGCTCCAGCCCTCGCCGCGCCTTGTCGAGCTCGCGCATGCGCAGCACCAGCAGGCCGCCCACGCGCTCCACCAGTGCCGGCAGCTGCTCCATGACCAGCGGCACGCGCAGCTGCCTGTTGATGTCGGCAGCGGCCTCCTTCAGCAGTGGCTCGACACGCACCTCGTCCACCATGCGTGACAGTACGCTGCGCATGGATTCCTCGGCGGACAGCGGCGTCAGCAAAGGCAGCGCCGCAGTGGGACTGCGGCGGGCGGGATCGGCATGTGCCTGCGGCTCGCGCGGCGCCACCAGCGAGCGCAGCCGCTGACTGATGGTGGATGCCGTGTCCTGCTCGGGGTCGTCCATGTCGCGGATGGCGTCGGACACCGCCTCGCTGAGCGGCACCAGTTCCTCCCCAGGCGCCTCTCGGCGCAACGCATCGCGCAGGCTCTTGAGTACCGCGTCCAGCAGCGGGGACTGCCCCTGCGCAGCCGCACAGAGCCGCGTGATCAGCTGCTGCAGGATTTTCTGGTCGTCGCGATAACGGCGCGCCTCCTCCTCGATGGCCCGCAGGCTATCGAAGTATTTTCTGCGCCAGTCGTCTTCCTGTTGGGCCAGCCGGGACACTTCGAGCCTTGGGAATCATGGATTCCGTTCTACTGCGGTGCGCCAAACTGTAACTGGGCGAGCCGGTAATACAACGAACTGGTTCCCAAAAGCTCGGTATGACTACCTACGGCCACCACCCGACCGTGATCCATGACCACTATCCGGTGGGCTTTCAGCACGGTGGCCAGCCGATGGGCCACGATAATGGTGGTGCGGGGGCGCGGACCGCCCATCAGGCTTTCCAGCGCCTGCTGCACCAAGCGCTCGCTTTCAGCGTCCAGGTTGCTGGTCGCCTCGTCCAGCAGCAGCACCGGCGCATCCTTGAGGATGGCCCTGGCAATCGCTATCCGCTGCCGCTGGCCTCCTGACAGCCGCGTGCCGCGCTCGCCGAGGAAGCTGTCGTAACCCTCCGGCAAGGCACGGATGAAGCCATCCGCCGCCGCCGCCACGGCTGCCGCCTCCACCTCGGCATCGCTGGCGCCGGGCCTGCCATAGCGGATGTTCTCGCGCGCGCTGGCGCCGAACAGCACGGTCTCCTGCGGTACCAGGCCGATGTTCCGGCGCAGCACCTGCGGGTCGAGCCGCGCGATGTCGACCCCGTCCAGCAGGATGCGGCCGGCATCCGGATCGTAGAAACGCAGCAGCAGCTGCAGCAGCGTGCTCTTGCCGGCACCGGACGCCCCGACTATGGCCACGGTCTCGCCAGGCGCGATGTCCAGCGTCACGCCGTCAAGGGCCGGGCTGTCGGGGCGCGAGGGGTAGCGGAACACCAGGCTCTCCAGCCGCAACTCCCCGCGCGCGTCGGCGGGCAAGGCCAGCGGCGCCAGCGGTGCGGCAATTGCCGGTTGCGCCTGCAGCAGCTCGACCAGGCGCTCCATGGCGCCGGCCGCCCGCTGCACCTCGCCCCATTGCTCGATCAGCGTGGCGGCGGAGCCGGAGACGAAGGCGGCATAGAGCAGGAACTGCCCGAGCTGGCCGCCGGTCATTTCGCCGGCCAGCACGGCGCGCGCGCCCAGCCACAGGACGAAGGTCACCGCTGCCATAACCAGGGCCGTGCCGATGGCGGTCAACAGCGCGCGCACCCGGTTGCGGCGGATGGCTGCATCAAAGCCGGCCTGCACCGCTGTCTCGTAACGGCGCGACTGCAGCCCCTCCAGCGTGAAGGCCTGGATGGTCTGCATGGCATTGAGCGTCTCGCCCGCCTGGCCGCTGGAATCAGCCACGCGGTCCTGCGCATCGCGCGACAGCTTGCGCACGTTCCGCCCCACCGAAAACAGCGGCAGCATCACCAGCGGGATCAGCACCAGCATCACACCCATCAATTTGGGGCTGGTGGCGCCCATCATCACCAGTGCGCCGAGCAGGTTCAGGGCCGAGCGCAGCGTGATCGAGATACCCACTCCGGAGATGGACTGCACCAGCGTCGTATCGGTGGTCAGCCGCGACAGCACCTCGCCCGTACGCGTGACCTCGAAGAAGGTGAGGTCCATGGACAGCACACGCTCGTACACCCGGGTGCGGATGTCGGCCACTACGCGCTCACCCAGCCAGGTCACAAGGTAAAAGCGCAGCGCCGCGAAAATCCCCAGCACGGCTGCAGCGCCGAGGAATGCGAGGAAATAACGGTTAACAGTGCTGGCGTCACCCGCCACCATGCCGTGATCGATCACGTAGCGCAGCGCCACGGGCAATGCCAGCAATGCACCGGAAGCCACCAGCAGCGCCACGATGGCGGCCAGCAGTGTGCCCACGTGCGGACGCAGGAAGGGCCACAGCGCACGCAGCGGCTGCAGTGAGCGGCTCGATGCGCGAGCCGTGCTGGTCTGGCTCAAGGCAACCTCAGCAAAGGCGGTTCAGGCCGTTGTATGCGGCGATCCGGTAGCCTTCGGCCATGGTCGGATAATTGAACGTGGTGTTGATGAAATAGCGCAGGTTGTTGATGTCGCGGCTGGCCATCACCGTCTGGCCGATGTGCACGATCTCCGAGGCGTTGTCGCCGAAACAATGCACGCCCAGCACCTCCAGTGTCTTCGCATGGAACAGGATCTTCAGCATGCCCACTGGCTGGCTGGTCATCTGCGCACGCGCCAGGCTCTTGAAGTGGGTGTGGCCGATCTCGTATGGGATACCGGCTTCCTGCAACTCCTTCTCCGTGCGCCCCACCGAGGAAATTTCCGGAATGGTGTAGATGCCGCTGGGCATGAGATCGAGCCTGCGGGTGGGCGCCTCGGGCGTAAGGATGTACTCCCCCACCGCGCCGCCCTGCTGGTATGCAGCCGAGGCAAGTGCGGGCGGGCCTATCACGTCACCGACGGCATGGATGTTCGCAACGGCCGTCTGGTAGCGCTCGTTCACCGCCAGCTGGCCACGCTGATTGGGCGTGAGCCCTACCGCCTCGAGGTTCATGCCCTCGGTGTTGCCGGTGCGGCCGTTCGCCCACAGCAGCACGTCCGATTTGATGCTGCGCGAAGACTTCAGATGCAGCACCACGTCTTCGGCCCGCGCCTCCAGGTGATCGAACTGCTCGTTGTGGCGGATGATGCAGCCCTGGTCGCGCAGGTGATACGAGAGCGCCTCGGCGATCTCCTCATCCATGAAAGACAGCAGCCGGTCCTGGGTGTTGACCAAGGTCACCTTGATGCCCATGTTCAGGAAGATCGAGGCGTACTCGCAGCCGATCACGCCGGCGCCGTAGATGGTCACGTGGAATGGCGATTCCGGATATCGCAGCACGCTGTCGCTGTCGAGCACGCGCGGATGGGAGAAATCCAGGCCCGGCGGGTGGTAAGGGCGCGACCCGGTGGCGATCACGAACTGCTCGGCGTGCACCCGCAACGGCTCGCCCACGGCGGGCGTGATCTGCAGCGTGTTGCCGTCGAGGAACGAGGCGGCGCCCTCCAGCACCGGCACGCGGTTGCGGTCATAGAAGCGCTGGCGCATCTGCACCTGCGCTTCGATGACATTGTTGGCTGTGGACAGCAGCTGTGGCAGCGTCACCGTCAGTCCGGCCGAGATCTTGCGCAGCAGCGGGTTCTTGCGCACATCGCTGAGGGTCTTCACCGCATGGCGCAGCGCCTTGCTGGGGATGGTGCCCCAGTGGGTGCAACCACCCCCGACCTCAGGATACCGCTCCACCACGGCCACGCGGCGGTGGTTCTTGGCGAGCATCATGGCCGCGCCTTCGCCGGCGGGGCCACTCCCAATCACGACAACGTCGTACTTGTCCATTGGGGCCATGCTAGCTGTTCAGGCAGCAAAAATCCCTGAACTCAGTCGTCACCGGGTGGTTCATCGGGGAACAGCACGTCCTGGAAGCCGAACTGCGACAAATCCCGCATGCGCATCGGGTACAGCACGCCGTCCAGATGGTCGACCTCATGCTGCACCACCCGTGCATGAAAGCCCTCCACGGTGCGGTCAATGGCCCGGCCCGCCTGGTCGAAGCCCTGGTAGCGCAGGCGCCGGCGGCGCGGCACCAGGCCACGCATGCCGGGCACCGACAGGCACCCTTCCCAGCCCAGCTCCTCGTCATCGTCGAGCGGGGTCAGCACCGGATTCACCAGCACCGTCTTCGGCACCGCTGGCGCATCGGGATAGCGCTCGTTGCGCTCGAAGCCGAAGATCACCACCCGCTGCGAAACGCCGATCTGCGGCGCGGCAAGGCCGGCGCCGTTGGCGGCCCGCATGGTGTCCTCGAGGTCGGCGATCAGCGCGTGCAGCGCGGGCGTGTTGAAATCGGCCACCGGCGCGGCACGCTGCAGCAGCAGGGGATCGCCCATGCGCAGGATGGTCCTGATCATGGTGCCTGCTCCCGCGGCGTCAGTTCCAGGTGATGCTTCAGCCAGGCCGCGATGTCATGCACCTCGGGCCCGCACAGGCTGTGACCCATGGAGTATTGCCGCCACTCCACTTCAAGGCCGGCCGCCAGCAGCGCATCGCGCGATTGCTCGCCGAACACCTGCAACACCACCACATCCTCGCGGCCATGGCACATGAGGATGGGCGTGGCCCGGTTGGCCGGATCCATCTCTGCCGCCAGCTGCGCCCCCAGCGGCAGGTAGGCCGAGAGAGCAATGATGCCCCCCAGTGGCGCCCCGTGGCGCAGTCCGACGTGCAGCGCCGTCGCCCCGCCCTGGGAGAAACCGGCCAGCACGATGCGGCGCGAAGCAATGCCGCCGGCCCGCTCGCGCTCGATGTAACGTTCGATGCGTGAGCGCGTGGCAGTGAGGCCGGGTTCATCGTCGCGCCCGGCCGGCGACAGCTCGCGGATGTCGTACCACGCGCGCATCGCATAGCCAGCGTTCACCGAGACCGGCCGCACCTCCGCATGCGGGAACACGAAACGCACACGGGCCGTTGCGGGCAAGCCGAGCTCCGGTATCAGCGACACGAAATCGTAGCCATCGGCGCCCAGCCCGTGCAGCCAGATCACCGCGGCATCGGCCTGCCCGGTGGCTGGTTCCAGTACCACCTCATCCTCGCTTTCCACCTGCCGCAGGCGCATGAGTTCAGGACGCGGGCCGGGCCGGCTTGACGGCCTGGTCCAGCAGGAAGAGATCCGTCAGCAGCGCCCGCAGGTGCACCGATGCATTCAGGTTGTCCACCAGCAGCGAGGCTATGCTCTCGCGCGCCAGCACGAGCCCGATCGCGCCGCGCGCCACGCGCACATCCCGTTCGACCGCATCGGTGAAATCACCCACTCCGGACAGCGCCGGCATGCCGGTCAGTGCGGCACGTATTGAACCCTGCATGTCGGTCAGTGCCGCGTGCATGCCGGTGAGCGTGGGGCGCAGCTCGGTGCCGGCATCATCCTGGCGGCCCTGGGCCGCATAGGCCAGCAGGTATTCATAGCCGCGTTCGATAACATCGATGCGTTCGGCCAGCAAAATCGCTTCAGTCACCGTTCTCCACCCGCTTCAGATCGTGCTCGGGCGCGAGCTCCCCGCGCCGTATCCAGCCTCTCACCATCGCACGCAGGTATGCGCGCTTCTCCGGCAGGATAGCGAAATACACATGCACCAGGATGAGGAACACCGACAGCAGGGCTGCCAGATCGTGCAGCAAGGTCAGCAGGCCCCAGCTTTCCAGGCTGCGCACATAGGGATCGCGTTCCAGGAATGGCACGCCAGCCTTGCGCAGCAGCAGCAGGCCGCTGACGATCGCCACCAGCACCGCCGTCGTCCAGCCCAAATGCATCAGCTTCTGCGGCAGCGTGTATTTTCCGGCCCCCCGCGGTCGCAGGTCTGCTGCCTGCGGCACCATCACGGCCGGCCGCTGCCAGAACAATGCGCGCACCACATGCGCCAGGATCAGCGCCGTGAGCACCAGTCCGGCCACCCAGTGGATGCCGTACCAGGCGAAGCGGATGCCGAGAATGGGCAGGAAGCTGGTGACCAGCAGCACCGTCATGGTCAGCGCCGTGGCCCAGTGAAACAGCCGGTCGAACCCGGCATGGCGCAGCAGTGTGTCTTCGCCCTGCCTCACCTCAGCCTCCATCCTTGCGCGAGCCACGGCGACTCCAGGCCCGATAGATGAGATGCACGACGATCACCGCGACGCCCGCCCAGAAAGCCACCGGCAGCAGATCCCAGGAGGCGCCGTTCACGACGGTCCTGCCGTAACTGTCGTGTCCATGACGCAGCAGGTCCATGCCTTCAGCCTCCGCGCACCGCGCGACGGATCAGGTTCTCCATCAATGGCACCTTGTACTGGTTGAAGTTCAGCGTCTGCGCAGCAGCACTCTCCAGCCCCGCGACGCGGTCGCCGGTAGCGGCGTCGCGTCTGCCGCCGGTCAGCGCCGCTTCTACCGTGCGCAGCCGATGCGGCACGCAGGCGGCGGCACCCAGCACCAGCCGCGCCGACGCGATGGCATCACCCTGCATCACGAACGCTGCCGCGATCGACAGCAGCGCGAAATCCCATACATTGCGGTCCGCCACTTTCTCGAAGTAGAACTGCGCGCCCGCCCAGGTGGCCGGAATCCGCACGGCGGTCAGCACTTCGCCCGGCTCCAGCACGTGCATGCGCCGGATGTTCACATCCGGCCCGATGAAGAACTGCGCGGCTGGCACCAGACGCTCGCCACCGCGCCGCGCAATCACCATGCTGCCGTCCAGCGCCACCACCGCATTGGCCGTGTCCGAAGGCGTCACGGCGACGCAGCGGCTGGCGTCGAAAATGGCGTGCTCGCGGTTCTGCCCCTGCGGGGTGTCTGCGTAGCACATGTTGCCGCCGGCGCGATAACAGTCCACGCCGCCGCGGTAATACCAGCAGCGTGTGTCCTGGCTGAGATTGCCGCCCAGCGTGCCGGCGTTGCGGATCTGGGGACTGGCGACCCGCCCTGCGGCGCTCGACAACAGCGCAAAACGCTCGCGCACCAGAGGCGACTGCTCGATGTCGCTCAGTGAAGTCAGTGCGCCGATCTGAAGCCCGCCGTCGACTTCGCGCACGCCCCGGAGCGCCTCGATGCCGGACAGGTCGATCACCGCGCGCGTGCGCTTGGTGCGGTTTTTCAGCCAGTCCCAGCTGTCCTGTCCGCCAGCCACCAGCCAGCCGTCCTCGCCCAGGTCGGCCGCGAGTTCGAGCGCAGCGTCCAGCGCGTCGGGCTGGTACAGCTCGAAGTGCGGCATCATGTCGCGCAGCATCGTGTTCCCTTACTGGCAGTTGACCTGCAGGGGCCCATGCGCCTGCGGGCGGCCTGCAAGATGATTGAGGATCATGTCGGGCACCACCGGGGTGCGGTTGAACACATGGCCGCCGATGGCCTCGGAAATCGCGCACAGGATCACCGAACCGGCACAGCCCAGCAGTGGTTCACCGATGCCCTTGGTGCCCAGCGGGCTCGATGGCTCCGGCAGGTCGACGCCGGCGACACGGAAGCGCCGCGCCACATCGGCATAGGTCGGCGGCTTGGCCTGGTAGTAGCCCACGCTGGCCGGCAGGCCATTCTGCGGGTCATACACAATGCGCTCCAGGCCGGCCACACCGAAACCCTGCACGGCTCCGCTCTTGATCTGTGTTTCAAGCCCTGCTGGGTGGATCACCGTGCCGCAGTCCGCAACGCCGACATAGTCGACGATGACATAGCGGCCGGTCTCCAGATCCAGCTCGATCTCGGCAAAGGCCGCTGCAAAGGCGGCAGGCGCGCCGAGCAGCGGCAGGTTGTCCTTGGCCACGCCCACCAGGCCGGTGCCGGCGATCGCGGTGGCGGACACCTGCGTCATCGGGTTGATGTCTGGCGGCAGTTCGTGGCCGTCATACCTGCCGCCGAGCTCGATGGCGCGCTGCGCAGCCTCGGCATAGGTCATGCCCGCGCCGGGGCTGCCCTTGCGGAAGACGCGCCGGCCGTCGATGTCGTACTGCGCGGGCGTCCCGCCGAAACGCTTCGCCGCAATCTCCTTGAGCTTGTTGACGGCATCGGTGGCGGCCACGAAATTGGTGCGCGCCATCGTGAAGTTGGTGTTGCTGCCGAACTGGCCGATGTTCCACGGCAGGTGGCGACGGCTGTCGCCGCGCTCGATGACCACGTCCTCCCAATCCACCTTCAGCACCTCCGCGGCGATCCGCGAGGTGCTGGAATGGGAGAAGGTGCCGAGGTTGCCCACGCCGGTATGCACATGCACCTTGCCTGACGGCAATATGCGCACCAGCCCATCGAAGCCGGAAAAACCGGCTGGATGGAAGGCCTGCCCTACCGCAATGGCCGTCACCTTGCTGCCGTTGCGCTGCCCGTTGCGCGCCATGCGCTGCTGCCAGCCGAAGATCGCGGCGCCTTTCTCCAGCGCCTCGCGCAGGTAGCAGCTCGATACGGTGTTGCGCTGTGAGCCGAACGGTGCGTTGAAACCCGGCCCGTTCAGCAGGCGCATGGCCAGCCGGTCGACTTTCAGGGCGCGCGCAGCCTTGTCGAGCAGCGGCTCCATGATGTGCGCCATCTGGTTGTAGCCCGGGCCACGCTGCGCGCTGCGTATCGGCGAATTGGCGAACACCGGCATGCCGCGCCAGCGCATGGCAGCCGGCTGGTACAGGATCGACAGCGCATCTGCAGCGTTGCGGAAGTCGAAGAAACTCTGGCTGGCGCCGTTCTCCTGGATCACGTAGAGATCGGCAGCCAGCAGTTTGCCGTCCTCGCCGAAGCCCAGCTTCACCTGACCCTGGAAGCCCAGGCGCGCACTGCCGTGGTAATACTCCTCCGCGCGGCTCACCCGCATCATCACCGGCAGGCCGAGCTTCTTCGACAGCAACGCGGGCAGCGCCTGCAATGGATAGGCGCCGCCCTTGGAACCGAAGCCGCCACCACAGTATTCGGCGATCACCACCAGGTCCGTGGGCGCGATGCCGATCAGCGTCGCCAGCGCCGGGGTGATGAAGGACTGGCTTTGCGACGACACGTGCACGAAGCACTTGCCGTTCTGCCAGTACGCCATCGCCGTGCGCGGCTCCATGCTGTGATGCGAATTGCTGGCATGCACGAAGGTCTCGTCGAGCACCAGCCTGGCCTTGGCAAAGGCGGCCTCGACGTCGCCGTAGGTCCACTCCTGCGCCGCGGCGCCCATTGGCATGCGCGTGCCGGCTTTGTCGAAATCATCGCGGGTCCACTTCAGCGTCTGGAATTTCACTCCCGCCGCGCCGACATTGCCGTCGCTGCGCGCATCGGGCTGGTCCGGATGCAGGCTCGCGAGTGGATCCACATGGAACGGCAGCGGCTCGTAATCCACCTTCACTTTCTCGAGCGCATCCTGCGCCGCAGTTTCGTTCTCGGCCGCCAGCAGCAGGATGGGTGCGCCGACATAACCCGGCTCCTCGGTGAGCAGCGGAATCTCCGGCGCGGGTGGGTTCTTCACATCGCCGGGCAGCAGCACACCCACGTAGCCGGGCACCTTCTCCGCCTCCGACATGTCGATGCCGCGCACACGCGCATGCGGATAGGGACTGGAAAGCAGCCGCGCGAACACCATTCCTTCGACGCGGAAATCCTCGGCGTAACGCGCCTCGCCAGTGACCTTCGCCACCACATCATGGGGCGTGAAATCATGGCCGAGATGCTTAGACGCCATGATGGATCTCCGCCGTGTTGCCGGCGGCGCGCATGATGGCATTCAGGTAGTTGTCGTAGGCACCACAGCGGCACAGGTTGCCGGACATGGCATGGCGGGCTTCCTCGCGCGTGGGGGCGGGATTCTTCTGCAGCAACGCCACGGCGGCCACCACCTGCCCCGGTGTGCAGAAGCCGCACTGCGGCGCCAGCTCATCCACAAAGGCCTGCTGTACCGGGTGCAGTTCACCGTTCGGCCCGCGCAGACCCTCGATGGTGGTGAGCTTGCGATTGCGTACGGCGTGCGTGAGCGTCGAGCAGGAATAGAAAGTGGTGCCGTCGAGCATCACGGTGCAGGCGCCGCATTCGGCGCGGTCGCAGGAGAGCTTGGTGCCGGTGAGACCCAGCTTGTAGCGCAGGGTCATCGCCAGGGTTTCCTGCGGCAGCACATCCACGCGTCGCAGCTGGCCATTGACGTTGATCGAGATCAGCCGCTCGACGGAGCCGGCCACAGCACGGCGAGCCGGCGCGCAGCCGGCCAGGCCGCCGGTGACGAAGCTGGCGGCCGAGGCGACCGCGCCGGACGCGATGACTCGCTTGATGAATTCGCGACGCGAATGCCCCCGCGGCTCGCCGCTGCCGCTGATCGACTCGTCCATGCAGCCCCCGGTTATGGACTGCCGCAAAGCCTACGCGCCCGATCACACCCGGACAAGCGGCAGATGGGACGGGGGCGCCGGCAGTGAAAACCCCCGGCGCGTCACCGCGGGACCTCGCAACTGGCGGCATATATGAGACGCAGCGTTCCGTTATTGATGGGCGCCGGGGCGGCCCTAGGTGCAGTCCGGTGCGGGCGCGGCGCGCGCCGGAACGGGCCCGTTTATGACCGCCTGACCTGTCCCTGATTGCACACCCTTTGCCCGCAGACGCAAACCGGGTTACCTTCGGCCTCGATCTAGCTGAAATGGAGCACCGCACCATGGCCCTCTGGGACAAACCCGATACGAGCGCGACTCCGGCCGCGCCCGCCCCTGCCGCGCCCGCACCGCGCCCGGCCGGCAACGCGCCAACTTCCACTCCGCCTGCCCAGGACTCCGCCCTCGCGCTGAAGGAACGCACAGAAATGAAAGAATCGATCATCGCTTCGGGCCTTTCCATCGAAGGCAAGATCATCGGCAACGGCCACGTGCGCGTGGCTGGCAAGTTCAAGGGTGACATCCAGGTTGAAGGCAACCTGCACATCGACAACGGCGCCAAGGTGGAAGGCCAGGTGCGGGCCAGCGAAGTCATCGTCAGCGGCGAGCTGCAGGGCAATGTCGAAAGCGCCAAGCGCGTCGAGCTGCAGCAGGGTGGCTCCATCGTCGGCGATGTGAAAACCGGCTCGCTCACCGTGGCGGCAGGCTCGCGCATGCGCGGCTCGGTCGACTTCGGCTTCGACGATGCCAAAGCAGCCACCTCCCTGAACGTCGGGAGCCGCAGTAACGTCGCATGATTGGTACGGCGCGGGCGGCGAACCAGGCCGGTGCGACCCGCACCTGCCCACACTGTCGGGCAACCATTCTCGAAAGCGCAGTCATCTGTCCGGGGTGCAAGCACCATCTGCGCTTCGACAAGGATGCGCGTGCAGCCCAGGAGGCAGGCACGCGGCTTGCCTGGCAGATCGAGGGCACGCTGGACGCTGCGCGCATGGACGCCGCCACCGAATACAGCATCCTCATCGTCGTGCGCAATGAGCGCAATGAGGAGATTGCCCGCCAAGTGGTGAATGTCGGCGCGCTGCAGGGCGCCGAGCGTCGCAACTTCGCGGTGTCGATTGAAACTTCCGAATCCAGAAGCGCGGGAGTGCTGCCGCGCCGGCGCTAGGCGCCCGCCCTCAGCGCCCTGCCGCTACCTGCGGCACCACTTCATCCACGCTGGCGGTGGTCACCGAGTGGTAGCCCGGCCGGGCTTCGGCATAGATGCGCTGCGCCAGCGGGCGCCCCCACGCACCTTGCGCCATCAGATCCTTGAACAGCGGCAGCACGTATTTGCGGCGTCCCTGTGAAGTAAGGAACTCTTCTACCTGCGGCACCGCCGCCGCGTAGCGGTTGCGCACCGCGAGGCGCAGCCAGGCAAACTGCACTTCGCTGTTGCGCTGACTGTCCAGCTGCAGCAGCTTCACCAGTGCATCCAGCTGGCGCACGGACTGCCGGCGCGGCAGCTGCGTCAGGAACCGCACCCGCTCCGACGAATTCCACTGCGCCACGACCGGCAGGGTGCCGCGCGCCGCGAATGCCTTGGCCGCCGCATCCACATCCTTGAAGGCCGCCGCAGTGACATGTACGGCATTGGCAGGCAATCCCGGCTGGTAAACCCAGGCGTCCAGATCCAGCTGCTGCTCCAGCGCCGCATCGCCGCGCACCAGATGTTCGCGCAGGTCCGCCAGGAATCGCGCCGAGGTCTGCGGCTGGAACGCATGGCGATCGAAGTAGTCGCGCAGGTAGGCGTCCCAGCGCTCGCGGCCCACCGCCCTCTCGATGGTGCGCAGGAAGGTGGCGCCCTTCTCGTAGGCGATGTCGGTCATGCCGATATCCGGGTCGCGGCCTCCCAGCTCGCCGTGCAGGCGCGTATCGGCACCCTTCAGCCCGCCGGCCTCCTTGATGGCCGCCTGCAGGTCGTCCCAGCCGAGATCGGCCAGCATGGCGGCCGCGTGCTCGCCGTAGACCCGTTCCATGATGCGGTTTTCAAAGTAGCTGGTGAAGCCTTCGTTCAGCCAGAAATCCGCCCATGTGGCATTGGTCACGAGGTTGCCGGACCAGCTGTGAGCAAGCTCATGTGCGATGACCGACACCAGGGATTTGTCGCCCGCGATGATGGTGGGCGTGGCAAAGGTCAGGCGCGGATTCTCCATGCCGCCGAATGGAAACGACGGTGGCAGCACCAGCACGTCGTAGCGCCCCCAGCGATAGCTTCCGTACAGCGACTCCGCAGCGCTCAAAAGCTGTTCCAGGTCCGCGAACTCGCTGGCTGCCGCATCCAGCCGCGAAGGTTCGGTGTAGACGCCGGTGCGTGGTCCCAGCTCGCGGAACGCCAGATCCCCAATGGCAATGGCGATGAGATACGGCGCCACGGGCTCGTTCATGCGGAAACGCCAGGCGCGCCCCCCGGGGACCTGCAGGGCCTCGGCGCCGCGCATCTCGGCGCTCATCAGCACCGTGAGCGGCGGCGGCGCGACAATCCGCGCCGTCCAGGTCTGGCGGATTCCCGGGCTGTCCTGGGTGGGAATCCAGCTGCGCGTCAGGATGGCCTCGCTCTGGCTGAACAGATAGGGTTGCTGGCCGCCGGCAGTCTGCTGCGCCGTCAGCCACTGCAAGGCAGGCGCATCAGGGCTGGTGCGATAGGTGATCCGCACGCGCCGGGCTTCGCCGAGCGTCACCTGCAAGGGCGTGCCGCGTACCGCATCGGGTTCGCCGAGCTTCCAGGGCAGTGGGCTGCCGTCGGCATCCGCCACGGCCTCGATGCTCAGCCGGTCGGTATCCAGCGTCAGGACCGGTGCCGCGCCCGGCGCCTCGACTTCAAGCGCGGCGGTGCCGGCCAGCGTGCGTGTGGCGAAATCGGCCACCAGGTCCAGATCAAGATGGGTGACGCGCGCCACCGCGGGGTCGGCCCAGGAATGCACGTCGCGCGCGTCCTCGCCGCTCAGCAGTGGAGCCACGGGAAGCGGTGGCACCGCGGCAGTGGTCGGCGCATCGGCGCCCTGGCTGCAGGCGAGCAGGGACAGCAGCAGCGGCAACAGCGGCAGAATACGGCGCATGAAATATCCTGTACGTCGCAACGGAATCGACCCGTTGAGGCGCGAAGATAGCAGCCGCGCGACGAGCCGGGCGTAGAATCCTCGCGTGCCAACCATCCTCGAGATCGAAGCCCTCGCCAAGACCTACCCTGGCGGGCTTGCCGCCCTGCGCGATGTCAATCTGCAGGTACGGCGCGGCGAGATCCTGGCGCTGCTCGGGCCCAATGGCGCGGGCAAGACCACACTGATCGGCATTGTCTGCGGCCTGGTGAACGCGACCGGCGGCCGCGTGCTGGTCAACGGCCATGACGCCGCGCGCGAACCACGCGCCACACGCCGGCTCATCGGCCTCGTGCCGCAGGAACTGGCCACCGAGGCGTTCGAGACCGTACGCGCCGCCGTGACGTTCAGCCGAGGCCTGTTCGGCCTGCCGCCGGATAGCGCGGCGGTGGAAGGCGTGCTGCGCTCACTGTCGCTGTGGGACAAACGGGATGTGAAGATCCAGACACTGTCCGGCGGCATGAAGCGCCGCGTGATGATCGCCAAGGCGCTGGTGCACGAGCCGCAGCTGCTGTTCCTCGACGAGCCCTCCGCCGGGGTGGACGTCGAACTGCGACGTGACATGTGGCAGCTGGTGCGCGGCCTGCGCGAGCGCGGCACCACCATCATCCTCACCACGCACTACATAGAGGAGGCCGAGGAGATGGCCGACCGGATCGGCATCATCAACCGCGGCGAGCTGACCCTGGTCGAAGACAAGGCAACCCTGATCCGCAAGCTGGGCCGCAAGGAACTGCGCCTGCACCTGCAGCAGCCCCTGCAGCGCATTCCGGACGCGCTGGCTCACTGGGCGTTGAAGCTTTCCGGCGACGGCATGTCGCTGGTGTTCACCTTCGCGGACGAGGCCGCGCGGGCGCGCATCGCCACCCTGTTGCGCGAAGTGGGCCAGGCTGGCATCGAGTTCCGCGACCTGGAGACGCAGCAGAGCTCGCTCGAGGATATTTTCGTTTCGCTGGTGCGGGGCAATCCATGAACCTGCACGCCGTCCGCGCCATCTACCGCTTCGAGATGGCTCGCACCTTCCGCACGGTGGTACAGAGCATCCTGACGCCCGTGCTGACCACCTCGCTGTACTTCGTGGTGTTCGGCTCCGCCATCGGTTCGCGCATGACGGAAATAGGCGGCATCCCGTTCTCGGCCTTCATCGTGCCTGGCCTCATCATGCTGTCGGTGCTCAATGAGAGCATCGGCAATGCCTCGTTCGGCATCTACTTCCCGAAGTGGTCCGGCACCATCTACGAACTGCTGTCGGCCCCGGTCGGCACTGCGGAGATCGTGCTGGGTTACGTCGGCGCCGCCGCCACCAAGTCGACGTTGATCGGCGCCATCATCCTGGCGACCTCGTCATTGTTCGTGCCGCTGCAGGTGCTGCATCCGTTCTGGATGGTGGTGTTCCTGGCGCTCACCGCCGTCACGTTCAGCCTGTTCGGATTCCTGCTGGGCATCTGGGCCACGAGCTGGGAGAAGCTGCAGTTCGTGCCGGCGCTGGTGATCACGCCGCTGACCTTCCTCGGCGGGAGCTTCTATTCCATCGACATGCTGCCGCCGCTGTGGCGCGCGATCACGCTGTTCAACCCCGTGGTGTATCTCATCAGCGGTTTCCGCTGGAGCTTCTACGGCAAGGGCGATGTGGATGTGCTGCTGAGCTTCAGCATCATCGTGGTGATCCTGGCTGCCTGCCTGGCACTGATCACCTGGATGATCCGTACCGGCTGGCGCCTGCGGCATTAGTCGGGGCGGCAACCTCACCGGGGGCACGATGGCAACAGAACCAGGCACAGTGGTCACCGGGCGCCGCGCGATGCTCAGGATGCTGGCGGCGGGAGCTGCCGTGGCCGGCACGCGCGGCGCCACGGCCGCGGATTCCCTTCCCCCTGGCGCCCGGCTGGTGGCCGACGGCCTGCAGTTCCCCGAGGGCCCGGTCGCGATGCGCGATGGCTCGGTCATCCTGGTGGAAATGAAATCGCGCACGCTCACGCGCATCACGCCCACCGGCGCCCGGCAGATCATCGCCTCACTGGGCGGCGGCCCGAACGGCGCCGCCATAGGCCCGGATGGCGCGATGTACGTGGCCAACAATGGCGGCGCCTGGGGCTGGGCCGAGGGACCGGCACATCTGCCAGGCGCGCCGCCAGCGACCTATAGCGGCGGCTCGATACAGCGCGTCGACCTCACCTCCGGCGCCTTCACCACGTTGTACGATTCCTGTGAGGGCAGGCCGCTGAACAGCCCCAACGACCTGGTGTTCGATGAAAGCGGCGGATTCTGGTTCACCTGCTATGGCCAGTCGGACGGCGAGGTACGACGGCTGGGTGCGCTTTACTATGCCCTGGCGGATGGCTCGAAGATCGTCCGCTGGCGCAGCGAGCTGATCTCGCCCAATGGCGTCGGCCTGTCTCCCGATGGGCGCGAGGTCTACATGACCGACTGCATGGCCGGCCGGCTGTACGCCTTCGCCCTCACCGCGCCGGGCATCATGGCACCACAAGGCGCACTGTCCAGCGGCGCCGTGGGGCGCGTGATCGCAACGCTCCCCGATTACCAGTGGCTCGACAGTCTCGCCGTGGAGGCCAATGGCAATGTCTGCGTTGCCACGCTGTTCAACTCGGCCATCACCACTTTCAATCCGCAGACCGGGTCATACACGCAGATCCCGTTCAACGACCCCGTGACGACCAACCTGTGCTTCGGCGGCGCCGACATGCGCGATGCCTGGATCACCTGTGCCAGCACGGGGCGGCTGTACCGCATGCGCTGGCCACGTCCCGGCCTGCGCCTGGCGTACAACGCCTAGCAGAGCAATGGCCGCGCTCCAGTACGAATTCGACAGCTTCCGCCTTGATCCCCAGCAGCGTGTGCTGTTCACGCTGCAGGACGACCGCCAGGTCGAACTGCAGCCGCGCGTATTCGACGCCCTGCTCTACTTCGTGGAGCGCCCTGGCGAGCTGCTTGGGAAGCGGGAACTGCTGCAGGCGCTGTGGCCGAATGTGGTGGTCGAGGAAAACAGCCTCAACCAGGTGGTATCGCAGCTGCGGCGTGCGCTGGGCGAGCGGCCCGCTGAACACCGCTACATCGTCACCGCACCGGGGCGTGGCTACCGATTCGTGGCCGCCGTCAGCACGGCGCGTGAGCGCCCGGTCGCGCCGCGCCAGCGGCATCCCCTGTCGGTGGCGGTGTTGCCCTTCGCCAGCCACATGGCCGGCGGCGATGACCTCGGTGACGCCATTGCAGCTGATCTGTCCCGTCTGCTGTCCGCCCGCAGCCGGTTGCGGGTTGCCGCCCACACCTCCACCGCCGCACTGCGGGCGCAACAGACCGAGCCGCGGCAGATTGGTGAGGTGCTGAATGTCAGCCGCATCGTCACCGGTGAGGTCGAAGGCAATGTCCGCCAGCTCAGCATGAGCGCGCGGCTGTTGGATACGGCCACTGCTTCGGTGCTGTGGAGCCAGACGCTGCGCGGTGGGCTCAGTGGCCTCGCGGAGCTGCAGGGCGAGATGGCGCGGGCCCTGGCGCAGGTGATCGACCCGGAGGGCGCGCGACCCGCATCGACCGCAGCGGAAGTCGCGCCGGAGGCGTACCTTGCATATCTGAAGGCACTGTCGCTGTCACAGAAGCCCAGCCCCGTAAGTGTGGCCAGTTCGATCTCCTTGCTGCAGCAGTCGGTGCGCCTGTCGCCGCAGTTTCCACGCGCCCACTCACTGCTCGCCATCCAGTACACCATGGGCGTGATGTTTGGCTTCGGCAGTGCCGACGCGCTGCAGAATGCCCGCGATGAGGCGGCCGCCGCGCTGACGCTGGACGACCAGAATGGCGAGACCTACTGCGCCGCCGGCGTGATCGACTGTCTTGGTGGCAACTGGCCGCGGGCGGAAGAGCGGTTCCGCATCGCCCATTCACTCACGGCGGATCCGGTGGTGAGTGGCCTGCGCTGCGCCTATCTCACGCTGTCCGTGGGGCAGCTGGCCCGCGCCATGCAACAGGCCGAATACACGCTGAACGTGGCCCCCACTCATCCCATCGGAGTGCAGATGCTGGCCTCGCTGCACATGACGCTGGGCGGTGACGAGCAGGCCCGGCGTTTCACGCAGTTATCCATCGAGCAGGGGCAGCCGCCAGCGGTCGCACCGCTGAATGACCTGCTGTCGCAGCTGGCGCTGCGCGGCGGCCACGGCACAGAGGCGGTAGTGCATATGCGCGCCGCACTGCCGCCGCGCATCTACGGCCCGGAGCTGGATGCCGTGCTCACGGCGCTGTGCCGGGACGGGCTCAACGGCGCCGAACGCTGGCGCGTGGCGCAGCAGGTGCAGGGCATCGTGGCTGGCCTGTCGAATGCCGAGCTGGACCCGCCCATGCGCAAGCGGCTGCTGCTGTGGTACGCGCGCGTCGATGCCCTGGATGCAGCCTTCGCGCTCGCGAATGCCTCGCTCGATCATTTCGGCCAGCAGGGCACGGTGGGCGGCGCGTGGGGGCTGTTGTGGCTGCCGGAAATGCAGGCCTTCCGCGATGACGCGCGTTTCCAGCTGTTCGCGCGCCGGCTGCGCCTGTTCGACTACTGGATGGAATACGGCCCGCCGGACGGCTATTCGCTGGCTGGCGAACGGCTGATGCGGGCGGGCTGAGCCGCTCTCAGTTCAGGTGCCGGCAGCCCGGCGTGCGTACTGGCGCAGCACTTCAACATTCGCTGCCGCCTCTTCCGCCGAAACGGCAGTGTCGCCGGGGGCAGGATCGGGACGCTCCGGGCTCACCGGCACCGTATCCAGAAGCGGGAACGGATCGCCGCCCGTCAATCGCCGGGAGCTGTTCACCAGCCAGCGCTCGATGTGCTGGCGGAAGCGGTGGGTGGCCTCTTCGCGCAGGCTTTTCAGCACCGGCTCGCCGCCGCGCTGCTGCGCCGGGCTGGCCTGCCACCACCACTGCAGGCGATCAGCGCGACCGGCCTGCATGTAAGTGAAGGTGATTACGAAGTGGCGACCGCGATCGTTTGCCGGCAACTCGGCAAAAGCAAAATAGGCCTCCAGCGAGCGAGGCAGTTCGATGTTCGTCATGCCCGGGACCGCCACCTCTGTCGTACTGGATGACGACGGTGTTGCCGGATCATAACACCACGCACGGGCTTCTAAAGCCCCAGTGCGCGCCGCATCACGTGATAGATCTCATTCTGGTTGATCACGCCACGCACCACGTCCGAGCCTGGTCCGCGGCCGAACAAGGCCACGTCCTCGCCACCATGGGTTTCACTGCGCAGTCCCACCATGGATTCCTGGTGGTAGTCAGGCGAGGTGGTGTCGAAATCGCGCAAGTCCTGGTCGCGGCCAGGCGTGACATCCCGCGGCATCTCGTCGATCTTGCCATCGATGATCTGGAATCCGGGCCCCGTTGCATAAGACAAGGTCGCGTACGGCTTGCCCTTCACATCCAGCGTGGGCCCGCTGGCGCCCGGGGCCTTGACCAGACCCAGGATCGGATTGCCGCGTGCCGGGTACCCGGCGATGGTCATCACGTGGCTGTGATCAGCGGTGACAAGGATAAGTGTGTCCTTGGCATCGGTGAGCTGCGCGGCCATGCGCACGGCATCAGACAAGGCGATCGCGTCGGTCAGTGCGCGATAGGCATTGCCGGCGTGGTGGCCGTGGTCGATGCGACCGCCCTCCACCATCAGGTAATAGCCCTTGCGGTTCTTCTTCAGGATCTCGATGGCCTTGGACGTCATTTCTGCCAGCGACGGCTCGCCGGCTGGGTCTTCGCCGCGATCGGCCTCGTATTGCATGTGGCTGCGCTCGAACAGGCCCAGCAGGTGGTCGGTGTTCTTCGCATCCACCGCGAGGAAATCATCGCGCTTCCAGACGAACCGTGAATTGGCCTGCGCCGCTACCCATTCCCGCACCAGGTCGCGGCCATCGCGGCGCAGCCCGTGGGCCTGGGGATATTCCGGATCGGCCGCGCCGGTGTCGGTGAGATAGGCCCGTCCGCCACCCAGCACCACCTCTACGCCATTGCCGGTCTTCTGCCGTTGCACCAGCTGTGCCGCGATGTCGGGCAGTGTGGCGGTGGCAGGCAGGGAACCTGCGTATTCCCAATCGCGGTTCGGCGTGTGCGCGTAGTTGGAGGCAGGCGTGGCATGGGTGATGCGAGCAGTGGAAACCACGCCGGTGGAAAGTCCCTTGTCTTCCGCCAGCTCCAGGATGGTCTGCAGCGCATTCGGCGCGACGCGCGCGGCATCGGCCTCGTTCTCTGCCACTGCGGGACCCACCGACAACGCACCATCATTGGCATGCCAGCCCGTGACGATGGCCGTGGCGGTTGGTGCGGAATCCGAAACCTGCTGGTTGGCTGAGAAAGTGCGCACCAGGGCCGCCTGCGGAAATTCCTCGAAGCTCAGCCGGTTGTCCTCGCCGCTCTGACCCTTGCGCTGGCCTTCCAGGATGCGCGAGGCAGTAATCGTGGCGATGCCCATGCCATCGCCGATGAACAGAATCACATTGCGTGCCCGCTTTGCCTTTTTCACGCCCTTGGCCCGCTGCGCGACGTGATCCCGCGCCTCCTCGAAATCGCTGCGCGGAGTGGCAGCCAGCGATGGCGCGAGCAACGCGACGGACAATACGGTCACCAGCAGACGGCGGCTCGAAGACATGGGCTATCCCTTGGACTGCAGCGAGAGAGGTTTCGATATCGCTGGATGATGCCCGATTTTCGTGACAGTCGTGGCATGCTTGCGCACTTCATGCGTACCCCACTGCTGCGTGATTCAACGTTGCTCGCGCTGCTCCTCGCCGTGCCCGCGCTGGCTGTGGCCCACGGCGTGTCGAGCGGCGACGCCGCTTTCGTCACCGCGACGCGCGGCATCCATCCCGGACCCTTCGCGTATCTGGGCGCCAAACACATGGTGACCGGTTACGACCACCTCGCCTTCCTGGCCGGGGTGATTTTCCTGCTGCGGCATCTGCGCGACGTAGCCGTGTATGCGAGCCTGTTTGCGCTGGGGCACAGCATCACGCTGCTGGCCACCGTGCTGCTTGGCTGGCATGCGGACGCGCATCTGGTCGATGCGGCGATCGGACTGTCGGTGGTCTACAAGGGCTTCGAGAACATCGGCGGGTTCCAGGGGACCTGGTGGCGCCTGGACCCGCGGGTCGCGGTGTTCGGCTTCGGCCTGGTGCACGGCACGGGTCTGGCAACCAAGCTGCAGGAACTGCATCTGGCCCGCGATGGGCTGGTCGCCAACCTGCTGGCCTTCAATTTTGGCGTGGAGCTCGGTCAGCTGGCTGCCCTGGCGCTCATGGTGCTGCTGTTCGCGCTATGGCGCGGCACACGCAGCTTCAACCGCGCCATCCTGCCTGCCAACACCCTGCTGATGACGGTGGGCTTTGTACTGGCTGGCTACCAGCTGGCAGGCTATCTGCTGGCATGACGAGGGACCGACATGAGCGATGAGACGGCGCGCCCCAGGGCGCGCATCTGGAAAGCACTGGGCGTGGCCGTGCTGCTGGCTGTGGTCACGCTGGTGACCATCGTATTGCCAGCCGAGTACGGCATCGATCCCACCCGCATCGGCAAGCTGCTTGGCCTGACCGCCATGAGTGGCAAGCAGGCCGCGGCCGAGCCGTCCATCGACGATGTCATCGCCGACGTGATCGGCGGCAACGACACCCTGGTCGCGACCACCAGTGCAACGCCGCAGGATCCACTCCCCTTGCCCAATCCTGCCGTGAGCCAGCTGGAGAGCGCCCAGCCGAGGACGCAGACGATGACAATACGCCTGGGTCTGGATGAAAAGACCGAGGTGAAGGCCGTTCTGCGCAAGTCGAAAGTCATCCTGTACCACTGGGAAGTGGAAGGCGGCAACGCGTACGTGGATTTCCATGGCCACGACCCGGCCAAGGGTGACCACTACTGGGTGCGTTATGAAGAGGCGGGCCAGGAAGAAGGGATCAACGGTCGCAGCGGTTCACTGGTGGCGCCGTTTGACGGTGAGCATGGCTGGTTCTGGCTGAACACCAGCCAGCAACCGATCACCATCCATTTGACAGTTTCCGGCTATTTCGATCGCCTGGTGGACTACGGGCTGCTGCAGTAAGCGCGTCAACCGCGGCCTCTCTGCCGCGTTGTTCTCCTCAGACCACATCTGAAACCCGCACGGGGGAGAGCACATGAAGACTGCACAGCAACTCATAGCCGCCGGCCTGCTGGCCGCACTGTCGATATCCACGTTTGCCGCAGAGGACGTGCTGCCCACCGGCGCGAATCGCGATGATGTGGCCAATGAACGCCTGGACCGGCGCGGCGAACGCATCAATACGCGGCTGGATGCGAAGGGCGAACGCGTGGATTCACGGCTTGACCGGCGCGGCGTGGCCGCCGAACAGCGGCTGGATGCGAAAGGCGATCGCGTCGATGCAAGGCTGGACAATCGTGCCGCCAGCGCTGGGGACAGTGGCCACGAGCAGCGCGCCGAACGCCTCGACGCCAAGGGTGACCGCATTGACCAGCGGCTGGACGAACGCGGTCAGAACAAGGAACAGCGCTTGGACAGCAAGGGTGATCGCATCAGCAACCGCCTGGACAACAAGGGCGATCGCATCGAAGGTCGGCTGGATCGCCGCGGCAACGGCATCGAGCGCCGGGTGGACCGCCGCCGCAACTGATGTCAGCGATTCGCGACGCTATTAAGTCATGTGCGGGCCCGATGGCATACCAGCCATGCGGGCCCGCAGCATTTTGTGCTTCGACTGCCTGACGGCAGCGTAGGACTCAGCTGGCATTCAGCACTGGGCACGCATGCTAGTTTGATCCTACAACGATACAAAGCACCGATACGAAGCGAGGTTCTCATCATGCGTCATTCAATACTCCCCATCACCGCGGTGAGCGCGCTGGCATTGCTCGCCGCCTGCGGCAGCAAGGAACCTCCCGCTACGGTGGCTGACGCCACTGCGCCGGTGGAAAGTGTCGCACCACCCGTCCCCGCGCCCGCCGAGACAGTGGCTGAGCCCGCCCCGGCCCCTGCACCTGCTGTCGTGAAGCCGAAGCCGAGCAAGCCTGCTGCCACTGCCGTTGCACCAAAGCCCGCGGCACCCACTCCGCCACCGGCGCCAGTGGTTCGTACCATCACCGTGCCCGCGGGCACCGTGCTCGAACTGTCCATCGGCACTGCGCTCACTTCGAAAACGGCGAAGGTCGGGGATACCTTCACCGCGCAGCTGACCAACCCCGTGGTGATCAACGGCGAGACCGTGATCGCCAGTGGCACCAATGTCGCCGGCGAGGTGATCAAGGTGGTTTCAGGCAGTGACAAGATCGGCGGTGTACCCGCGCTGGTGTTGAGTTTCGACAGCCTGCAGATGCCCGGCGGCAAGAACATACCCGTCAGCGGCGAGATCACGCAGGAAGGCAAGAGCGATACTGCCGGCGATACCGCGAAGATCGTGGGCGGCACCGCCGCCGGCGCCATCCTCGGGCATCAGGTCAAGGGTGGCGACAAGGGCAAGGTGATCGGTGGGCTGCTGGGAGCGGCAGTCGGCGCGCTGGCTGCTCAGAAGACCGGCACCGAGGCGCGGATCAAGGAAGGCACGCCGCTGCAGCTGGTGCTGTTCGCACCGGTGGATATCGTCAAGTAAGGGATTCACCGCATCGCCACGCCCCGCGCGTGGCGGTGCTGGCGCGTACTCCTCAGGTAATCGACACCACGCGCGATACCAATGTGATATCATCTGAATATCACAAGAAGGAGACAACAATGTCCACGCGCAAGCCGTCCTCCGCGGGCAACACCCGCGAATATTCCGGTCTCAGCCTCCCCGGCTTCCTGGCACTGCCGCTGCATCTGGTGTGGTTCATTGCCATGTTGGGTGCCTTCGTCCATGGCGTGGAACAGGTTCACGCAACGCAGGCGTTCAGCTGGATACCGGTCGCGGGCGCACTCGGTCTGCTGCTGGGCGTCGTGGGATTGAACGGCTACTTCACGCTGCAACCGAATGAGGGGCGGGTGCTGATCCTGTTCGGCAGCTACAAGGGCACCGTGCGCGCCAGCGGCTTCCACTGGGCGAATCCGTTCTGCTCGCGCAGCCGCGGCAGCCGCAGCGCGCACTCCGAGGGCAAGTCCCTGCCCGTGTCGCAGCGGGACATCGGGCGTGCATTGCGTGCCGTCCTCAACCCGTCGAGCTCCACCAAGCTCTCGCTGCGGGTCCACAACTTCAACAGCGAGACGCTGAAGGTCAACGACAAGCGTGGCAACCCGGTCGAGATCGCAGCCGTGGTCGTGTGGCGCGTGGACGATACGGCGCAGGCCGTGTTCGATGTCGAGGATTACCAGAGCTACGTGCAGGTGCAGAGCGAAACCGCCATCCGTGGCATCGCGAGCCGTTTTGCCTACGACCATGGCGAGCAACAGGAGGCCACCTTGCGTGGCAGCGCCGATGAGGTGGCACAGGCGCTGGAAGAGGAATTGCACCTGCGGCTTGCGCAGGCTGGAGTGGTCGTCGAGGAAGCGCGCCTGACGCATCTGGCCTATGCGCCGGAGATCGCCTCGGTGATGCTGCGGCGACAGCAGGCCGAGGCGATCGTGGCGGCGCGCCAGCTCATCGTGCAGGGCTCGGTGGGCATGGTGCAGACGGCGCTGTCTGAACTCGAGAAACAGAACGTCGTGCGACTGGACGAGGAACGGCGCGCCGCCATGGTCAGCAACCTGCTGGTCGTTCTCTGCGGCAACTCCGATGCCTCGCCGGTCATCAACACCGGCACGCTGTACGCCTGATCGTGCCAGCCGCCGAGCGCAAGGCATTCCTGCTGCGGGTCCCGGGGGACCTGTGGAAGGATCTGGAAAAATGGGCCGCCGACGATCTGCGCAGCATCAATGCGCAGATCGAATTCCTGCTGCGCCAGTCGGTGAACGCGCGCAAGGGGCGCGGCGGCCCGAAGGAAAAATAGCCGCCGGCTCGGCCTCAGTCTCGAGAGAAACC
>JBEVNO010000085.1:0-4358 GCA_040508085.1 Steroidobacteraceae bacterium
TGCGGCGCGAGACACCACCGGCACGCGGGTTGTTGGGCATCAGTACCAGGAAGCGGCCGGCGAGGCTGATGAAGGTGGTCAGCGCCGCGCCCTTGTTGCCGCGCTCTTCCTTCTCGACCTGCACCACGATTTCCTGGCCTTCGGACAGGATTTCGCGCATGCCGCGGCTGCCCTGCGGCTGGCCGTCACGGAAGTAATCCCGGGAGATTTCCTTCATCGGCAGGAAGCCGTGCCGCTCGGCGCCGTAATCGACGAACACCGCTTCGAGCGAAGGCTCGATGCGGGCGATGCGGGCCTTATATACGTTGGCTTTTTTCTGTTCCCGGGAGGGGATGTCGATGGACAGGTCGTACAGCTTCTGACCATCGACCAGGGCGACGCGCAGCTCTTCCTGCTGCGTCGCGTTGACTAACATTCGTTTCATGAATTCCACTCAAGAGGTGTCGAGTGGCGGGCCGCAAGGCCGCGCGCGCGAAAGCGGGCGCGAAGTCGAGCCGGTGAAGGCAGAAAAGCGCATCCAACTGGACCAGCATGCTGGTCAAGAGGGCGTGGATTGTTGCTTGCACTTCTGGAAGAACCTGCCGCGCTCGTCAAAGGCACGAGCGCGCGCGCAATCCGTAGCTACTGCCGACCTGAAGGCGCTGGGCTCACCCTTTGATGGAGGGGAACCACCGTCTGCCTTGTGGCCTGCCAAACGATGATCCGTTTTGACGGGATCAACTGGATAATGCGACGCCTCGCGCCGCAATTGTTCCGTGCCGCTCGTTGGGGCTGGGATGTGAATCCAGCCGTCGCGGTGGGGGCACGTGGCGGCGAGTATACTTACACATGCTTGAAAAACAAGGCTTTACAACCAAATGACTGCCCCGAGCACTGATTCAGCCGCTGCCGAGGCCCGCACCGCAGTGCGCAACGAGGTCCTCACGGACGAGGATGCGGGGCAGCGCGTGGACCGCGTGCTGTCGCGGCTGCTGCCCAATGTGCCCCATACCCGGCTGTTCCGGCTGCTGCGCAAAGGCGAGGTGCGGCTGAATGGCAAACGCGTCAGCGGCGAGACCCGCGTGGCCGCCGGTGATGTGCTGCGCGTGCCCCCGGTGCGCATCGAGGCGCCGCCACTGCCTGCCGGGCAGCCGCAGGTAACCAAGCGCGTGTCCGCGCGGCTGGTGGAGCAGGTGACCGGAGCGGTGCTGCATGAGGACGAGCGGCTGCTTGTGATCAACAAACCCTCCGGCATCGCCGTGCATGGTGGCAGCGGCATCAGCGCCGGCGTCATCGAGGCGCTGCGCGATGCGCGACCCGACGAGACGCTGGAACTGGTGCACCGGCTGGACCGCGACACCAGCGGCTGCCTGATGATCGCGCGCAAGCGCGCCACGCTGCGCAGCCTGCATGCGCTGATGCGCGAGGATGCTGTGGGCGAGGGCGAAAGCGGCTTCGACAAGCGCTACCTGGTGCTGGTGCGCGGCAAGTGGGAGCTGGGCAAGAAACTCATCGACGCGCCGCTGCGCACGGATACGCGCGTGGGCGGTGAGCGGACGGTGAAGGTGGCGCCGGATGGCAAGGAGGCCGCCAGCGAATTCCGCGTGGTGCAGTTCTACGGCAACCTTGCCACGCTGCTGGAAGTGCGGCTGCTCACCGGCCGCACACACCAGATCCGCGTGCACGCGGCCTATGCCGGCTATCCGGTTGCGGGGGATGACAAATACGGCGAACCGGACTTCAACCGCCAGATGCAGTCCTTCCGCCTCAAGCGCCTGTTCCTGCATGCGCACAGCATCAGCTTCGAGGATCCGGATGGGCGCGGCCTGGTGGCGGTCAGCGCCCCCATGCCGCCGGAGCTGCATGCGGTGCTGGATGCGCTGGGCAATGCCGGCAAGCTGAAGCCCGACGGCGAAGCCAAGCCGGGGGTTGCCAGCGCGCGGCTGCTCAGACCGAAACGCCCAGCTGGCGCAGCGCCCCGCAAAGCCAGATCAAAGGCAGCCCCACCAGCGCAGTCGGGTCGTGACTCTCGATCGACTCGAAAAGGGTCACGCCGAGGCCCTCGCATTTGAAGCCGCCGGCGCAGTCGAAGGCTGGCTCGCGCTCGATGTAACGGTCGATCTCGGCGCCAATCAGATTGCGGAAATGCACTTGGGTCAGGTCCACGTGCACCAGCTTGCGGTCGCCCTTGATCACCGCCACAGCGGTGTCGAAGCGGGCGGTGCCGCCGGACATGGCGCTGAGCTGGCGGCGGCAGGTGGCCTTGTCACCGGGCTTGTGCAGTACGGTGAAGCCGTTGGGGGACTGGATGCTCGCCACCTGGTCGCTGCCGATGACAATCCAGCCCGGATGGTGCTCTGCAACAGCCCGCGCCTTGGCCAGTGCCAGCCGCCGCGCCCGTACCCGGGGCTCCTCGCCCGGGATCTCCGTTTCGACCACACCCGGGGCTATGGTGGCGAAGGGCAGGCCCAGGCGCCGCAGCAGAGCGCTGCGGTAAACCGACACTGAGGCGAGGACTATGCGGGGCGTTGGTGTCATGAGCCTGACTAAACAAGAACTTGCACCCCCGGGGGGTGGTACCTATGATACGCGCCCCATGCCTGATGACGGTTCAAAACTGTGCAGTGTCGCGGTTCTGGCCGATGACGGGCGCCAGGTTGAACTCGCGATTCCGCTCGAACGATTCGAGCGTGTCGCCGCACATCTGGCGAACCGGCAGGGCATGGTGAATGGCAGCGTTGCGTTTTCCCGACTGGAGGGGCGCATCATTGCCGATGTCACGCTGGCAGCGCACCTTACCGTGCTGTGCCAGCGGTGCCTGAAGCCGATGTCTCTGCCCATCGAGAGCAGTTCGCGCGTAGCGCTGCTGGAATCCGAAGAGGCGGCATCGGCGGTTCCGCCGGAGCTGGAAACAGCCCTGGCACTGGAAGGCCGCTTGCGTCTGGCCGATCTGGTGGAAGAGGAACTGCTGCTGGCCTTGCCGGCGGCGCCGCGCCACGAGGGGCAATGCCCCGGTGAGGCGCGGGTGGAGAAGGTAGAGACGCAAGAGAGTATTTCGCAGACGACGCAGCGGCCGTTCGCCTCCCTGGGCGAGTTGCTGTCGGGTCGTACGAAGCAGTGATTCAGGAGAAAAGACCATGCCAGTCCAAAAGAGTCGCAAGACTCCGTCCAAGCGCGGTATGCACCGCTCGCACGATCATCTGGCGACGCCAGCGCTGTCGATCGACCCGCAGTCTGGCGAGACGCACCTGCGTCATCGCGTTACCCCGGATGGGTTCTACCGCGGCAAGCGCGTGATCGAACCGCGTCCCGACGCGGCCGACCAGGACTAACATCCGCGGCACCGGCGGGCGCCTCGCGCAGGCGGGGCGTCATCCGGCGCAATACACGCGCATGTACGCCCGAATCATCGGCACCGGTTCCTATCTTCCCGAGCGGGTGGTGCACAACACCGACCTCGAGAAGATGATGGACACCACCGACCAGTGGATCCGTGAGCGCACGGGTATCGAGCGGCGTCACTACGCCGCCGAAGGCGAGACCACTGTCGACATGGGCGAGCACGCGGCACGGCGTGCCATCGAGGCCGCTGGCATCCAGCCCGCCGATATCGATCTCATCGTTTTCGCTACCGCCACACCGGATCTGGTGTTTCCCAATTGCGGCGCGTTGCTGCAGGCGCGGCTCGGCTGCCTAGGGGCTCCGGCGTTCAGCGTCGAGGCCGCTTGCAGCGGTTTCATCTATGCCTTGTCGATTGCCGACAAGTTCATCCGCCTGGGCGAGGCGAAGCGTGCATTGGTGGTGGGCGCAGAAACGCTGACCCGCATCACCGATTTCACCGACCGCACCACGGCGATCCTGTTCGCCGATGGCGCTGGCGCAGTGGTGCTCGGTGCCTCGGAAGAGGCCGGCATCATCTCCACGCACCTGCACGCGGACGGCAGCTACAACCAGCTGCTGTACTGCACCGGTGGCATCTCGAAGGGCTTTCCGACCGAGACTGGCGGCCGGGCCGTGATCCGCATGGCTGGACGCGAAACCTTCAAGGTGGCTGTGAACATGCTTGGCAACTCGGTGGACGAGGTGCTGGCAAAGAATGGCCTCGACAAATCCGCCATCGACTGGCTGGTGCCACACCAGGCCAATATCCGCATCATCCAGGCGGTGGCCCGGAAGCTGGATCTGCCGATGGAGCGCGTGATCGTCACCGTGCAGGACCAAGGCAATACTTCCGCGGCATCCGTGCCTCTGGCGCTGGATACCGGCGTGCGGGACGGTCGCATCAAGCCTGGCGAGCTGCTGCTGCTGGAGGCTTTCGGTGGGGGGTTCACCTGGGGTTCGGCGCTGGTCCGACTGTAAGGCCAGCAGCTGCGTTGGCA
>JBEVNO010000153.1:0-3411 GCA_040508085.1 Steroidobacteraceae bacterium
CGCTGCCGTTCATCGTGATCTTCATCGACGAATTCGCCGACATGATGATGATCGTCGGCAAGAAGGTCGAAGAACTGATCGCGCGCCTGGCGCAGAAGGCGCGTGCGGCCGGCATCCACCTGATCCTGGCCACTCAGCGCCCCTCGGTGGACGTGATCACCGGCCTGATCAAGGCCAACATCCCGACCCGCATCGGCTTCCAGGTCAGCTCCAAGATCGATTCGCGCACCATCCTGGACCAGTCCGGTGCGGAAACGCTGCTGGGCCATGGCGACATGCTCTACCTGCCGCCAGGCACCGCATTGCCGGACCGCGTGCACGGCGCGTTCGTCTCCGATGAGGAAGTGCACCGCGTGGTCGAGCACCTCAAGGCCAGCGGCCCGACGGACTACATCAGTGGCGTACTGGACGAAGTGCAGATGATGGGCGATGGCGTGGTGGTCGGTGCCAGTGGCCTGCCCGAAGCCAGTGGCGGCGGTGGCGACGAGTCCGATCCGCTGTACGACGAGGCCCTGCGCATCGTCACCGAAACCCGCCGCGCGTCGATCTCCGGGGTGCAGCGTCGCCTCAAGATCGGCTACAACCGTGCCGCGCGCCTGATCGAAGCGATGGAGGCGGCCGGCGTGGTCAGCCCGCCGGAACACAACGGCGACCGCAGCGTGCTGGCGCCGCCCCCGCCGAAGTAACCTTCAGCGCCGCACCGGCAACTGCAAAGGAACCCGCGATGAAGTCGATGCTGTGGATCGTGCTGGGCGTGGCGCTGTCGGCGCCCGCGCAGGCCCAGGGTGATGCCGCACCGCCGGCTGCCTCACCGCCCGAGGCGGCGCCGGACGCGGGTGCCGCGCAGGCCAGCAACAACTACAGCTTCGTGCGCTACCGCGCCGATTACGTGGTGCGCCCCGATGCCGGCAGCGTGCAGACCGAAGCGTACGAGATCCTGCTCAAGACCACGGCGGCGGTGGACCAGTTCAGCCAGGTGCGGCTGAGCTACAGCGAGAAGATGGAAACGCTGGAGGTGCTCGAGGCCTATACGCTGACCGCCGACGGGCAGCGCCACGACGTGCCGGCCGATCGCATCTACACCCAGGAAAGCTACTCCAGCGCCGCGGCGGCGATGTATGCCGACCGCAAGGTACGCGTGGTGGTGTTTCCCAATCTCGCGCCGGGGACGCGCGTGGTCTACCGCACCCGCCGCACCCAGAACATCCCGTATTTCCCCGGCTATTTCAGCCTGTGGGAGATCTTCAGCGTGTTCACCCAGTACGACGATGCGCGGGTGACGCTGAGCGCGCCGGCCTCGCTGCCGATGCAGGTCAAGCTGCAGGGCGTGCAGGGCAGTGAAGCGCCACGGATCCGGGCCGGGCAGGCGCACTGGGACTGGCAGTACCGCCGCAGCGAACCGCTGAAGGCGCAGAACTGGTCTGCCGCGCCCTGGGAATTCAGCCCGAGCATCATGGCCAGCACCTACCAGGACTGGGCCCAGCTCGCGCGGGCATACCAGCTCAAGGGTAGCGCGGCGGTCGCCGTGACCCCGCAGATCCAGGCGCTGGCGGACAGCCTGACCAGAGGCATCGCAGATCGCCGCGAACAGGCGGCCGTGCTGTACCGTTGGGTCGCGCAGAACATCCGCTATGTGGCGGTGTACCTGGGCAATGGCGGCCTGGAGCCGAACCCGGCCCAGAGCATCCTCGACAACCACTACGGCGACTGCAAAGACCACGTGGTGATCCTGGAGGTGCTGCTGGCCGCGCGTGGCATCCAGAGCACGCCGGTGCTGATCGGGGCCGGTGGCGGGCCGACACTGCCGGCGGTTGCGGTGCTGGGGCGCTTCAACCATGCCATCAGCTACCTGCCCGAGTTCGATCTCTATCTGGATTCCACCACCCCGTATGCGCGCTTCGGCCAACTACCGGAGGGCGACCTCGGCGCACCGGTGCTGCATACCCGCGATGCCCGCATCGCGCGCACACCGGAGAACGACGCGCGGCGCAATGGCAAAACGACGGACGTGGCGTTCCAGTTCGATGCCGCCGGCAATCTTTCCGGGCGTACCGAGCTTGCGCCCAGTGAGGTGACGGAGATCGGGATGCGCGGCGCGTTCGCCCGCTTGAACGCACAGAACCGCGCCCGGGCGGAGGAATCGATCATGGCCGCGTCCGGGTTCGACGGCAGCGGCAGCCTGGAACTGCTCGGTGTCCCGCAGGATCTGACCCGTCCGTTCAACTACCGGTATGCGTTCCGGGCCGAGGACTACGTGGACTTCGGCGTGGTCGGCGGGATGGTGCTGCCGGATGCGCCCGGTGCCGAATCGTTCCGTGACCTGTATGCCAGTACCTCCGCGCCGGACAACGCCACCCCGTTCTACTGCAATGACAGCCTGCGCGAAGAGCGCTACCGGCTCGTGTTCCCGGCCAGCGTGCCGATCGTGGCGATGCCGCGCAGCCAGCAGTTCAAGAATGCCGCCGGTGAGTACACGGTGGAATGGTCGCGCGAAGGGCAGGCGGTGAGCGTGCGCCATCGCCTGCATCAGCGCGCCGTGCGCGGGGCGGATGCGCTGTGCCAGCCGCAGGACTATGCCGCCTTCCGCGCGCTCTACCAGCAGGTCCGCCGGGGCTTCCGCGGGCAGGTGCTGTACGGTGACCTCGAGACGGTGCAGGGCACGCCGTGAGCACCCTGCCGACGGGTGTAAAGCGCCCGTCCCGCAGCGCATAATGCGCCCTGATCGCCCATTCAGCATCGAATGGGCACACTGCGCACATCACTCCACTTCGCTCCATTGGATCCCGCCATGCAGACCCGATTCCGCCGCTATCTCGTCGCCGCTACCCTGGTCTGTGCCAGCGTGGGTTCGGTCAGTGCCTGGGCCGGCGCCCGCGATGATCTCAACCGCTTCACCCAAGGCTTGAAGGGCCTGGATGGGCAGTTCAGCCAGCAGGTGTTCGACAGCAAGGGCAAGGTCAAGGAAAGCACCAGTGGCCGGGTCGCGCTGTCCGCGCCGCGCCTGTTCCGCTGGGAATACATCAAGCCGCACGAGCAGCTGATCGTGGCCGATGGCAAGAAGGTCTGGGTGTATGAGCCGGACCTGGAGCAGGCCAGCGTGCGCCCGCAGGGCCAGGAAGAACAGAACAGCCCGCTGACCGCCCTGATCAACCCGGCGCTGCTGGACAAGCAGTACGACGTCAGCGAAGAGGCGGCGGCGCGCGACGGCCTGCAGTGGCTGTCGCTGACGCCCAAGCGTGAGACCGATACCGCCTTCCAGTATGCCGCGCTGGGCTTCAATGCGCAGGGCCTGGCACGCATGGAAGTGCTCGATGCGGTCGGCCAGCGGACGGTGATCAACTTCACCGGCTGGAAGCGCAACCCGGGCTTTGCCGCGGGTACCTTCAGCTTCACCCCGGCCAAGGGTGTGGA
>JBEVNO010000171.1:0-5776 GCA_040508085.1 Steroidobacteraceae bacterium
CCGGGCCGCGGTGGCAGCGGATCGACGCGTTCGACAACCGGTTCAACATCCCTGCCGATAAGCTCAAGGCGGTGATGGACGCGGCGATCGCCGAATGCCGCAAGCGTACCTTGGCGCACTACACGTTGCCCGAAGGCGAACGGTTCGACCTTGCGCTCGTGACCGACAAGCCGTGGAGCGGCTACAACTACTATCAGGGCGGCTATCACTCGAAGATCGAGGTCAACACAGACCTGCCGGTGCGGCTCGACCGGGCGATCGATCTCGGGTGCCACGAGGGCTATCCGGGCCACCACGTGTTCAACGCGCTGATGGAGCAGGAGCTGGTCGAGAAGCGCGGGTGGATCGAGTACACGGTCTATCCGCTCTACTCGCCGCAGTCGCTGATCGCCGAGGGCTCGGCCAACTACGGCATCGACCTTGCGTTCCCCGGCGACGAGAAGCTGGCATTCGAACGTGACGTGCTGTTCCCGCTGGCCGGCCTCGACCCGCGCCTTGCCGCGCGCAATTCGCAACTGGAGCGGCTACGCAGCGCGCTCTCTGGCGCGCGCCTGACCATCGCACGGGATTACCTCGACGGGCGCGTCACCCGCGCCGAGGCGGTGCGCCTATCACAGCATTACCAGGTGCTGTCACCGGCTCGTGCCGAGCAATCCGTGGGCTTCACGGACAAGTATCGCAGCTATGTCATCAACTACGGCCTGGGCGAGGATCTGGTCCGGGCCAATGTGGAAGCATCGGGAACAACGACGCGGCAGCGCTGGGCCGCCATGGAGAACATACTTTCCGAGCCCACGCTGCCTGAGGATCTGCGCGTTCCGGCTAAGTGAACTTCTCCACCATGATCTCTATCAACGCGCGCACCTTGCGCGGCGGGAATTCACCGGGCGGGCGTACCACATAGACGCCGGCTTCCGGCAGCGGGAAATCCACCAGCAGCTGCACGAGTGCGCCGCTGGCGACATGGGGGTCGGCCAGGAAGTCCGGCAGCGCGGCGATGCCCAGCCCGGCCAGTGCGGCGGCCAGCAGCGCATCGCCGTTATCCGCCTTGAAGCGACCATGCACGCCCACGTGCGCCACCTTGCCCTGCCGCATGACACGCCAGGTCTCCGTGCCCTGCATCAGTGCCTCGTGATCCATCAGGTCGTCCGGCGTCCGCGGCGCGCCGTGGAGCTGGAGGTAACCGGGACTGGCGACCAGCTTGCCGAACAGCGGTGCCACCCGCCGCACCACCAGATCGGAGTCCGGGAGATAGCCCACGCGGACGGCGGCGTCGAACCCCTCGCCTATCAGGTCGACAAACCGGTCTGAGTAGATTGCGTGCACCTGCAGTCGCGGATTGCGGCGGGCCAGCTCGGCCAGCACCGGCGCGACATGTGCGGGGCCAAAGGTGAGGGGCGCTGCGATACGCAACCGCCCGCGCAGATCGCCCTCCGGCAACAGCGCATCGCAGGCGGCATCCATTTCCGCCGCGACGCGTGAGGCATGCTCCCGGAACGTGGCGCCGGCCTCGGTCAACGCCGCGCCGCGCGTCGTGCGCGACAGCAGCTGCACGCCCAGATCCTTCTCCAGGCGCACCAGCCGGCGGCTGACGATGGACTTGGAAAGCCCCAGGCGCCTGGCCGCAGGCGTCAACCCGCCCGCATCTGCCACTTCCACGAAGGTCCGCAGGTCTTCCAGATCGAACATTTCGCGTTCCTGGTTTGGCGACACACAGTCGCAGTTTGCGAGTCTACCGTTCCTGATACTGCGACGGCATGCTTCATCCGACCCCCGCGGGCATCGCGCCCGCCGAATCACGAACATCGGGAGATCAGAGATGAGCACAGTGACGTTCGCAGACCCCACCCCGGTGCAGGCATTCACGCCCCCGCCGCAGCCGCCACGCCGGATCATCCATCGCACCCGCGGCAGCAGCCACGGCGGCCCCATCGTGCGGCTGATGAGCCCAGGCGATCTCGGCACACTGGTCAAGCCGTTCGTGTTCCTCGATCTGTTCCAGGGCGACATGCGCAGGATGCAGAACGCCATGGGGCTGCATCCGCATTCGGGCCTCGCCACCGTCACGGTCTTCACCAGGGGTGATGTGCGCTTCGATGATCCGGAAGCCGGTCGCGGCACGCTGGCATACGGCGGCGTGGAATGGATGCGTGCCGGTGGTGGCGTATGGCATGGCAAGGAGATCACTGCCGGCGAGTCAGCCACCATGCAGGGATTCCAGCTGTGGGTTGCTCTGCCGCCGGAACTGGAGAACGCCCGCTCCGACAGCCAGTACATCGAGGCCCGTGACATGCCACGGGTGGGCCCGGCCCACGTCATCGTCGGCAAGCACGCAGGTGCCGCCAGCCCGGTGCGCGCGCAACCCGGTTTCAACTATCTGCTGGTGACATTGAAGGCTGGCGAAAGCTGGACCTACACACCACCCGCCGGCCACCGTGTGGCATGGCTGGCCCTGTCGCAGGGGTCGCTCGATGCGGGCAGCACCATCTCCGCGGGGGAAATGGCCGTGTTCGAGAACAGCGAGGCGCAGATCACGCTCACTGCGCGCGATGCCGAGGCAGTGTTCGTACTCGGCTCAGCCGTTCCACACCCGCATCCGCTGCACCTGGGCTACTACTCCGTGCATACCTCGGCAATCGCTCTGGCGCAGGGCGAGGAACGCATCGCCGAACTCGGCCGCAAGCTGGCTGCGGCCGGCGATCGGCGCAGCAAGTCCGGCACGGTGCCGGTCTTCCGGTGAGCGCCATGCCGGCGCCGCCTGCCCTGCCGCACAACATCCTGGCCGCCGCGGCAACACAGAGAACCTGGCGGGGCGTACAGGTGGAGGTGGCGAGATTCCACTGCGCGGGGCCCGCTGTCCACAAACTGTCTTTCGCGGGTGACACGCGCCTCAGCGTGGTTCTCGAGGAGGTCGGCGGTGTAGCCGAGCCACGGCTGCATCCCGAGCGACCAAACCCCATCGCGCACATGCCCCGGCACATGCACTTCGCTCCGGCGGGTATGGAGGTTTGGGGCTTTACCGCCGCGGCGCACTTCGTCAAGGCGGCAACCTTGTGCTTCGATCTGCCAACGCTGGCGCAGCAAATGGGATACGACCTCACTGCGGCGGCCGGTATACCGCGCCTGCGCTTTGGCGATGACCGCGTCTGGACTCTGACGCGCATGTTGTCGGAGGCTGTTGACGATCCGGATCCCTCCTCCGGGCTCTACGGCGACGGGCTGCTTGCCGCCATCACCGCGCGCTTGCTGACGCCGCGACCTGCAGCGCGCGCGCATGCGAAGCCCGGCAAGGCGCTGCCGCCCTGGCGGCTGCGTCGCGTGACCGACTACCTGGAGGCCAGCCTGCCGGACCGCGTCAGCCTGGCGGAGCTCGCACACCTGGCCGGCCTCTCCATCTCGCACTTCAGTCGTGCATTCAAGGCCGCCACGGGAATGGCACCATACCAGTGGCAGTTGAACGCGCGCATCCGGCGCGCCCAGACGCAGCTGCTCCGTACGGACGCTTCATTGGAGCAGATTGCCGAGGCCAATGGCTTCGCCGACGCAGTGCACTTCGGCCGCCGCTTCCGGCAGCTCACGGGCGCCGCTCCGGCGGCGTGGCGGCGCGAGCACAAAGGCTGATGTCCAGGCACAGCAGGATCAGACTGCCGGGCGCAGGATCGGACAGGGCTACGCCATGACCGCACTCCTATAGTCGCGCGCATGGACACCCCGGAAACCGACTTCACCGCGCTGCTGCAGGCCAACCTGCAGCGCGTGTTCAGCGAACGCGACGCCGGAAAACGCGCTGCCGCAATCCGCGAACTCTACGCCAGCGACGCGATTCTCTACGAACCTGAGTCGACTGTAACGGGGCATGCCGGGATTTCACGCGTTGTCGATGGCTTGCTGCAGAGCCTGCCTGCCGATTTCACCTTTACCGCATGCGGCCCCGCCGTGGGCCATCATGGGCTCGCATGCCTGCGCTGGAGAGCAGGGCCGCTGGATGGCCCTGTTGCGATTACCGGCATGGACGTGGTCCACGTGGCGCACGGCGTGATTCAAAGCCTGCACGTGTTTCTGGATCCGCATGGCGCGTGAAGCGCCACTTCATCACCAAAGGAGTAACCATGACCGCCAAAGCCGGGCTTGAAGCACTGCTGCGCCCCGAAAACAGCATTCTGGTGCTGATAGATCATCAGCCTTTCCAGTTCGCCAACCTGAACAGTCACGAGCCGCAGATGGTGGTGAACAATGTCGTTGCCCTCGCCAAGGCCGCGAAGATTTTCGATGTGCCCACCATCCTGACCACCGTGCTGGCGCCGCGCGGCGGCAACCTGATCAAGGCCCTGCAGGCCGTGTTTCCGGAACAGACGCCGATCGACCGCACTCTGATCAATACCTGGCAGGATCCGAATGTCACGGATGTGGTCAAGAAGAGCGGACGCAAGCAGCTGATACTGGCGGCGCTGTGGACAGAAGTATGCCTGGCGATGCCGACGATCCACGCACTGGGCGAAGGCTACGATGTCTTCATCGTCACGGACGCCTCTGGCGGCGTATCGGCAGAAGCCCATGACATGGCCGTGCGCCGGATGGTGGCCGCCGGCGCGGTGCCGATGACGTGGATGGCCGTCGTTGCCGAATGGCAGCGCGACTGGGCGCGCGAGGCTACCGCCGGGAAGTTGGGCGAGATGCTGGTTGAACATGGCGGCGGGACCGGTGTGGCCTTCGTGTGGGAGCAGCAGCTGCTGGCGACGCCGGTGCCCCCGCGGGCGTGATGCCGTTGGCGATGAAGCCAGGCACAGTGATCGGCTTACCGGATCAGGGGCGCGGTGTGAAGATCGCCGTCAGCAGATCCGGCACGCCCTCGATGCGCTCCAGATGCGGGAAGCGTGCCCCCGCATGGTAGTCCAGCGACACCACGCGGTACCGCGCCAGATCCCTGACCAGCAACCGGATGGGTTGGGTCTTGTCCGTGGCCGCCGCCTTCAGCGCATCATCCAGCACATCGGTGCTGAACTCGATGTCGTTCACCGCAGCGATCTGCGTGCCAAGTGCCAGGCCCGCATTGAAGGCCGGGCTGTCCCAGCGTACTTCGGCGATCTTGCCGTCCTTGGCCACGGTGAAGCCCAGCGAATACAGGTAGTCCGGCGTCGATGGTCGTTTACCCTTGGCCTGTGCCTTGGCATAGGCATTGGGCTCGTCCCTGTAGACGAGGCGCCAGCCGCTGGCTTCGAGCCCGCCCGTGATCGGCACCTTGCCATCCAGACGCTCGCGCAGGAACCTCCCCCAGTCAGCCGCCACCACGCCATTGAGCGTGGCCACCACATCGGCAAAGGTGTACGTGCGCTGCACCTTCCACTCGCCGTCGCGAATACCGAAGAACGCGCGCGCGAAATCATCCAGTGACTTCCTTCCCGCCGACCTGCTGCGGATGAGGGTATCCACTTCGAACCAGATCAGCTGGCCGGCGCGGTAGTAGTCCTCGCTGAGCTGGTAGTTCGGGAAGGCCTTGACGGCACGGTTGGCGATGATGGGGTCGTTGGTGGTGTCCTGCACATTGCGCCAGGAGAGGCCTGGCCGGTTGTCGGTGTAAGTGGCAAACACCAGCGCCAGCGCATCGCGCGCGGCCTGCATGGGCCGCAACCCTGAGCGTGCGGCGAGCACATTGCCCCAGTACTGCGTCTGCCCCTCGTACACCCACAGCAGGCTGTCCTGCATCGGCACGTTGAAGTTCGGCGTCCACAGGTCGGCCGGACGCCGGTACTTGCCGTTCCAGGAGTGGGTGTATTCA
>JBEVNO010000193.1:0-62809 GCA_040508085.1 Steroidobacteraceae bacterium
TCGGCCCGCACCTGCTGGGCAACCTCAGCGCTGACCACCGGGGCCCCGGCAGGGTCCGTGGGGATGGCAGCCGGCGCAGGCGGCGGCATGTTCGGCAGGGCGGGAGTCGGGATCTTCTGCTGCGACCCCTTCAGGAGCTTGGCGCCGGGCATGGGCTGGTCGGAGTAGTGCCAGTTGCCACTGGCGTCCTTCCATCCATAAACCTCGCCGGCGGCGTGGGCGGCACCGGCGGCCAGCAGGGAAACAACAGTGGCGATGAGCATTTTGCGCATGGTTTTCTCCGAGCGGAGTATCGCCGCAGCCACCGCTGGCGGCTTGTGATCCTGATCACAGACTTCCAATGCGGACAGTCTCGCCAAAAGAGAAAGCCCCGGCAACTTGGCAGTGGCCGGGGCTTCAGAGGTCAAACCTCTAGAGGGTCACGATCAGTCGTAAGCCCGCTCGCCGTGCTCGGCGATATCGAGGCCTTCGCGCTCGATTTCCTCGGTCGGACGCAGGCCGATGGTGAACTTGATCAGGAAGAAGATGATCGCGGTCACGACACCCGACCAGACCAGCGAGAACAGCACGCCTTCCGCCTGGATGATGGTCTGTGCGCCGATGCTCTCGAAGGCGCCCACGCCGCCCAGCGAGGGGTGGCCGAGGATGCCGCAGGCCATGGCGCCGATGATGCCGCCGACGCAGTGGACGCCGAAGACATCCAGCGAATCGTCATAACCCAGCGCCTTCTTCAGGCCAGCCACCGCCCACAGGCAGACCAGGCCGACCACGATGCCCAAGATGATCGCGCCGGAGGGCGAGAGCACACCGCAGGCTGGGGTGATGGCCACGAGGCCGGCGACCGCGCCGGAGGCCGCACCGAGCATGGTTGGCTTGCCGCGGAAGATCCACTCGCCGAAGGTCCAGGTGACCGTTGCCATGGCAGCGCAGACGAAGGTGTTGAGGAACACCAGGCCCGCACCGTTGTTGGCTTCCAGGCCCGAGCCGACGTTGAAGCCGAACCAGCCAACCCACAGCAGGGCGGCGCCGATCATCACGTACGGGATGTTGTGCGGCGGCATGGCCGTCGTGCCGTAGCCCGTGCGCTTGCCGACGATCAGCGCGCCGACCAGGCCCGCGATACCGGCGTTGATGTGCACCACCGTGCCACCGGCGTAATCCAGGGCACCAGCCTTGAACAGCCAGCCTTCGGCGTACCAGACGGCGCGCGCGATCGGCAGGTAGGAGAAGGTGAACCACAGCACCGCGAAGATCAGCACCGCGCTGAACTTGGTGCGTTCAGCGAAGCCGCCGACGGCCAGCGCAGTGGTGATGGCCGCGAACGTCGCCTGGAAGGCCACGAACACGTATTCAGGAATCACGACGCCCTCGGAGAAGGTCGCTGCATTGGTGTTGGCATCGATGCCGTGCAGGAAGAAGCGGCTGAAATCGCCGATCCACTGGCCGGGACCTGCGAACGCGACGCTGTAGCCGTAGATGACCCACAGCACCGTCAGCAGAGAGAAGGTGACGAACACCTGCATCGACACCGACAGCATGTTCTTGGCGCGCACCATGCCGCCGTAGAACAGGGCAAGGCCAGGCACCGCCATCATGATGACCAGCAAGGTGCAGGTCAGCATCCAGGCGGTATCGCCCTTCTCCGGCGTGGGTGCCGCTTCTTCGGCACCGGCCAGCACTGGCAGCACTGCCAGGGAGGCGAGTAGGGTTCCACGCGCCCATCGCGAGGACGTAATCGAGGCGAGATCAATGCGCATTTTGCGACTCCCAGCTGTTCTTAAGTTGCCGCTGTTCCGGTCTCGCCGGTGCGGATCCGAATGGCCTGTTCCAGGGTTCCAACGAGTATCTTCCCGTCGCCGTTCCGGCCTGTCCGCGAGATGTTGGCAATGGCTTCGAGCACCGGCTCGACGATGGAATCGTCGACCGCTATCTCGACCTTCGCACGCGGCCCGTAGTCTGCTTCATACACTTCAGTGACCGTCACGCCTTGCACCCCGAGTTGGGCGATGGCGTGCCGCAGCTCGTCCAGCTTGAAGGGCCGGACGATCGCAGTGATGATCTTCATGAAGTACATGTCGCAATGCAGCGAGCCTTGTTGATTACCATTGCCTGGTCTGGACAGACGCTTGAACCTTCCGGCCCGGCGCCCAAGCAACTAGTGCAGAATCCGTGCCACGGGCGGCCGCCCCAATCCGCCCTCAAAGCGCGCAACATGTCTCAGGCACGCACAGTTCTGGGCATCTGCACGATGATGGTGCACTGACTTGGTGCGACTAACTGATGGCGATGCTAGGCATCGCGGCGAGGTGATGCATATGGTCGAAAAACCCGATATCGAAGGCCTGATCCGGCGCTTCACCGAGGACCTGCCGGCCTCGCTGCAGGCACTGCGTTCCGACGTGGAGGCACATGCCGGCAGGGTGCTGCGGGATGCCACGCGGCGGCTCGATCTGGTGTCCCGCGAGGAGTTCGACGCGCAGACGCGGGTGCTGGCGCGCAGCCGGGAGCTGATTGTGGAGCTGGAAGCGCGCATCGCGGCGCTTGAGGCCAGATCCGGCGGCTAGGGGGCCGCGGCGGGCGGCCGCTCCCATGGTGGCTGCGCGCCGAAATGCCCGATCAGGAAGTCCACGAAGGCCTGCACGCGCGGTGGGGTGTAGCGGCGGTGAGGGGTGACGGCGTGGATGGCCGTCACGGGCAGGGTGAAATCTGGCAGCAGCAGTTGCAGGCGGCCGCTGCGCAGATCGTCCACGATGTGCCAGCGCGAGAAGCTGCCGATACCCTGGCCGGCCAGCGCCGCGTCGCGGATGAATTCGCCGAGGTCGCTTTCAAAGCGGCCGCGCACATGCACCGTTGATTCCGTGCCGTCGCGGGCCGTGAAGCGCCACTGGTCGTGCAAGCCGTTGCGGCCGAACAGCAGCAGGCAATCGTGATCCACGAGCTCGCCGGGACTGGCCGGCGTGCCGCGCCGGGCCAGGTACGCGGGCGCCGCGCACACCACGCGCTCGTTGGACGCGATGCGCCGAGCGACCAGGGTGGAATCGGCCAGCGCTCCGATGCGTATGGCCAGGTCATAGCCCTCGCCGACCAGGTCCACCTGCCGGTCGGTGAGATGCACGCTCAGGCGCAGCCGCGGATGCAGGGCCATGAACTCCGGCAGCAGCGGTGACACGTACTGCCGCCCGAAGGTGGCCGACAGGGTCACGCGCAGCGTGCCGGCGACCTCGACGGCGGTATGGCGCAGGTCCGCAGACAAGGCGGCCAGCTCCTCCACCAGCGGCCTGCCCCGCTGCGCCAGCGCTGCGCCTTCAACGGTGGGACGCAGGCGGCGCGTAGTGCGATGGAACAGCCGGATGCCCAGCTCCTTCTCCAGCCGCTGCAGCCGCTGGCTCGCCACCGCCACAGAAAGGTCCAGGTTCCGGGCAGCGGCGGTAATGGAACCCAGGTCCAGCACCCTCAGGAAAAGATCGAGATCGCCGATTCGGTTCATTATCAATGGAACGTTGACAGTGATTAGCGATATTGGCGGTTATCCCCGGCAAGGGAAAGGTCCAGGCTGCCTGTCCCCATTTGCCGGAGCGCCCGATGTCAGCCCCTGAGACCCCCTCCCGGATGCCCGCTGGCGTCTACGCGTTGACAGCCGGTGCCTTCGGCATCGGCACCACGGAATTCGTGATCATGGGGTTGCTGATCCAGGTGGCGGCGGACTTGCATGTGTCGATCTCCCAGGCCGGGCTGCTGATCTCCGGCTATGCGCTCGGTGTGTTTGTCGGTGCCCCGTTGCTCACTGCGGCCACTGTGCGGCTGCCGCGCAAGGCGGTGCTGGTCGGGCTCATGGTGGTGTTCACCCTGGGCAACCTGGCCTGCGCGCTGGCGCCGAACTACACCGTGCTGATGGCCGCGCGGGTACTTACCTCATTGGCGCATGGCACCTTCTTCGGTGTGGGCGCGGTGGTAGCCACCTCGCTGGTGGACACGGCCCGCAAGGCGTCGGCGATCTCCATCATGTTCACCGGGCTGACAGTGGCCACGTTGCTGGGCGTGCCGGCAGGCGCGTGGCTGGGGCTGCACCATGGCTGGCGCGCGACCTTTTGGGCGGTCGCGCTGATCGGGGTGATCGCGACCGTCGTCACTGCTGCACTCGTACCGGGCACCGGCGCCGCGACCGCCACTTCGCTGCGCCAGGAGCTGCGCGCAGTGTTGCGGCGGCCGGTGCTGCTGGGGCTCCTGATGACCACGCTGGGCTTCGGTGGCGTGTTCACGGTGTACACCTATGTGCAGCCCCTGCTGACCCAGATCACGGGTTTCTCCCAGGCGGCGGTATCGCCCATCCTGCTGCTGTTCGGCGCGGGCATGATCGCCGGCAACTTCATGGGCGGGCGGCTGGCGGACCGTAATCTGGGCCGTGCGCTGCTGCTTACATTGTTCGGGCTCGCAGCCACCATGGCGCTGATGCGCTTCGCGGTGCACAGCAAGCCCGCGATGATCGTGTTCGTCGCGCTGCTGGGCGCTGCGGCATTCGCCACGGGTTCGCCGCTGCAGATGTGGGTGCTGCGCAAGGCCGAAGGCGCGCAGAACCTGGCTTCGAGCCTGAACATCGGTGCGTTCAATCTGGGCAATGCTTTTGGTGCATGGCTTGGCAGTGCGGTGATCGCCCACGGCCTGGGCCTGCCCGCCCTGACCTGGGTCGCGGCGCTGGTACCTGCTGCGGCCCTGCTGGTCACCCTGTGGGCACTGCGACCGGAGCCGGCTGCGGCAGCCGCGCTGCTGGGGGAAGCATCCTGACCGTCCTCGTGCCCAACACCGGTGGACGTGCATCTGGCGCCGGTCCGGAAGCTGTAACCGGGTATACACGGCAGATTGCCGGGCGCGATGCGGCCGCGTTGCGCAGCACACTGCGCGGATGGGTTTTGCCGAAGTCCTGAGCCGCGCGCAGACCGGTCTCGCCGCACCGCTGGTGCGGGTCGAGGTGCATCTGGGCAGCGGGCTGCCCAATTTCATGGTCGTGGGCCTGCCGGCACCGGTGGTAAAGGAAAGCCGTGAGCGGGTGCGCGCGGCGCTGGCCCATTGCGGTTTCGAGCTGCCCGCCGGGCGCATCACCGTGAACCTTGCGCCCGCAGATCTCCCCAAAGTGGGCGGCCGCTTCGACCTGCCCATTGCGCTTGGCATCCTCATCGCCTCGGGTCAGCTGCGTACGCGACTTGACCTGACGCGCACCGAGTTCTATGGCGAGCTGGCGCTCACCGGCGAGCTCAAGTCGGTCCCCGGCCTGCTGCTGGCGGCGCTGCACGCCGGCCGCGCGGGACATGCGCTGGTCATCCCGCGGGGCAGCGCCCCGGACGTCAGCGGCGCGGGGGCTGCACTGGTGTTCGGCCTCGCCCACCTGCGCGAGCTGGCCGAGGGCGTGGCGCTCGAGGCGCTGCAGATCGACACCATGGCCCCCCGCGCGGCCACCGTGGCATCGCCACAACCGGATCTGGCAGATGTGCGCGGCCAGTGGCAGGGCAAGCGCGCGCTGCTGATCGCCGCCGCGGGTTTCCACAGCCTGCTGATGAAGGGCCCGCCCGGCTCGGGCAAGACCATGCTGGCGCAGCGGCTGCCGGGCCTGCTGCCGCCCTTGGGGCAGGCGGAGGCGCTCGAAGTTGCCGCGATCGCAGCGGTGGCGCAGTCCCCGCCTGGCACCGCAGGCCCGGGCGGGCCTTCGGGGCTGCCGCCATTCCGGGCGCCGCACCACACCGCGTCGGCCCACGCCATCGTCGGTGGTGGTGTGGCAGTGCAGCCCGGAGAGATCAGCCTGGCGCACCACGGCGTGCTGTTCCTGGACGAACTGCCGGAGTTCGACCGCCGGGTGCTCGAAGGCCTGCGCGAACCACTGGAATCCGGCCGGGTCAGCGTCGTGGGCGCCAGCCCGCGCGCCGACAAACCCCCCCCCCTCCAGCAAGTGGCGGCGATGAATCCCTGTCCCTGTGGCCGCGCGGGTCTGGTGCATCCGCGCTGCCGTTGCCAGCCGGCGCAGGTGGAGCGCTACCGCGCACGCATTTCCGGCCCGCTGCTCGACCGCATCGACCTGCAGCTGGACCTGCCCATGGTCGACAGCAGCGCGCTCATTGGTCCGGCCGATGCCGCACAGCACCCCGGTGCCTGCGGCAGCAGCGCCGCGGCGCGCGAACTGGTGTGCCGGGCGCGGCAGCGGCAGCTGGCACGGCAGGGCAAGCTCAATGCAAAGCTGGAAGCTGGAGAGACGCTGGCTTGTTGCCGCGCGGACGCGGCCAGTCTCGAGCTGCTGCGGTGCGCGGCCCGGCAGCGCGCACACTCGGCGCGCAGCCAGCACCGGGTGCTGCGCGTGGCGCGCAGCATCGCAGATCTGGCAGACCGGGATGCAGTCTCCGCGGCCGATGTGGCGGAGGCGCTGGCGCTACGCTGGGAAGCCTAGCGCGCGTGGCTCAAAGCGAGGTGAGGTGATCCACTGCCTGCTTGATCAGGTCGTCGCTGAGATCCGTGCGGCCACCCTTGGCCGGCATCACGCCGGCCGAGCCGGTGAACCCGTGAACCGCGTGGTCATACAGCGTGGTCTTGCCCTTGGCCAGCCGCGGCCCCCAGGCGGCCTTGTCGCCGGCCTTCGGCGCACCGGCCAGACCGATGCCGTGGCAGGCTTTGCAGGCACCTTCATAGACCTCGGTGCCGTCCTTGAAGGTGGCGGCCACGGCGGTGGCCGACACGGCCGTCACCGGCGCAATCTTCATGGCGCTGTTATCCTGACCGGCCACGGCGACGCGCGCCGGGCTCGAGATCCGCTGTTCTACACTTACCTGCAGCAGGGGGTCTTTGAGAAGATGAGCGTTCTGCTCGTGCTTGCCGATGTAGCGCGCCAGGGCGAACACGATGATTGCAAAGGCCACCAGCAGGCCGAGTACGACGCTGAAGACATTGAAGAAGTGGGAATCGTGCTTGCTCACGTGGGCATCCAGTCGAGTGGGTCGAGTCAGTCGCAAATTATAGCCCGCCAAGCGGCTTAGGTGTCAGGGCAGGGAACGCGGGGCGAAAAAGGCAATCCAAGGGGTATGAGCACCGTGACGAAGCGTATTTTCCTGCTGGCGACCGCCCTGGGGATGTCTGCAGCGGCCCTTGGCCAGGCCCAGGCGCCCGCGCCGGACGCCCAGCGCTGGGGCATGCTGGAAACCTACTGCACGGAATGCCACAACGCCACCGACTGGGCAGGCGGGGTGGCCTTCGACACCATGACCCCCGCCGATGTGCCGCATGACATCAATGTGTGGGAATCCGTGGTCCGCAAGCTGCGCGGCCACCTGATGCCGCCGCCGGGCAGCAAGCAGCCCACCCAGGCCGACAAGGATGCGATGGTTGGCTGGCTCGAGACCAGCCTCGACAAGCGCCAGGAGACCCCACGCGCCGGCCACGTCACCGCACAGCGGCTGAACCGCACCGAATACGCCAATGCCATCGCATCCCTGCTGGGTGTGCAGATCAAGGTCGACGACATGCTGCCCCCGGAGATCGAGCTGGAAGGCTTCGACAACATCGCCGCGGCGCTGTCCGTCTCGCCTTCGTTCCTCGACCAGTACATCCAGGCGGCGCGCTTCATTGCCAAGCGGGCCGTGGGCGATGGCAATGCCAAGCTCGCCAAGACCGGCTACCTGGCGACCTCCAGCCAGACGGACAACATGCCGCTCGGCTCACGCGGCGGCTTCCGCTTCACGCATTTCTTCCCGGCCGATGGGGAATATCGCCTCACCATCCTCGACGACCTGACCGGCGGCCTCTATACCAACCCCGCATTGTTCCGGCAGACCGTCGTGGTGCTGCTGGATGGCAAGCCGGTATTCCGCGGCGACGTGGGCGGCGCACAGGACCTTGGCCTTGCCGACAAGCTCGCCGGTGATGGCCGCGCCAAAGTGAATGGCCGCTTCGCCAACATTCCGCTGCGGGCCACCTCCGGCAGCCACGAGATCATCGTCACGGCCATCGAGCGGGCGCGGGCGCTGTCGGATGAGACCGTTGGTGGTTTCGGCGGCGCGGGCGGCCCCGGTGGCGGTGGCGGCTTCGGCAATGTGGTCGCCGGCACCGGCCCGCGCATCGGCAGCGTCGAGGTGGCGGGCCCGTTCGGCACGCCGAGCATCGGCCGCTCCCCGACCCGTGACCGCATCTTCGTCTGCAACCCGAAGAGCGAGGTGGAGGAGCGTCCCTGCGCGCAGCAGATCGCGCGCCATCTGGCGACCGAAGCCTACCGTCGTCCTGCCACGGACGCCGATGTGGGCAAGCTGATGGCCTTCTTCGATGCCGGCCGCCGCGACATCGGCACCTTCGACGGCGGCGTGCAGGAGATCGTGATGGGCGCGATCTCGAGTCCGGATTTCCTGTATCGGGTGATCCAGCCGAAGGGCGATGACAGCGCGCCGCAGCGGCTCGCGCCGCTTGAGCTCGCCTCGCGCCTGTCGTTCTTCCTGTGGAGCGATGTGCCCGATGATGAACTGCGCAACCTGGCCGTGAACGGGCAGCTGGCGGACCCAGTGGTCTACGAACAGCAGCTGCGCCGCATGCTGGCCGATCATCGCGCCGCGGCGCTGGTCAACGGCTTCGCGATGCGCTGGCTCAACGTGGACGACCTGCATGCGGTGGACCCGGATCCGAAGCTGTTTCCGGCGCCGCGCTTCAGCGAGGCGCTGCGCAATGATTTCTCCACCGAGATCCAGCTGTTCCTCGGCGAGGTGCTGCTGCAGAACGAGAGTGTGCTGAACCTGCTGTCCTCCGACTACACCTTCCTGAACGAGCGGCTGGCTGCGCATTACGGCGTACGTGGCGTGCGTGGCCAGCAGTTCCGGCGCGTGCAGCTCACCGACCCCGCCCGCTTCGGATTGCTGGGCAAGTCGGCCGTGCTGCTGCGCACGTCCTATGGCGATCGCACCTCGCCGGTGCTGCGCGGCGCCTGGATCCTGGAGAGGATCATGGGCACGCCCGCAACGCCGCCGCCGCCGGGTGTGGAGACGAACCTGTCGGCGAAGGAGGGCGTGGCACCGACCACCGTGCGCGCACGCCTGGAAGTGCATCGGCAGGCGAAGAGCTGCAACCAGTGCCACGGCGTCATCGATCCGCTTGGACTTGCGATGGAAAACTTCGATGTGACGGGCGCGTATCGCACGCTCGACACCGGCCTGCCCGTTGATGCCAGCACTGTGCTGCCCACCGGCCAGGCCATCAGTGGCGTGGTGCAGCTGCGCCAGTCGCTGCTGTCGCGCCCGGAACAGTTTGTGCAGACCGTGGCGCACAAGCTGCTGATGTACGGCACGGGCCGTGAGGTTGAAGCGGCCGACATGCCGCAGGTGCGGGAAATCGTGCGCAGCACCGCCGCGCACAATTACCGCTTCTTCGACATCGTGATGGCCGTGGCGAAATCCGACGCCTTCCTGCTGCAAGGGCCGGCGCATGACGCCGGGCATGGCGATGAGACCCGAACCACGACTGTGACCGCTGCGCGCTGAACCCAAGGAAGAACCAGATGTTCCTGACCAAGAAGCACATATCCCGCCGCGCGACGCTGAAGGGGCTGGGAGTAGGGCTGGCGCTGCCGCTGCTCGATGCGATGATCCCCGCCGGTACGGCACTGGCGAAGACGGCTGCCAACCCCAAGGCCCGCGTGGGCTTCTTCTACCTGCCGCACGGCATGATCATGGGCAACACGCCATTCGGGGCGGAGTTCGACGGCTGGACGCCGTCCGGCGAAGGCGCGAATTTCACGCTGAACACCATCATGAAGCCGCTGGAGAAGCACAAGCAGCAGCTGCTGAGCTTCGCCAACCTCGAGAATGCCGCCAGCGCAGGCTCCGTGCACACGCTGAATCCGGCCACGTGGCTGTCGGCGGTGCGGCCGCCGGCCGGCGGTGGGCCGGGTGCGAACATGGCCATCACCCTCGACCAGATGATTGCGCGCGAGATCGGGCAGGAGACAGCCCTGCCGTCGCTGGAGGTGGCTTCCGAAACTACCATCACGCAGGGCGCAGGTGGAGGCTTCTACAGCACGACGCTGTCCTTCCGCGATGAACACACGCCGTTGCCGATGGAATACAACCCGCGCAAGGTGTTCCTGCAGCTGTTCGGCGAGGCGGCCGATGACGCCGAGCGTGCGCTGATCGCGCGCCAGACCAGCAGCATCCTCGATCTCATCTCCGACCGCACCCAGGCGCTGCGCGCCGAGCTTGGCCCCGCCGACAAGCGCGTGATGGACAATTACCTGAACACCGTGCGCGAGATCGAGCGCCGCCTGGAGAAGGCGAAGTCGGGCGGCATGGAGAATCTGAAGATCCCCACGGCACCGGTGGGCGAGCTCGACAGCTTCGACGAGCAGGTGGCGTTGATGTACGACCTGCTGGCACTGGCCTACCAGGCGAACCTCACGCGCGTTGCCAGCTTCATCACGGTGGCCGAAGGCACCAACCGCACCTACAACTTCATCAATGTGCCGGATTCCTTCCATCCGCTGTCGCATCACGCCAACGACAAGGAGCGGCTGGCGAAGCTGATCAAGGTGCAGTCCTGGCACATGCAGCAGTTCGCGCGCTTCGTCGACAAGATGGCGGCGACGCCGGATGGCGACGGCTCGCTGCTGGATCATTCCCTGTTCATGTATGGCTCGAACATGAGCAACAGCGACCGACACAACAACTATCCGCTGCCGTTGATCCTGGTGGGCGGCTGCAATGGCCGGCTCAAGGGTGGTCGCCACATCGTGCCGCCCGAGCACACCCCGATCGCCAATGTGCACCTGACAGTGCTGAACAAGCTGCTCGACATCGAGCAGGCCAAGCTCGGCGACAGCACCGGCTATATCGCGGGAGTCTGAGCGCGTGAGCAGTTCCATCAACAGGCGTGCCCTGCTGCGCGCCAGTGCAGGCGTGGTTGGCGCGACGCTCTCCGGTGCAATGCTCACCGGCACGGCATGGGCGGCGAAAGGCTCGAAGGCTGTCGCTACGCCGCTGGGTGATCGCGTGCTGCTGGTCTCCGGCGTCGGCGGTAATGTGCTGGCGCTGCGCACCGACGACGGCCTGCTGCTGGTGGACAGCGGCGCACCAGGCGAGACCGGCAAGCTGCAGGCGGAGCTGCGCAACTTTGCACGGGGCGCCAAGGTGCACACCGTGATCAACACCCATTGGCATGAGCTGCAGACCGGCGGCAATGACGTGTTCGGCAAGTCTGGCGCCAGGCTGATCGCCCATGCCAAGACAGCGCAGCGGATGGCGGTGGACCTCTACATACCCTGGGAAGACCGCTACCTGAAGGCGCGCCGCAGGGAGGCTGTACCCACCGAAGTCTTTTATCTGGGCAGCAAGCAGCTGGTTGTCGGCGGCCAGCACGTTGAATACGGCTACCTGCAGCAGCCGCACACCGACGGCGACCTGTACGTGCACTTTGCGGATTCGAATGTGCTGGCGGTCGGGGATGCCGTGGCGCCGGTATCGGATCCCCAGATCTGCTGGTACGAGGGTGGCTGGGTGGGCGGCCGGGTGGATTCACAGGCGAAGCTGCTGAACATCGGCAACGAGCAGACCCGCATCGTGGCGGCCACTGGCGCCGCGATCTCGCGCGCCGAGGTCCGGACTGAGCGTGAAGCCATGGAGAAGATGTTCGATCGTGTGTCGGAGGCGATGCGCAAGGGCTTCACCACCGAGGACATGCAGAAGGGCAAGCTGCTCGACGGCCTGCCGCGCAGCTGGAGCAACCCGGATGCGGCTATCTATGACGCGCACAAGAGCATGTGGGCGCACTACAACAAGTTGTCGCACACCATAGTCTGACGCGCGCCAAGGCAGCCCGCCTGAGCTGGGCGGCTGGTGCAATAATGCCTCCATGCGTACCCAGGTTGCGATCGTCGGCGCCGGTCCGGCGGGCTTGTTGCTCGGCCAGCTGTTGCACAAGGCGGGCATCGATGCCGTCATCGTCGAGCGGCAATCCGCGCAGCACGTGCGCAACCGCATCCGCGCCGGCGTGCTGGAGCAAGTCACCGTGGATCTGCTGGATGCAGCGGGCGTCGGCCAGCGCATGCGAAGTGAAGGATTGGTGCACGACGGCTTCCAGATACTGGTCGACGGCCAGCGCCATCGCGTGGACCTGCGCCACCTGACCGGTGGCTCAGGCGTGCTGGTATACGGCCAGACCGAACTCACGCGCGACCTCATGGAGGCGCGCGAGGCTGCCGGGCTCAGCACCATCTACGAAGCGCGCGATGTTGCCATCAGCGGCATTGATGCGCGCCCCTGTGTCACCTGGCTGCAGGATGGACGTGAGCAGCGCCTCGACTGCGATTTCATTGCCGGCTGCGACGGCTTCCATGGCGTGTGCCGCGCCAGCGTGCCGAAGTCCGCCGTGCGCGAGTTCGAGCGCGTCTATCCTTTCGGCTGGCTGGGCATGCTTTCGGAGACGCCGCCGGTCAGCGACGAGCTGATCTATGTCAACAGTGAGCGTGGCTTTGCACTGTGTTCCATGCGCAGCCTGACGCGCAGCCGCTACTACCTGCAGGTGCCGCTGACCGACAAGCTGGATCGCTGGACGGACGAGGCATTCTGGGAGGAACTGGGCCGCCGACTGGACCCGGCGGGCCGCGAGAATCTCGTCACGGGCCCAGCGATCGAGAAGAGCATCGCACCGCTGCGCAGCTTCGTCGCCGAGCCGCTGCGCTTTGGGCGCCTGTTCCTTGCCGGCGATGCCGCCCACATCGTGCCGCCGACGGGTGCGAAGGGTCTGAATCTGGCGGCGACTGATGTGAAGTTGCTGTCCTCGGCATTGATCGAACATTTCCTCGAGCGCAGCGATGCTGGAATCGATGGATACTCCGCAGAATGCCTGCGCAGGGTGTGGCGGGCGGAGCGCTTTTCCTGGTGGTTCACCGGTCTGATGCACCAGTTCCCGGGAGAAGGCGAGATGGCGGCTCGATTCCAGCGGGCTGAACTGGATTACCTGCTGCACTCTGAAGCCGGCCTGCGAACGATCGCGGAGAATTATGTCGGACTGCCGCTGCGTTTCGGCGGCGCCGACGCGTAGCAGCGGGCTGAACGCGCTGCACTGAGTGCCCGCTGCCGCAGCGCAGGTGGCACAATCGCCATCCCTCTGCGGTGACGGAATAATGCCCTACCGGTTCGGAATGCTGATGTCCCAGAATCTCGGGCATCGCGTCTATGACAGCATCCTGCGCGAGAACTTCTCGCAGGATCCGTCCATCCATGCCACCTGGATGCCGATCGAGCCCTGGGCTGACGATGTCTGGCAGAAGATTCCCGGCATTCGCGGCAATCTCACGTTGCTCAGCGGCTTACGCGCCCGCGCTCACCTGCGCAGGGAGAAAGCGCGTTTTGACCTTCTGTATTGCCACACCCAGGAGGCGGCAACGTTGCTGGGCTCCTACATGCGGCGCATCCCCACTGTGCTTTCCATGGATGCCACCCCACTGAACATGGACAAGCTGGGCAGGTGGTATCAGCAAAAAGACCGCAGTGCCTTGCTGGAGCGCGCCAAGCATGTCGTGACCCGCAGTGCCTTCGAGCGGGCGGCCCATCTGGTGGCTTTCAGCGACTGGGCACGCGCTTCGCTGATCGCCGATTACGGCATCGCCGCGTCGAAGATCACGGTGATACCTCCGGGCATCGATCTGGCGCTGTGGGACTCCCCCAGAGAGAAGGACGAAGGCACGCAGGCGAGGATCCTGTTCGTCGGCGGCGCGTTCGAGCGCAAGGGCGGGCACGTGCTGCTGGAGGCTGTCGCCAGGATGCCAGCTTCCTGGCAGGTGGATATCGTTACTGACCATGCCATGCACAGCGCCCCAGGCATGCCCAATGTCCGATTCCACAGCGCGTTTCAGCCGGGTAGTGCGGAGCTGCGGTCGTTGTATCGACAGGCCAACATCTTCGTACTTCCCACTTTCGCCGATTGCTCTCCGTGGGTGAATGTCGAGGCGATGGCGATGCGGCTTCCCGTCATTACGACGCCTGTGGGGGGTACCGCGGAACTTATCGACGAGCATTGCGGCATCGTAGTCCAGCCGGGCTCGGCCGATGAGTTGCTCGCCGCGGTGAGTACCTTGGCGGCGAACCCGGAGCTCAGGCGCGCCATGGGCGAACAGGGCAGGCTGCGAGCGGAACGTTATTTTGACACGCGCCGCAATTCCCGGCGGCTGGCGGACCTGCTCAAGTCACTGGTGCAGAAGTCGGGGCAACGCGACTCTCGCTAAGCCGGTCGTCGTGGTTGCCGGCCACTCCTGTGAACGACGAGTCTCCGCCACGGCCCGTTGATGAGCGTAGCGAACGCCCCCACCCGCTACTTCATCCGGGCCCGGAGCGGATATACGCCGGTTTCGTCGGAACGCCAGCGGCCCTGGCGGAACGCACCCAGAAGCTTCCTTGCCCGTCCCGGAGAGAGCAGCTTGAAACACTCCCCGTCGGCGAAGAAATCATTCTCCCCGATGTGGGACGTGACCTCATCGAGTTCCACATTGGCAAAACCCATGGTCCAATCCGCGAAGGCACGCTCGAAAATCGGCTCGCGGATGATGGTGGTGACGCGGCTATGGCGCGGGTCCCGCGCTATCCGGTCAAATGCCGAGGTTACGTCGAGCTCGGCTCCTTCCAGCACCTGGAAGAAGTTCCGCTCCGTGTAGAGCAGCATGCCTGTAATTGCGCGCCTGGAATTATTGCGGCGCGAGATCTCCAGCAGCGCGGGGATGGAGTGCTCCTCGAAGGAGGCAACCGCCTTGCTCGTGTAAATGCAGTGAATGAGCGAAGCCATCTGCCAATGGTATTCGAAGGAATGAGTGGAACCGTGATGGGAATCCCATTGCGAGCAACCTTGCCGTAGTCCGACACGCCTGGCCGGGCGTCTGATTGAAAACCGTCGGGGCACTCCTACACGCGGACGTCCGCCAGCCCGGTCCCCCCACGATGCGCACCCGTAGCAAGCTCCTGCCATCACGGGAGGGGGTATGGAAGAGAGTCGTTACATCCTGGTCGCGCGATTGGCGGCACTGCAGCAGCGCGCCAGAGAAATTGCCATCAATCTGCGAGGCTCGTGCGCGATCATCGAGTGCATGAATCGGGGCGCCTCCGATCGGCTGGCGGAGACAGCAGATGCCACGGAGGCTCTGGCTACGGATCTGGGCGCTCTGTGGCTTGAGGCAGACGAACCCAATTCGGCAGCATCGCCTGCAGGTTCAGTTTTTCGTCAGGGCTCGAGAATCAACGTGACTTGAATGTCGGCGGGCACTCAACCCCCGGCGTCTCCCTTGTCGCCCTGCCCCCGCGTGGCTTTCTTCCGGGCCTTGGTGCGTTTATCGATCGAAAGCGATTTCGAAACGCCATCACTCTCCTTGATCCTGCCCTTGCTGTCCCGCCGTACATAGCGCTTGTCGCCTCGCGGCGCGACCAGTTCGCGCTTCGCTGCGACCTTGCGCTTGGCCTTCTTCTTCGCCATTGGATCCTCCGTCGCCGGCAATGTATTGGACCCGGCAGGTGGGGAACATCAGCAAGCGCCTACAAGAGTAGTGGCAGGAGCCATGTGTGCTCCTGGAAAAAACGCCTCGTCCACGTGCTACGGTTGGGAGATGAAATCAAGGGAAGGTGCGGAAGACCTCCGGCAGAGCGAAGAGCGCTTCCGGCTTCTTGTAGAGAGCGTCAGGGACTATGCCATCTTCATGCTGGATACCACTGGCCACGTCCTTACCTGGAACGCCGGCGCCGAGCGATTCAAGGGGTACAAGGCGCACGAAATAATCGGCCAGCATTTCTCCAGGTTCTATCCACCCGAAGCCCTCGCGAGCGGGCTGCCGGAGCGCGAGATCAGGGTGGCGACCGAGGCGGGCTCCTTCGAAGACGAAGGGTGGCGCGTCCGGAAGGATGGCACCCTGTTCTGGGCCAACGTTGTCCTCACTGCCATGAGGACGGCGCAAGGTGACCTCGTTGGTTTCGCGAAAGTCACCCGCGATCTGACTCAGCGGCGTGGGCACGAGGAAGATCTGCGTCGCAGCGAGGAGCGTTTCCGCCTGCTGGTTGAGGGGGTCAGCGAGTACGCGATATTCATGCTGGACGCCAATGGCCTGATTGCGACATGGAACAGCGGCGCCCAGAGAATCAAGGGTTACAGCGCGCAAGAGATCATTGGACAGCACTTCTCGGTTTTCTATCCGCTGGAGGCGCGGCAGAGTGGCTGGCCGGAGCACGAGTTGCTGGAGGCCGCGGCAAAGGGGAGCTTCATCGATACGGGGTGGCGGCTTCGCAAGGATGGCACGACGTTCTGGGCCAACGTAACCATTACCGCGCTACGGGACAGTTCAGGCCAGCTTCTCGGCTTCGCAAAGCTGACACGCGACATGACCGAGGCCAAGCGTACCAAGGCTATTGAAGAAGAGAGCCGGCAGCGCGAAGAGATGCTGGATGCGGAGCGAAATGCGCGGATGTCTGCGCAGCGCGCCACCAGAGTGAAGGACGAGTTCCTGGCCACCCTTTCGCATGAGCTGCGTACGCCGCTGAGTGCAATTCTGGGCTGGACGCAGGTGCTTCTCAAAGGTGGGCGATCACCCGAGGAGCAGCGGCGGGCGGTCGAGGTGATTGACCGTAATGCGCGGGCCCAGGTGAAGCTGATCGACGACCTCCTGGACCTCAGCCGCATCATGACCGGCAAGATCAGGCTCGACTTCCAGCAGACCTCGTTTGTCAGCGTCGTCGAGGCTGCGGTGGAATCGGCGACGCCCTCGGCCGAAGCCAAGGGAATCCAGCTGAAGGCGATCCTCAGTTCTGGCCGGGACACCATCAGCGCCGATGGCAGCCGTCTGCAGCAGGTCGTGTGGAATCTCCTCACCAATGCGATCAAGTTCACGCCCAAAGGGGGCAAGATCCAGGTTCTGCTGCAACGTATCAACTCCCATGTCGAGCTGAGTGTGAGTGACACTGGCATCGGGATCCCGGCGAGCTACCTGCCTCATGTGTTCGAGCGCTTCTCCCAGAAGGACAGCTCGACGACGCGTGCATACGGAGGCCTGGGGCTGGGGCTGGCCATCTCCAAACAACTCGTCGAGCTGCATGGTGGCTCCATCAGGGTTGCCAGCAAGGGCGAGGGGCAGGGTTCCACGTTCTTCGTGGACTTGCCGGTTTCGATCATGCAGTTGCATGACAGCCCGTCTCCCCGGGTGCATCCCACCAGCGATGGTGACAGCGCAGACGTCGTGGCACTGCCCAGTCTTGCAGGCGTCCATGCCTTCATCGTCGACGATGAGCCCGACGCGCGTGATCTCCTGCGTGCCGTGCTCGAGGGCCAGGGCGCTACGGTCACTGCTTTCGACTCCGCCGAGGCGGTACTCACGGCGCTGAAAACCGCCAAGCCCACTGTCCTCATTTCCGATATCGGCATGCCCGACACGGATGGCTATCAAATGATCCGGACGCTGCGGGCCAAAGAGGCGAGGGAAGGGCGCGTTCCAGCGCTGGCGCTTACCGCGTTCGCCCGCGCCGAGGATCGCAAGCGGTCACTGCTTGCAGGCTACCAGGCCCACCTGGCCAAGCCGTTCGATGTGGCCGAGCTTGTGCTGCTTGTTGCGGACCTGGCCGGCCGCTAGGAGCCTGCGCCCGTCTGCATTGGGAGTTGTGGCGCGCCCGACTGGATTCGAACCAGTGACCCCTGCCTTCGGAGGGCAGTACTCTATCCAGCTGAGCTACGGGCGCCTGCGGGTTGCAAGGTTACTAGAGGCGCGGGGGCCGGGCCAGCAGTACGCAGAATTGCCTCCGCGGCCTCCGGCCATAGCAACTGCGTGCTCTATCGGGCGCCGCCAGGCCGACTATAGCCAGCCGCGCTGGCGGAACCACAGATAAGGCGTGACCGCCGAGACGGCCATCAGCGACAGCGCGCCCCAGAAGCCCCATTGGTCCTGCAGCATGGGGATATGAGCGAAGTTCATGCCGAAGATCGCGCCGATGACCGACGGTGGCAGCAGCACCACGGTGACCACCGAGAAGATCTTCAGGATATTGTTCTGGTCGATGTTCACCATGCCGAGAGTGGCATCGAGGATGAAGTTGAGGTTCGTGGCGAGGAAGCTCGCGTGATCGCTCATCTCCACCACATCCGTGGACAGGGTGCGCAGCCGCACCTGCACATCCTGCGGCAAGGTCATGGTGGCCTGCTGCCGCACGAAGGCCAGCAGCCGCGCCAGGCTCGCCAGGCTCTCTCGCGCCTTGGCCAGCAGTTCGCCTGTCTGGCCGATGCGCTCCAGCAGCTTGCGGAAATCCCGCTGGCTGCGCTTGCGCCGGTTCCCCGTCGGCTTGCGCGTTCCGAAGATTTCGGCCGAGGCCGCGTCCATGTCCGCGCTGACGCGTTCGATCACATCGGCAATGCGCTGCACGATGAACTCGAGCAGGCCGGCGAGCACCGCGACCGCGGTGCTGTTGGCTTGGGGGTGGCGCTCTGTCAGCGCGACAAAGCGGCGGAATGGCAGGGGGTCGACATAGCGGTTGGTCACCAGCCGCGAGCCGCTCAGGATGAAGGTGACCTGTGCATTTTCCGGCAGGTCGCTTTCCAGCTTGGTGACGACCGTGGCCGTGAGATACAGCGCGCCGGCTTCCTCGTAAAGCCGGCTGGAGGACTCGATCTCGCGCATCTCCTCGCGGGTCGGGATATCCAGGCCCAGGCGCTGCTCGACCAGCCGTTCTTCTTCGTTTGTGGGTTCGAGCAGATCCAGCCAAACTGCCTCTTCGGGCAGGGGTGCGGCCGCATCGCGTTCCAGCGGCTTGAGGCCGGCCGACGCGAGGCAGTAGACAGTCAGCACGCGCTACGCCCCGCGCCGTCTGCGATCAGCGGCTCTTTTCTGATGCTGCCAGGTCGCCGAGCAGCTGCACCAGTTCATCGGCACCGCCGGCCATGCTCACATCAGTGCGGTATTTGCCGTTGATGATGAACAGCGGCACCGACTCGACGCGATAGCGGCGCATCAGCTCTTCGGCGCGCTGCAGGCGGGTATTCACAGCGAAGCCGTTGTATTCGCGCTTGAAATCAGCATCGCTGATGCCGTTCGCCTTGGCAAACGCCGCATGCATGGTGGCGGTGGCGGTGTCATTGGCCGCCACCAGGTTGTTGCCGCGACGGTGGATCTCGTCGAAGGCCTTGGCGATCAGGTCGTCGCGGCCCAGTGCCTCGAGTGTGTAGAAAAGCTTGGCGTGGGCACGATGGGCCGGGCCCCACATCACATGCTCCTGCGTGAACTTCACGTAGGCCGGTTTCTTCTTCTTGAAGGCCTCCATGTAGGGGTTCAGCTCATAGCAATGCGGGCAGCCCAGCCACAGCACCTCGAGCACTTCGACCTGGCCGGGCTCAGCGGCGGTGGCCTGTGCCGGCACGATGGGGGCGTAGTTGGTGCCGGCCTTCCACCGGCCGCCGGGCAGCTGCGCGCCTTCCGGCATCGCGGCGATGCGTTCGAGCGTGGCATCGCCTGCCGCTTCCGGCGCGGCGCCGGATTCCTGCGTGGCCTGCGCTGCCTTCTGCAGCTCAGCGGTGCTCGGCTCCGCACCCGCGGGCGTGGCGGCAGGAGCAGGCTCGGTAACCGGCGCGGTTTCCGTCACCGGCGTGGCGTCGCGGCCACAGCCAGCAAGCACCGCGGACAGGGCGAGGGTGGCCAGCAGGAACTTGTTCATCTTCAGCGGATCCCCTGGATGTAGGAGGCTACGTCGCGGCGTTCCTCGGGAGTCAGGCGCGCGGCGATGGTGTACATGATTGGCGCGTTCGGGCCGGACTGCGGCTTGCCGCCGGCATCCTTGCTGTAGCGGCTCTCGGTGGCGTAATCGTTCAGCTGCTTGACCGTGTACACCGAGTGCTGCGCCTGCAGCGCAGGGTAGGCAGCGGCCGGAACGCCGCGGCCGATCGGCCCGTGGCAGGCCGTGCAGGCCGGGATGCCGCGCGCCGCGTCACCGTTGCGGTACAGCTGCTGGCCGGCCTTCCAGTAGGAGGGATCAGCCTCGTTGCCGGTCGGGGTCTGCGCCGAGAAGAACGCAGCAAGGTCAGCGATGTCCTGGTCAGTGAGGTTCTGCACCATCGGCTGCATCAGCGGCACGGGGCGCTTGTTGTCACGGATGCGGATGACCTGGTCCCGCACGTAGGCGGCGTTCTGGCCCGCAATGACCGGCCATTCCGGATTGGCGCTATTGCCGTTCAGGCCATGGCAGGCGGTGCAGGTAGCGGCCTTGGTGGCGCCTGCGGCGGCATCACCCTTGATGGCTTCGGCAGCCTGCGCGGTGCCCGCGGTGAAGCCGAGGGCAACCAGAGTGAAGGCGAGAAGACTGCGCGCGGCAGGCAGCGTGGAATGCGTCATGAACCTCGAAGCTCCCCGAAATAGGCAGGCGGATAACCTCGGAATTGTACACTAGCGCCTTGTTTTCCAGCCCCTCAGGCCGATGAGCCAGTTTCCCGCCGTCGAGTTCATCAAGAGTGTCGCAGCCCCGGGGCAATTTCCGCCGGATGTGGGCTGGGAGCTCGCCGTGGCCGGCCGTTCCAATTCGGGCAAGTCCAGCGCCATCAATGCCCTGCTGGGCCGCAAGGGCCTGGCGCGGACCAGCCGCACCCCGGGCCGCACCCAGCTGTACAACTACTTCACTCTGGCGGAAGGCAAGCGGCTGGTGGATCTGCCCGGCTATGGCCACGCCTCGCTGCATTACTCCAAGCGCGAGAACTGGGGGCCGCTGGGTGATGAACTGCGGGAGCGCGCCAGTTTCGGCGCGCTGCTGCTGATCGTGGACATCCGCCGCGGCGTGGGGGATATGGACCTCGGCCTGCTGGAATGGGCCGACCAGCCGCCCGAGTTCACCCATGTGTTGTTGTCCAAGGCAGATAAATTGCCCCGCGGCCAAGCCATGCAGGCGCTGCGCGACGCGGAGGCAGCGCTTGCGGGGCTGGCCAGCTGCCAGCTGTTTTCGGCGCTGAAGGGAACGGGGCTGGAAGAGGGCCGCGGGCTGCTGCGCAGGTGGATCAAGACGGCCAAAGAAATAACCCCGGCGGATTGACCGCCGGGGCTTAAGGATCGCGGGACAGGTCTCAATGCCCGGCGATCGGCCCGCTCAGGGAGGGAAGCGGGGAGCGATTTGCGTCGCTCAGGTAATTGGAGTCGGGTGCAGGGGGGAAGTTCCGGCCGGATTCCCCGTAAAAACCTTAAGAAAACGTTAGCCGTTTGGCCGTGAAACTGAACGCCAGCTTAATGCGCTTCGTCCCAGTTCATGCCGGTGCCGATGTCGACCTTGAGCGGCACCTTCAGGGTTTCGGCAGCGCCCATCTCCGCGCGCAGCATGACGGTCACTTCATCCACCGCTTCCGCCGCCACCTCAAGCACCAGCTCGTCGTGCACCTGCATGATCAGCTTCGCGGGCAGCCGGCGCGAGCTGAGTGCCTGTTCCACCCGCAGCATGGCGAGCTTGATGATGTCGGCGGCGGTGCCCTGCATCGGCGCATTGATGGCGCTGCGCTCGGCATATTGCTGCAGCTGCCGGTTGCGCGAGCGGATGTCCGGCAGATACAGGCGCCGGCCGCGCACGGTTTCCACATAGCCCTGCTCGCGCGCCTGCTCCCGGGTGCGATCCATGAATGACTTCACGCCCGGGTAGCGGTCGAAGTACAGATCCACGTATTGCTGGGCGGCGCCGCGGCCGATGCCCAGCTGCTTGGCGAGGCCAAAGGCCGACATGCCATAGATCAGGCCGAAGTTCACGGCCTTCGCGGAACGCCGCTCTTCCGAAGACACGCTGTCGATAGGCTTGCCGAGCACCTCGGCAGCCGTGGCCTGGTGCACATCGCGGTCTTCGGCGAAGGCGCGCAGCAGCGCCGCGTCGCCGGACAGGTGCGCCATGATGCGCAGTTCTATCTGCGAGTAGTCTGCCGCCATCAGCACGCTGCCCGGCGGGGCGATGAATGCCTGGCGGATGCGCCGGCCCTCCGCCGAGCGGATGGGGATGTTCTGCAGGTTGGGATCGGTGGAGGATAACCGGCCCGTGGCCGCGACCGCCTGGTGGTAGCTGGTGTGCACGCGACCGCTCTGCGGATCAATCTGTTCCGGCAGCTTGTCCGTGTAGGTCGACTTCAGCTTGGCGAGGCCACGGTAGTCCAGGATCAGCCGCGGCAGTTCGTAGCTTTCGGCCAGCTCCTCGAGTACGTCTTCCGCCGTCGATGGCTGGCCGGTAGGTGTCTTGCGGATGACGGGAATCTGCAGCTTCTCGAACAGGATCTGCTGCAGCTGCTTGGGCGAATCCAGGTTGAACTCGCCCCCGGCCGCCGCGTGTGCGCTGCGTTGCAGTTCGATGAGCCTGGCGCCGAGCTCACCACTTTGCTTGCGCAGCAGCGCGGCATCCAGCAGCACGCCGCGCTCCTCCATCTCGAGCAGCACCAGGGACAACGGCTGTTCGACCTCCTGGTACAGGCTCTTCAGCTTCACCTCGGCATCCAGCTGCGGCCATAACACCTGATGCATGCGCATCGTCACGTCGGCATCCTCGGCCGCGTAGGCAGAGGCCACTTCCACCGGTACCTGGTCGAAGCCGATCTGCTTGGCGCCTTTGCCGGCAACCTGCTCGTACTTGATGGTCTCGACACCGAGGTAAAGCTTCGCTACCGAATCCATGTCGTGCCGGGTCGCGACGCTGTTCAGCACATAGGATTGCAGCATCGAATCGTGCAGCATGCCCCGCAGCGTGATGCCATGGTTGCGCAGCACATGCGCGTCATACTTCAGGTGATGGCCCACCTTGGCGCATTGCTCATCCTCGAGCCAGGGCTTGAGCAGTTCCAGCGTGGCTTCCAGTTCGAGCTGCTCCGGCGCGCCGGCGTAGCGATGCGCCAGCGGCAGATATGCCGCCCGGCCGGCTTCGACGCAGAACGACAGGCCCACGATGCGCGCGAAGCTGTAGTCGAGGCTGGTGGTCTCGGTGTCGAACGCCGCCAGCGGCGCGGCCTGCAGCAGGATGAGCCAGCGCTGCAGCGCCTCGCTGGTGAGGATGGTCTCGTAGTCGCCGGTGATCTTCGGCGCAGGCATGGCCGCGGCGGCTTCTCCAGCAACGGGCCCGGGCGTAGCGGGACCAGCGGCCGCGCTCACCGGCGCCGCATCTGCCGCGGTAGCCTCGCCATCGAGGGCCTTCAGCAAACCCCGGAACTCAAGGCGTGCATACAATTCGCGCAATCTGGCGGTATCGATGGGCCGGCGCTCGAAACCGGCCGCCTCCTCGGGCAGCTCGACATCAACGCGGATGGTGGCCAGCTGTCGTGACAGCTGCAGCGTATCGAGCCCGGCGCGCAGGTTCTCGCCGACCTTGCCCGGCACTTCGCCGGCGTGGGCGATCAGATTGTCGAGGTTCTGCCAGGTGCCCAGCCACTTGGCCGCGGTCTTGGCGCCCACCTTCTCGATGCCGGGGATATTGTCGGAGGCATCGCCCACCAGGGCCAGATAGTCGATGATCTGCTCCGGCCAGACATCGAACTTCACCTTCACGCCCTGGCGATCCAGCCGCGTGTTGGACATGGTGTTGACCAGCGTGATGCGCTCATCCACCAGCTGCGCCATGTCCTTGTCGCCGGTGGAGATCAGGACCCGGCGGCCAGCGGCCGCGGTACGCGTGGCGATGGTGCCGATCACGTCATCGGCTTCAACGCCGGGAATACGCAGCAACGGCAGTCCCAGTGCTTCCACCGCCTCCAGCAGCGGCTGGGTCTGCGAGCGCAGGTCGTCCGGCATAGGCGGGCGGTTTGATTTGTACTCCGCATACAGGTCGTCGCGGAAGGTGCGGCCCGGTGCGTCGAATACCACCACCATCGGGCTCGCGGCTTCATCCCGCAGGAATTTCTGCAGCATGTTCAGCACGCCATACACGGCGCCGGTGGGTTCGCCGCGCGAATTGGTCAGCGGCGGCAGCGCGTGGAAGGCGCGGTACAGGTAGGAGGAGCCGTCGATCAGCACCAGCGGCGGCAGCGCAGTGGAATCGCTCATGCGAAGCGGTCGGGTGCTAGTTGCCGGCGGCGCGGCGCGCTGCTTCCTGGCGGGCGCGCTCGGCGGCGTCGGCGTCAACAGGGCTGCTGGCGGGAGCCGCAGCCGGTGTAACCGTGCCGACGGCCTCGCCGGTCTTGTCGGGAATGAACAGCGGGCCCTTCTGGCCGCAGCCGGTCAACAAGGCGGCGGACAGCAGCAGCGTGGCGGCGCGGCGCATGCGCATCAAGCCGGCATGCTGCGGTTATCGCGCAGCGCCAGCCAGCCGCGGATCATGCGATAAGCTGTCCACAGCCCGACCGCGATGTAGCTTCCCACCAGCAAGGGGATGCCGATCAGGATCAATGTCAGCGGGCCGAATACAACCCAGGCCGCGACGACCCAGCCGAGCGCCCACCAGAACGTGCGCAGCTGCCATCTGAAGTGCGACTCGAGCCAGGTGCCACGCACCTCGGAGCGCCGCACGTAGTTCATGATCACTGCGACGATCGACGGCACGCTGAAAATGAACTGGCCGACGATCGAGGCCGCTGTAAAGATGCCCATCAGGATCGCAAACGCATGCAGTCCGTACATCACGTGCGTGTACGAGACATGGCGGGGGTCGGCGACGACGGTGGTGTCAGCAGGGGAGTTCATGGCGCAAAGATACTCCAACCAGCAGGGAATTTGCTGCCGGCGGAGCCGCCACCGCGGGCGTCAGCCGCCTTTCAGCTTTGCGCCGACCCGCTGGTAGGCCTCGCGGAAGGGAATGCCTTCCTTCAGCACCAGAGCGTAGGCTTCATCCGCCGCATTGATGGCCGCGTTCACCTTGCCCTTGATGGCCGTCTCGTCGAACGATACCTCCGCCAGCGCCGTGGCCATCATGTCCAGCGTCTGCATGCCGGTGTCGATGCCACGGAACAGCGGGAATTTCAGCAGCTGCAGGTCGCGCTGGTAGCCGGAGGGCAGCTTGGCGAAGATACCCAGTGCCTCCACCAGGCAGCCATGGGCGGTGGCCGTGCGGCCGCGCACCAGCTCGAACACGTCCGGGTTGCGCTTCTGCGGCATGATCGAGGAGCCGGTGGTGAAGGCGTCCGGCAGCTTCACGAAACCGAATTCCTGCGTGTAGAACAGCAGCAGGTCGCTGGCGATGCGGCCGAGATCCTGCATGGTGAGGGTGATCTCGAACAGCAGGTGGCTCTCGGCCTTGCCACGCGAGATCTGCACCGAGGTCACCGGCGCATGCACGCTGGCGAATTCCAGTTCCGCGCGCGTGGCCTCGCGATCCAGCTGCAGCGCCGGTGCGCCGTAGCCCGCCGCCGAGCCCAGCGGGCTCTTGTCGATGCGGCGCAGCGTGGCACGCAGGCCCACGGCATCATCGCGCAGCTCATTGGCATAACCGCCCGCCCACAGTTTCACGGAGCTGGGCATGGCCTGCTGCATGTGGGTGTAGCCGGGCAATGCGACCTGCCCCTGGCGATCTACCAGCCCATCCAGTGCGGCGACCACGCGGTCGACGCCCTGTGCCAGCTGCTCGGCGGCATCCTTCAGGTACAGCCGCAGCGCGGTGAGCACCTGGTCGTTGCGCGAGCGTCCCAGGTGGACGCGGCCGCCGGCGCTGCCAATGTCGGAGGTGAGCCGCCGCTCCAGCGCTGTCTGGCCGTCCTCGTCGACCAGTTCGATCTTCCACTGGCCGCGCGCGTGTTCGTCGCCGAGGTTCTTCAGGCCCTTCTCGATCTTCTTGAAATCCTGCGGCGTCAGCAGGCCTTTCGCGACCAGCATGCGCGCATGCGCAATCGAGGCGCGCACGTCGTAGGCCACCAGGCGCTCGTCCAGCGCATGGTCTTCACCGGCTGTGAATGCCAGCACGCGCTCGTCCAGCGGTGCGCCCTTGTCCCACAACCGGCTCATGCTACTTGCTGCCCTGGGTTTCCGCCGGGGTCAGCACCTTGATGTCGTCGACGATCAGCGTGCCCAGACCTTCGTTGGTGAACACCTCGGTGAGGATGCTGTCCGGGGCGTCGTAGGAGATCACGTGCACGCGGCGCACGCCGCCGCGGATGGCCTCTTCGATGGCCTTGGCCTTGGGCAACATGCCGTCCTTGATGGCGCCGGACTTGCGCAGCGCTTCCAGGCCCTTCAGGTCGGTATATGAAATGACGGAACCTGCGTCCGCCACATTGTCCAGGATGCCCGGCGCGCCGGTGCACAGGATGAGCTTCTCCGCGCCCAGCGCGGCGCCGATGGCAGCGGCCACGGTGTCGGCGTTGATGTTCAGCAGCGTGCCTTTCTCGTCGGCCGACAGCGGGCTCACCACCGGCATCAGCCCCGAATCGAGCAGGCGCTTCAGTACCGAATCGTCGACCAGGTCGATGTCGCCAACAAAACCGTAGTCGACCGTCTCACCCTCGACCTGCACCGGGCCACGCTTGTGCGCCTTGATCAGGCCGGCATCCACGCCCGATACGCCCACGGCTTCGATGTCGAGCTCGCGGCAGAAGGCCAGCAGACGGGTATTGATGAGCCCGTTGAGCACCATCGAGGTGGCATCGATGGCCTTCTCGTCGGTGACCCGCCGGCCCTGCACCATGCGCGTGGGCACGCCCATGGCTTCGGTGACCTGCGTCAGCTGCGGACCGCCGCCGTGCACCATCACCACCTTGATGCCCAGGTAATGGAGGATGGCAATCTGTTCGATCAGTGCGCGCGTGGCGACTGGATCACCAAATACGGCGCCGCCGGCCTTCACTACGAAGGTCTTGCCCTTGTAGAGGCGGATGTAAGGCGCCGCATTGCGTAATGCCTGGATGGTTTGCGACTTCTCATTGCTGTGCATGATCATGGACTTCGTTCTTCCTCAGGCGAGCAGACGGTGCAGCACGGCCATCTGGGCCGGCATGCGGTTATAGGCTTCGCGCACCACCACGCTGCGCGGGCCATCGAGCAGCGCATCGGTCACCGCGGTGTTGCGGCGGACCGGCAGGCAGTGCATGAAGCGGGCGCTGGCATCGGCAGTGCCGAACCAGCTCTCATCGACACACCAGCTCTTCAGGCCGGCGCGCAGCGCGCCATCGCCCTGCGCATCGCCGTAGTGGCGCGTCGAACCCCATTCCTTGGCATACAGGATACGCGCGCCTTTCATCGCTGCGGCGCGATCCGTGGTCTCGGTGAAGGAGCCCCCAGCGGCGGCGGCGAGCCGGCTCGCCTTGGCGGCGATCGGCGGCGGGATCTCATACCCTTCAGGACGCAGTACGACGACTTCCATGCCGCGCTGTGCCGCCATCGTCATCGCTGCAGTAGGCACCGCCAGCGGCAGTGCGCGCGGATGCCACACCCACGACAGCACGAACTTGCCGTGCTCCGGCACCTGCAGTTCATCCAGTGTCTTCCAGTCGGCCAGCGCCTGGCAGGGGTGGTTCATGGCCGATTCCATGTTGATCAGCGGGCCATCGACCAGGTCGGCCATGGCCTGGAAACCGACCTCGTTGATGTCGTCGTCGAGATTGGTGCCGTCGGCGAAGGCGCGGATGCCCAGGGCATCCGCATAGGAGGCCAGCACCGGAATGCCTTCGCGGATGTGCTCGGCGCGATCGCCATCCATCACCGCGCCGAGCCGGTTCTCCAGCTTCCAGGTGCCCTGGCCGGGAGTGATGACGAAGGAGCTGCCACCCAGCCGCGCCATGCCGGCCTGGAACGAGGCCAGCGTGCGCAGGCTCGGGTTCATGAACAGCAGGCCCAGCACCTTGCCGGCCAGTACCTGCGGTTCCGGCGCGAGCTCCAGCTTGCGCGCCAGCGCCACGAGGTCGCGCACGGCCGCAGGCTCGAGGTCCGCGAGATCAATGAAGCGTTTCATGAGGGTTCGTGGGCGCGCTCTTATCCCAGCCGCTTGAGTGCGGCGGCTAGCAGATCGACCTCGGCCTCCTTCAGGGTAAAAGGCGGCAGCAGCCGCAGCACGTTCGGATCACCGCTGGTGCCGGTGAGGATGTTGTGTTCGGCCAGCAGTGCCTTCTGCAGCTGCACCGCCGGCACCCGGGAGATGAGCCCGGTGAGGAAGCCTGCACCCTGGTGACCCGTGATGGGCCCGACGATGCAGGTCTTGCGGATGTAAGCACTCACGCGGCGCACGTTTTCCAGCAGGCCGTCGTTCTCGATGGCGTCGATGCAGGCCTCGATGGCCGCGCCCGCCATCGGCCCGCCGCCGAAGGTGGTGCCCAGCGCGTCGAGTTGCACCGCATCCGCTGCCTTTTTCATCATCAGCAGCGCGGAGCAGGGGAAGCCGTTGCCCAGCGCCTTGGCGCTGGTGATCATGTCCGGCAGCACGCCGTAGAGATTCGCCGCGAATGGTTCGCCGCAGCGGCCGAAGCCGCACTGCACTTCGTCGAAGATGAGCACGGCGCCGGTCTCATCACAGCGCTGGCGCAGCGCCTCGAGAAAGGCGGCGCCCAGATCGAACGCACCGCCGACGCCCTGGATGGGCTCGACGATGACGGCCGCGGTGTGCGCGGTGATGCCGGACAGCGCCGCCAACTCGGTGCGCGACAGGAACTTCACGTCGAAAGGAGTGCGCGGGAAGCCGTACCACTTCTTGGCGGCGCCCCAGGTAAGCGCGCCAGCCGCCGCCGTGCGGCCATGGAAGCTCTGTTCCAGCGCCACCACTTCGGTGCGGCCTGGGTTGAGCTTGAAAGCCATCTTCAGCGCATTCTCATTGGCTTCGGCGCCACTGTTGACGAAGAACACGCTCTCCACCGGCAGCTTCGAGAACGCCACCAGCTTGCGCGCCGCGCGCAGCCGCACATCCATGGGCACCGCGTTGCTCTGGAAGTTCACGTCGCGGGCCTGGTCGGCCAGCGCCTTGGTCCATGCGGGGTGGCCGTAACCCAGCGCCGCTACCGCGTGACCACCATACAGATCGAGCACGCGGCGCCCATCGGCAGCAATCAGCCAGACGCCTTCACCGCGCACCACCTCGAGCGGGTACTGCGCGAAGACGGGCGCGAGCGGATCGTGCGCGGCATGGGTTGGTTCATGGCTCGTGGCCAGGGCGGGGGTGCTCATGGGGTGCCTTCTGGAAGGTTGCGCACTTCGTGTGTAGGTGTGGCGGGACTGATGGCTTCGTGCGCTCAGGTCCAGCCGGCGGCCGGCGCGGTGAGGCCGGCGGTCTCGGGCAGGCTGAGGAGGCGGTTCATCCACTGCACGGCACCGCCGGCAGCACCCTTGTTCAGGTTGTCGAGCACGCTCATCACCGCCACCACCTTGCCGTCCGTGGCCACGGACAGCCGCGCGTAATTGCTGCCAGCCACATCCTTGATGCGTGGCGGCTGTGCGCCCACCGTCACGAAGGGGGAGTGCGCGTAGAACCTGGTGAATGCCTCCAGCAGCTCTGCCTGCGAGGCAGGCTTCGCCAGAGCAGCCTGCACCGTCACGTGGATGCCACGTGCGAACGGCCCCGAGTGCGGCACGAATGCGAAATGCGCGTCCACGCCGCTGGCGGTCCTCGCCAGCGCAGTGACCTCCGGCGCATGGCGATGTGCCAGCGCGTTGTACGCATACATGTCGCTGTGCCGCTGCGGGTGGTGCGTGCCTTCAACCGGCTTGCGCCCCGAACCGGTGCTGCCGGTGACGCCGCTGACGAACAGCGTCGGCGTGGCGATGCCCAGCTTCAGCATTGGCACCGAGGCCAGCAGGATGGCCGTGGCGAAGCAGCCCGGATGACCCACATGCGGAGTCGGCGCGGCGGTCAGGTGCTCCGGCACTGCGCAGGTGAAATCCTTCAGCCGCGCCGGGGCGCCGTGCTCGTGCTTGTACACCGCCGCATAGGCTTCGTTGGTGGTGAAGCGGTAATCGGCCGAGATGTCGACCACTGTGGGCCTGGTGCCAGCCGCTTCGGCCTTGGTGAGCAGCCGGTCGATCAGGGCGGCGGCTGCACCATGCGGGGCAGCCGAGAAAACGGCGCTGTGTGGCAACGTGGTCACCAGCTGCTCGATCTCCTCCAGCGAGGCGAAGCGCGTATCCGGATAGACATTGGCCAGGTGGCCGAACGCCTTTGCCACCGATTCACCGGGCTGGCTGTCCGACAGGATGCCGGCCAGTTCGAAGTTGGGGTGGCCCGCGATCAGCCGCAGCAGTTCACCGGCCACATAGCCGGTGCCGCCGAGCACGATGGTCGGGATCTTCGTGTTCATCAGGCCGCCGCGGGGGCCGGAAACTTCGCCGACAGGCCCAGCCCCTCGATCAGGTGATCGCCCAGCGCCGCGCCGTTGGTCAGCGCGTTGAAGGCGCGTACCTGCATCTGCTCCTCGATGATATCCACACCGACCCGGTTGTCGGTGGCGGGGCCCGTGACCGCAGCCGGCTCGACCATGAAACGCTCGCGCAGCAGCTTCACGCCGCCCCAGGCCGCCACGGGATCATTTGCCGACAGCACCACGCTCGACAGCGCATTGCGGATGTCCTCGCATTCAAGGATGGCAGCCACGCCATACGTGCCGATCAGCCCATCACCCAGTTCGAACACGATCACGTCCGGCTTCTGCGCGGCGAGCTCGGTGAGCATCGAGCGTGTCAGTGCCGGGCCGGTCTTTTCGGTGGTGGTGACCACGCCCAGGTCGGTGAAGATCATGCCGTTGCGCGCGCCGGAGTCTTCCATGGCAAGGATGTCGCGCCGCAGCGAGACACCAGTGGCCTTGAACACATCGACGGTCAGGCCGCGGTGGCGCATGCGCGACACGATGGAGCAGGCCGCGGCGGTCTTGCCGGCTTCCATGCAGGTGCCGGCCAGTGCCACCACCGGCACGCCCAGCGTCTCGAGCTTGGCGTTGTAGTCGAGCTTGCGCGAACCCACCCGTGCCGGCACGCCGATGCGCTCGCCGAGATAGGGGAACTGCAGCACCACGCCCAGCACGCGGCAATTGAAGGGCGTGCCCTTGTCCGGGTTCACCGAATCGCAGATGCCCAGCACGCCGCCGATGTTCAGCATCTGGATGATGTCGCCGGCCTTCACGCTGGCAGGCACATGCCCTGAATAGCCGAACAGCGCGCGCCGCGGCCCGAGCGCGCCCACGACGATGTCGCCCTTCACGACCTTGGCCATGCGGCCACTGGTCAGTTCCAGGGTGTTGTAATTGGATTTGTTGGTCAGGATCTCCACGACCAGCACCACGCCTTCCTCGGCGGGAATCTCATCCGAGATGCGCAGGTCGTGCTTCAGGCTCAGCGCCTGGGTGACCGAACCGATCTTGTCCACCACCACTGATCTCATCGTCGTCAATCCTTGTTGTGCGGCAGCTGGCCGGCGCGGGTATAGAACACGCCCGTGAGGGCGACGATCTTCGAGAAGCCCAGGGCATCCTGCGGCGTCCATTCGCCCACGGCCTCGCCGTAGACGCCCTTCGAAGCCTTCATCAGGGAGAAGGGCGATTCGACGCCCTCGACAAAGCAGGCGCCGGGCCGCAGCAGGACGTGCACGTCGCCGGTGACGCGCGCCTGCGAGGACAGCATCAGCGCCTCGATGTCGCGGCACACCGGATCCAGCAGCTGGCCTTCGTGCACCAGGTCGCCATAGGGCGCCGCCACCATCTCCTTGATGCGCTGCTGGCGCGGCGTCATCACCAGCTTCTCCAGCTCGCGATGCGCAGTCAGCAGGATGTCGGCGGCGGGCGCCTCGAAGGCCACGCGGCCCTTGGTGCCGATGATGGTGTCGCCCAGGTGGATGCCACGGCCGATGCCGAAGCGGGCACCGATGGTCTCCAGCTGTTCGATCACCTCGACGGGCGACAGAGTCCTGCCGTCGAGGCCGGCCGGCCGTCCCTGCTCGAAATGGATGGTCAGTCGCTGCGGCCTGGCAGGCTGGTCGAAGGCATCCTTCGACAGCACCCAGGCGGAATCCGGAATGCTGCCGGTCGAGGTCAGCGTCTCGGTGCCCCCGATGGTCACGCCCCACAGGCCACGGTTGATCGAATACGCCGCGCCATGCGGCGGGATCGGCAGGCTGCGCGCCTGCAGGTAATCCAGCTCTTCCTGGCGCTTGAAGGCGTGGTCGCGCACTGGCGCGAACACTTCCAGATCCGGCGCCAGGGTGCGCAGCGCCACTTCGAAGCGCACCTGGTCGTTGCCGGCCGCAGTGCAGCCATGCGCGATGGTGTCCGTGCCCAGCTCATGCGCCACGCGCGCGATGGTCTGCGCCTGCATCACGCGCTCGGCGCCGACGCACAGCGGATATAGATTGCCGCGGCGCACGTTGCCCATGATCAGGAACCGCAGCACCTGCTCGAAGTAATCGGCGCGCGCGTCGATCTGGTGATGCGCGATGGCGCCGAGTGCCCTGGAGCGCTCACCCAGCAGCTTCGCGGCATCAGCATCGATGCCGCCAGTGTCGACAGTCACGGTGATGACGGGACGGCCGGTGTTCTCGGCAACCCACGGCACCAGGAAAGAGGTGTCGAGGCCACCGGAATAGGCCAGAACGATGGGCTTGGCGCCCTGAGGGGATTTGGCAGTCATGATTGGGTTTCTTAGAGACGGAATGCGGAGCGCAGGCGATCGAGCAGGCGCTGCTGCGCCGGGCCGTCCTGCGTGGCGATGAAAATGGTGTCATCGCCGGAGATGGTGCCGATGGCTTCGGGCCAGGCAGCCTTGTCGATGGCCACGGCGACGGAACCGGCCGCGCCGATGGTGGTGCGGATCACCGTGATGGATGGACCGGCGGTACGGATGTCGCGCACGAAACGTGCGATGGGACCGAAGCCACCTTGCACCTGGGCGGGCTCCTCGCCCGGTGGCAGGTACCGGCCCTGCGCCTTCAGCACGCCGAGCTCGCGCATGTCACGGCTCACCGAGGATTGCGTGACTGCGAAGCCGTCGGACTTCAGCAGGCCCACCAGATCGGACTGGCGACGCACGCCACCCGCGCGCAGATGGCGCAGGATGGACTGGCGGCGGTCGGTCTGGTGGCGGTCGGTCTGCATAATAAGCCGCGCAGTCTGCATAAATAATCGTCGTTATGCAAGCGTGGGTCTTGCCGGACCATCGGCCGTTCGCGGGACGCAACCGATCCGGTATCAGGGGGCGCCGGCGGCGTCCAGCAGCTGCGTGGCGGCGGCGCGCGCGGCATGGCCTGCATCGCAAGGCCCGTCCATCTGCGCCGAGACCGCAGTGCCGTCATAAAGCAGCACCAGCTGGCGCGCCAGTGCCTCCGGGTCGCGCGCCTCTGCGGCGCGGGCCAGGTCTGTAAGCAATGCGCGCAGCCACAGGCGCGATTGATCGCAGATGTTCTTCACGCCACTGACCCGTGACAGTTCCGCGCTGGCCCGCACGAAGGCGCAGCCGCGGTAGTCCGGCTTTCCAGCCATTTCGCCGATGTCCTGGAAGATGGCCAGCACCTTCTCGCGCGGCGTCGCCAGCGCCCCGAGCCGCTGTTCCAGGCGCGCGCGGCGCGAATCCTGCCGGGCCTGCAGGTAGGCCCGGATGAGCTCGTCCTTGCTGCCGAAGGTGTTGTACAGGGAGGCCTTGGCCACGCCCGCGCGTTCGATCACGCGCTCGATGCCCACCGTGTGGATGCCTTCCTCATAGAAGAGCTCCTGCGCAGCTGCCAGCAGGCGCTCGCGCGCGGATGTCTTTTCCGGAACAGCAGTGGCAGTGGTCATGGTGTTACCTCTTGACCATGGTAGACCGATCGGTATACTGCCGTCCATAGTAGACCGACCGGTCTACTCATTCAGGGAACGCCATGAACCGCCTCGCCACACTATCCCCGCTGCAGTCCTTCCTGCTGCTGGCTTCCATTACCGTCTCTTTCCTGGCCGGTGCCGTGGCGCCGACGCCGCTCTACCCTCAATACCAGGCACAGTGGGGGTTCACCCCGCTGACCATCACGGTGATCTTCGGCATCTACGCGCTGGCGGTGTTGCTGGCATTGCTGTTCCTGGGGCGTCTGTCCGACCATGTCGGGCGCCGGCCCGTGCTGGTGGCGGCGCTGGCGGCCCAGGTCGTGGCCATGCTGCTCTTTGCCAGCGCCGATGGCCTGGCGCTGCTGCTGGTTGCGCGTGTGGTGCAGGGACTGTCGGTGGGCGCTGCGCTGGGGGCGGTCGGCGCCGGCCTGCTGGATGTGGACAAGCAGCGCGGTGCGCTCGCCAATGCCCTCACGCCGCCCATCGGCACGGCATTGGGCGGCATCGTGGCTGGCGTGGTGGTCAGCCTGGCCCCGGCCTCCACGGCGTTCATCTATCTGCTGTACGCCGGATTCTTCCTGCTGCAGGGCGTCGCCATGCTGTGGATGCGCGAGACATTCGCCCCACGGCGGGGGGCGCTGGCGTCGCTGCGGCCGCAGTTCAGTTTCTCGCCGGAAACGCGCGCGCCGCTGCTGCATGGCGCGCCCATCATCATCGCCGCATGGATCGTGGCCGGTTTCTATGCCTCGCTGGGCCCGGCGCTGCTGCGCAACCTGACGGGCGGCAATTCACCATTGCTGAGCGGCTTCGCGCTGTTCGTGATGGCCGGCAGCGGCGCCGCCACCGTGCTGCTGCTGCAGCGCCAGACACCGCACCGCGTGATGCGCACCGGCGCCGTCGCGCTGGCGCTGGGTTCGATGCTGGTGATCGCCGCCCTGGCGCTGCACTCGGCCGCCTTGTTCTTTGCCGGCCTGATGGTCAGCGGCGCGGGCTTTGGCGGCGGCTTCCAGGGCGCGGTGCGCAGCATCCTCGCCCGCGTGCACGCCAACGAACGCGCCGGCGTGCTGTCGGTGATCTTCGTCATCGCCTATCTGGCGATGGGCCTTCCCGCGATCACCGCGGGCTACCTGCTGCTGCAGAGCGGCGACCTGCCCGGCGTGGTGCGCGAGTTCGGCATCGCCATTGCACTGCTGGCGCTGTTCCCCATCGTCGCGCAACGCCTGTCGCGGGCTACTTCTTCTTGAACGTGTAGACGATGTCGGCACTGCGCGCGCGGCCGGCCTCGGTCTTGATCGTCCAGCGATCGCCGATGGTGTAGCGCAGTTTCAGCGTGTTGATGGCCTCGGCCAGCGAGATGCCGTAGCTGATGTACAGCCGTGGCGAGAGATATTTGCCCAGCACCAGGCTCGAATCGGTGTTGGCGGGATCGGATTCGATGCCGACATCGTCCACGCCTACGCGGCTGCCCACGCGCTGGGCCAGGATGGCACCGCCCTGGGCCAGCAGGTCATTGCGGGCAGCGCCGGAACGCTGCGTGTCCTGCACGCTCTCGAGCGAGCCACCCGCCAGGATCAGCGATGCGATCTGCGACTGCGGTATCGAGGGCTCCGAATAGAAGGTGAGGCGTGGTGCGCGCAGCGCGCCGCGCACATTGATGCCCGCGGTTACATCGGGGAACACCTTCTGTGCACGCAGATCCACGCCCGGATCGCCCAGCGGCACATTGTTGAAGATCAGCCGGCCGCGCTCGATGTCCAGCAATCGCCCCAGCGCCATGTACTTGCCAGAGGTGATGTTGAGCTCGCCCTGGCCCCGGCTGGAGCCGCCTTCATCGGTGCGCACCTGGATGCCGCCGCCCAGCCGCGCCGTCAGGCCGAGCGAATCGATGTCCACGGCTTCACCCAGTGACAAGCGGATATTGCTGACCACGATCCAGCGCTGTTTGGGATCCACCTCCGGTGCCCCCACCAGCACTTCGTCTCCGGAGGGCAGCACGGCATTGGTGAGATCCGCGGGCGTGATCTTCGCACGTGGTATCGCCACCTCGCCGCTCGCATCGATGCGGCGGCCGGCCAGCTTGAAATCCAGCTTCGGCGAGGCCTCGATATGCGCCTCCGGTACATCCACGATGAGCAGCCGCTCGCCTTCCACATGCAGGTCGCCGAAGGGCTCGCTGTCGCGCCATGACAGCTTGCCGTTGAACTTCGCGGTGCCCTGCCCGAGCTGCGACTGGCCGGTGAGGTCCAGCGTGGTGTTGTTGAAACGCGCGTCCAGGGACAGCGCGCGCAGCGCCAGGTTGATCTGGTAGATGTCGATCTCGGCATCGCGCAGCTGCAACAGGCCGGACAATTCCGGCCGGCCCAGCGTGCCGGCGATATCCACTCGCGTGCTCAGCTGGCCGGTGGCCTTGTCGATGCCGCCGACATAGATGTCCAGCAGCGCGAGGCCATCGGTACGCGCATCCAGTGCGCCACGAATGGGGTAGTCCTGCCAGTCGGGGGTATTGCGATCACCGCGCAGCTCACCGCGGATGCTGCCCGACCTGCCCGCATCGAGCCCGACATCCACATTGAAGCCAGTGGCGGTGGCGGTGGCACTGACGCGCCCGGAACCCAGCGCCAGCCGTTCGTCGCGGCCGCTGCTGAGCTGGTGCCGCAACTGGGCGTCGGTGAGCTGGCCGGTGACCGAGCCGGTGGGCAACTCACTGGGACTGGCGGTGAGCTGGCCGTAGACGTTGATCAGGCCTTCATAGTTGATGTTCTGCGTGAGGCCTGCCGTCAGCGCCCGCAGCGGCAGCGATTCGGCTGAGAACGCCGTCGCCCACACTCCGGCTTCAGTGCGGCTGCCCGTGGCGCAGAGCTTGGCCTGCACGTCGGTGAGGCACAGCATGCCCGCCTCCAGGCGGCTCGCGCTGAGCACCAGCGGCGTGGGGGCGGTCATCCGCATCGAGAGCTCGGCGCCGTCGGTGATCCCCAGGCTCTGCAGCCGCCCCCGCCACACGCCGTCCTGCAGCGTGCCTTCGGCCGATAGCGCCGTGCGCAGCGGCGCGGCGTCGATGTCCATCACGATGCGCTGCAATTCGCCGTTGCCGGACAACTCCATGCGCACCTTCTGCAGGGTGCGCACGCCGCGCTGCAGACCGGTGATGTCGACCACGCCATTGGTATGGCCGCTGGCACTGGCATCGATGTCGACATCGGCATCCAGTGCCGCAACGCTGAAGCCGTTCCATTCGAACTCATTGCCACGCGCCTTGAAGAGCAGCACGGGTGCATCCGCCGTACCAGCATAGCGACCACGCGCGATCAACCTGCCACGTGCCGTGGGATCGAACAGGCTCAGGTCGTCCGCGTCCACGGCGAAGGTGAGATTGGGTGCGGCGCCGAGGCCGCCGTCGAGCTGGATGTGCGTGCGTCCCAGGTGCACGTCCACTGCGTCGAACTGCCAGTCTGCGCTGCCGCTGGCGCGCGAGAAGTGGCCTTTGCCATCGGCGCTCTGCCCGCGCACGTTGCCCGACAGGCGCGCCAGCGTGAAATCGATGGTGCCGGCTTCACCGAAGGGTGCGCCGCGCGCCTGGAAGTCGAAATTGAGTCTGCCCTGCACATCCGCGCGCAGCTGGGTGGTGTCCAGGCCCGTCATGCGGCCATCGATCTGCCAGGTCTCGGCGGGCTGCCAGCGGGCTTCGCCCTTGAAGGCGGCATTGCCGCCCAGCAGCTGCACGCTGCCCTGCGCAATGGTGAAGGACTGCGGGTCGAGCACGCCTTTCACCGTCGCCGGCATCACGGGCAGACCGGCCGTGATCACCTCGGCCTCCCCTTCCACCTGCCAGCGCTTCACGCCTTCCAGACGGTAATGCCCGCGCGGACTGGTGAACGCCGGCTCCGCGCCGGTGAGCGGCCAGCGGAAGTTGCTCCAGTCACCGCTGAGCGCCAGGCGTGGGCCGTTGTCGATGATGTCGACGGTGCCGCGGGCAGTTGCGTGCGCACCGGAGGCATGCACCACGCTGGCCTCGTGGATGGTCAGCCGCCGCTCTGCATAGGCGCCATTGAATTGCAGTTGCATCGGACCGGCTTTCAGCCCGGGTGCCGTGAAAGGACCCCTGGCCGTGTAGCCATCAGCATCGGCGGTGATGGTCAGCTGCGCGGTGATGATGCCCAGCGCACTGCCGCCGCCGAAAGCGGTGAGGTCGAGATCGCGCACCGCGGCATCGCCGGTGAGCCCCCAGCCGCCCAGCAGGTCGGCCTGGCCCTTGATGCTCGCGTGGAAGGGCTGGCTGATCTCTGCGGTCAGCGGCAGATCTTCCAGGTCGCCGTCGAAGCGGGTCGCGATCTGCCAGGCGGGCTGGTTGGGCAGATCCCACGCGACCGTGCCTTCGCCGGCCAGCCTGAGCGGGTTGGCGGCCCGCAACCGCGCATCGGCAGCGAGGTGCATGAAGTCGTAGTCGAGCTTGCCGCCTAGGATGCGGATCTCGGTGGGCAGGATGGTGACGCCGGCGGAGATGCCGGCCAGTTCCACCGGCCGTCCGCTGAGCAGCGTTATGGTTGCCGCGTCCACACGCGCCGCATCGATGTCGATGCGCAGCGTGGGTGGCAGGAAGCGCGGTGTGCCCCTGGGCTGATCATCCGGGGGGTCCAGCAGCTGCACCGCCACCTGGCGCACGCTGAAGGCATCGAGCACCACCTGCCGTTGCAGCAGCAGAGGCCACAGGCGCACGCGGCCATGGATGTCCTCGGCCTGGATGTCTGCCAGCCGATGCTGCACGCGCAGGCTCTTTACATTGAAGCCGCCGACGAAAGTGCCGGTGACTTGCCCGGCCGTGATGGTCATGGAACCGATCTTGCCGAGATGGCCCGCGATGAAGGCCAGGCCCGCCTGCGTCGAGGCGACGAAGTACAGCAGCACGGTGGGCGTCAGCAGCAGCGCCGCGACCACTCCCAGCAGCAGCTTGCGGCGCATTCTCATAGCTTGGGAGTGATGTTCAGGTGGATGCGCGGATTGCCGCCCGTGGACAGCGGCTTCGCCACATCCAGGCCGACGGCGATGCCGGGCAGGCGGTAGCGCAGGCCGACACCGGCGGCATATTCCAGCGGGTCGTGGAAATTGTTGAAGGCATTGCCGATGTCGAAGAAGGTGGCCAGGGCCAGATTCAGCGGCAGGTCGCGCACGATCTCTACCGACCCTACCAGCAGGTGGCGACCGCCCACCTTCTTCAGTTCGGTGGAGCCATTGCGATTGCGCACCAGTTCCTCGGGCGAAAGGCTGCGGTAGCCGAAGCCGCGCACGCTGCGGTCGCCGCCGGCGAAGAAGCGGTAGATGCCGGGCAGCTCGCTGAAGTCGTTGACGATGCTGGCACCGGCCTCACCGCGCAGCAGCAGATGCCACTGGTAGCTCAGGTCGAAGCTGCGTTCGGACTGCACCAGGAAGCGCACGAAGCTCTCATCCGAGCCGAGGGTGGCGGGCGAGCCGATGACCTCTGCATATAGCGCGCGGCTGAACTGTGCCTCGCCGAGATAGCCCTCGGGCACCGAGGCAATCGCAAAGCCAGGCACCAGCAGGTTGCTGGTGAAGTTGGTCTGGCCGTCATCGGTGGAGGTGCGTGTCAGCGACAGCGAGCTCACCGTCTGCCAGCGGCCCACCATGCGCGTGATGGACGGGCGCAGCGTGGTTTCGTAGGTATCGAGGTCGGAGATCTCCTCGAAATCGTGCAGGCCTTCGATCGAGAACTTCTCCAGCGCAGGGTCGCCAATGGGTATGTCGTAGCGCGTGGTCACGCTGCGGGTCGAGGCTGAGGCCTTGATCTCGGAGCGGAAGCGGTGGCCGCGATCGTTGAGGCGCGAATTGGTCCAAGTGATGGTGCCGCGCACTCCGGTATCGGTGCCGTAGCCCGCGCCCAGCGACAGCACCGGCTTGCTGCGCTTGGCCGTGATGCGCACGGGCACCACCAGGGTTTCAGGGTCGGCCGCGCCCGGCTCCACTTCAACCTGCGAGAAGAACAGGCTGTCATCGAGCGCGAACTGCGTGCGCAGCAGCTCGGTGGTGCTGTAAGCATCCCCTTCCTTGAAGCGCAGGAAGCGTTGCATCAGCCCCGGACGGATCACGTCCTGCTCGATGCTGATGGCGCCGAAGCTGTAGCGTGGTCCGGTATCCAGCTGCAGATCCACCTTCGCGGTGTGATTGGGAATGTCCACCACCATCTCACTGCGCAGCATGCGGGCAGCGAGGTAACCCTGCGCAGCAGCGATGCGGTTGAGCTCGCCTTTCAATTGTTCGTACGAGCCGTGATGCAGGCGTGTGCCGATGCGCAGCAGCGACTGGTTGCGGATGCTGTCAAAGGCGGCATCCTCGGCGCCCGGGCCGGTCACGGCGATGCTGAGTTCGCGGATGCGCACGGGTTCACCTGGTTCGACGCGCACCTCGATCAGCCAGTCCTTGCCCTCCTGCCGATAGCTGGCGTTGACGCTGGCCTCGTAGTAGCCGAAAGGGCGCAGCGCATTCTTCACCTCGCCATCGACGCGATTGAACAGGCGCCGCATGGTGTCTGCATCGACGTCGGTGCGTTCGCGATAGCGGTCGACGCTGAGGTAGATCAGTACATTGCGCCGGACGTCACCTTCCACACCGGATACCTCCACCCGCAGGTTGGCCCGCGCAGCGGGCGCGCCCAGCGCCAGCAGCAGCATGACCAGCAGCGCCGGGCGCCGGCGCTCAGGATGCATGCTGCAGCCAGCCGTCGATCAGGCGTCGCGCAATGGCGCTGGGCGGCGGCAGCAGCACCGCGCCGGACAGCAGCTCCTCGCGCGTGAACCAGCGGGCATCTTCCAGCTCACCATCATGCAGGACGGGGGTGGACAGCGTGGCTTCGGCCGTGAAGCCGAGCATCAGCGAGGCAGGGAAGGGCCAGGGCTGCGAGGAGTGGTAGGTGATGCTGCCCGCCACCACCCCGGTTTCCTCATGCAGTTCGCGCCGCACGGCATCTTCCAGGGATTCGCCCGGTTCGACAAAGCCGGCGATGGTGGAGTAGCGCCCTGCGGGCCAGCTGGGCTGGCGGCCCAGCAGCGCCCGCGCGCCGTCGTGGGCCAGCACGATGATGGCCGGATCCAGACGCGGGAAGGTGTGCAGGTTGCAGGCCGGGCAGTGGCGGGCGTGGCCGGCGCGGTGAGCCTGGGTGGGCGTTCCGCAGCGACCGCAGAACAGATGGCTGGCGCGCCACAGGTTCATGGCGCGCGCGTAGGCCATGAGGCTGGCCTCGGCGGCCGGCAGCTCCGACACCAGCGGCCGCAATTCAGCGAACTGTTCGCCGGTATCGGGGGTGGCCAGGTCCGCGGGCATGTCGACGAGCACGCAGCGGCGCTCCAGATACCAGCCCAGCAGTACCAGCTGTTCGGGATCGGCTGCCGCCGCGATGCGCGGATCGCTGCCGGAAAGGAAGACCACGCGTGGGATTGCGCCGGAAGGGCCGGTGTGTACCAGCGCCGCGCCGCGGTGCATGGCTACATACAGCGTGCCGGCGTCGCTCCGCGCCTCAGCCAGCCAGTCCGCCCGGAGACGCGCATCGGCGCGCCGGTCGAGATATGCGCCGGCAAACAGGTTATCGGGAGCCATTCAGCCGAGGATCATAGCAACCGCGGACCGAACAGCGGCTGAACGGTTCTTCACTGTCCGGGAATTGCGACGAGTGGTTGCGTGTGCAGAGAGACTCGCCCGCTTACCCTCCTGAATGGGCTGGAGTAGGCTCTTGCCGGAATCGTCAATTCCACGGTCGTGCATGACACCGAAACCAAGTTCCGCCAAGGAGTGCATATGAACAGACTGAAGGTAGCGATCGCATCATTCGCCATTGCCGCGCTGGCGGCGGTTCCCCTGGCAGTAATTGGGCAGGCGCCTGCCGCAACCGATCGCCCGAGTGTCGTGCCGGAGGGCGCGTGGATACCCTTGACCGCCGACCTCGGATTCGTTCAGACAGGCCAGCAGATGACCACGTACGGATCGGCTCCCGATCTGGCCCGGTCCGTGAATGGTTTCTTCATGGTGCGCAAGGATGGGCGCTGGCATCGGGTTGATATTGCCGCCACTGCGCAGTTGTGGCCGGCATTGTAGGGCTGCATACCTACGGTTCGGTTGCACCACGACAGCTGGTGCAAGGCCTGAGCCCCTAGGGTTGCAGCGCTAGCCGGCCCTGCCGCGTGTCTTCGCAGCTCAGGCAGCGCCGGGCGCTGGTCGCGAAGCGATCCACGACGATCACGCCGGTGCAGTCGGCACAGACCGTGGCACGGATCTCGTCGCCGCGGGCAAGGGCCAGCACCAGGAACACGGCATGTTCGAAGCTGATGCGCGCGCCGGGCACGAAGCGCCGATAGGTTTCGAATGCGGCGCACAGCGCCTCGCCACGCTGCATGCCCGGCAGGGTGCGCTGCGCATCGAGCACTTGCGCGGATGGCACGACGCCGAGCATGTAGCAGACGCTGGCGAGCACTGCGGTTTCCTGGCGCATGCGCGGCGTGCGCAGGAAGTAGCTCACCTGCTGGGGCGATTTGCCGCGATGGCGCGCGGGCTGGGCGCCGTCGTCTTCCGACGCGTAGCTTTTCACCAGTTTGCGGATGCGGTCGTCCGTGAGGCCGGTCCAGACGCGCGTGGTGCGGGTGCGCGCTTCGTGCTGGATGAACCGCAGTGCCAGGTCGTAGCGCTGCATGTCCCGGCTGTAGCGGTCGTCGGAAATCCTCATCGTTGACACTCGCTCCGTTTATTTGAAGTAAAACACGAAAACTGGAATTGGGAAAAATATCCCAAATTTGCGTATTCAAAAAAACCTGCATCCGGAGGAATATCTGGCGCGAAGAGGGAGGAATCACATGGACGGCAATCGGGTGGCGTTGCCCGCGCGGCACTGGCGGGCGGGGCAGTGGCTGGCAGACGGCTCGCTGGAGACGCTGAAAGAGATGAACCGCCAATGCCTGCTGGCAATGGCAGAGATGGCGCGACTGGAACAGCAGGCATGTCCCACCTGGTTGCATGGCAATGCCGCTGCCTGGGTCCAGGTGGATCGCGCCGGCCTTGAGCGGCTGGCGGCCAGTCCCTATCTGTTTGCCGATGCGGGGTTCGACGACGACATGCGCTGGCGCTGCCTCGATCTGCACATGGTGCATGACCACGCGGCCCACCAGCCGGAGGCTGCGTTCACAGGTCCCGGGGCGGCGCATTTCATCCGTGGCGTGTTGCAGTTCGGCTGGTATCTCGCCCGCGCCAATCGGCAGCTCGCGCGAGTGGCCCTGGGCATGACGCCCGTCTGCGCCGAGCGCCTGTGCCAATTGCATCTGCACGACATGGACCGGCTGGCGCAGTGCCGTCCGGGCTGGGTGCGCCCGCGCTGGGAGCGCAACCCGCGCGCGTGGCATCACCTGCTGGCAGCCGCACGGGATCCGGAAGGGGAGCACATGGCCCGCGCCACACTGCTCGGCCTGCAGCTGATGGCGGCCAACGCCATCGGCGCGGCCAGCGGATTATCCGCTCGAATGCGCCGCAGCTAGTCAGTCCGGGTTGCCGTGGCAAAATAAATGTGCAATTCTTTCTGCAGAAAGGAGTGCCCATGGACGCTTTGCCTCATTCCAGCCGTCAGGCCGAGCCCTCTGCAACGCTGACCAAGGCCGTCGTGCGCGCGGTGGGGTTTCTCGGCCTGAGCCAGGCTGCGCTGGCCGACGTGCTCGGCGTCAGCCCGGCCACCGCCTCCCGCATCGTTGCCGGCGGCTATACCCTGCAGCCCGCCCGCAAACGGGAATGGGAATTCGCGTTGCTCTTTGTCCGCCTGTTCCGCTCGCTCGACGCCATCGTCGGCAACGACCGCGATGCGCAGAGCTGGCTGCGCGACCACAACCGCGCATTGGCGGCCCGCCCGCTCGATCTGATCCGCAGTGCCGAAGGGCTGATCCGTGTCCTCCACTACCTGGACGCCAGCCGCGGTCGCGTCTGAGGGCCGGCGCTGGCAGGGCAATGTGTGGCGCGCCATCGAGGCGCAGCACCGGGTGTCCACGCTGCGGCTGGTCGATACGCTGGAAGAGCAGGCCCAGCTGGAGGCGCTGCTCGAAACCAGCAAGCCGGCGCTGCCCGTCACCGCAGCGCCGCGCCATTACCTGCTGCTCACGCCGTTCCGTTATCCGGCGCGTCACCCCGGCGGCTCGCGCTTCCGCGCCGTCAGTGACGGCGGCGTGTTCTACGGCGCCGACGAGCGCCGCACGGCCTGCGCTGAACTGGGTTACTGGCGCTGGCGTTTCCTGATGGATAGTCCGGCGCTGCCGCGCCTGGCGCCGCTGTTGCACACCTTGTTCCAGTCCGAAGTTGCCGGCCTCGCCATCGATCTGCGGCAGCCGCCATTCAGCGCCCAGGCGCACCGCTGGACGGCATCGCAGGACTATGGCGCCTGCCAGCAGTTGGGCGCGCTGGCGCGCAAAGCCGGTATCGAGCTGATCCGCTATCAGTCGGTGCGTGATCCACAGGCTGGTGCATGCACTGCCGTGCTGACGCCCGAGGCCTTTACCGCGGCCCCGCTGACCGAACAGACTTGGCGCCTGACGGTGACACGGCAACGCGTGCAATGGCAGCGCGATTCGATGCTGCAACCTGAAAGTCTCGAATTCCTGGCAGATTGGGATCACACATGAAGAAAACAACAAGAACTCAAGCGGTGGCCACTGCGGCCGCCGTGTGGTTGGGTGCAGCCGCCGGTGCGGCACAGGCGCCTGCTCCGGGCATTCCCGCGGTGTCCCTCACCGAGCCCCATTACGTTCAGGACACTGCCGAGCAGCACCCGCTGCGGGTGACGGTGGTGGCGCGTGGCCTGAACCATCCCTTCGCGCTGGCGCTGCTGCCGGATGGCGATGCGCTGGTCAGCGAGCGGGGCGGTGCGCTGCGGCTGCTGCGCAACGCAGTGGGCGCATCCGGCAAGCCGACGGTGCTGGAAGCGGCGCCGGTGGCTGGCGTGCCCGCGATCCAGACGGCATTCCGCAACGCCGGCCTGCACGATCTCGCGCTGCATCCGCGCTTCGCCGAGAACCGCCTGGTTTTCTTCAGCTTCAACCTGGCAGGCGATGCCTTGCCCCCCGCTGCCGCCGGCGGTGCGCCGCGCCAGCAGGCACGCCTTGCGATATGGCGCGGACGCTTCGACGGCCGCGCGCTCACCGACGTGAAGCAGATCTGGGCGGGCAAGTCCGCTGCCACCAGCGGCTCGCGGCTTACCTTCGGCGCGGATGGCTTCCTCTACGTCACCATTGGCGCCGCCTTTGGCACCGAGGCGCAGGAGCTGGACAACACCGTGGGCAAGGTGCTGCGCCTTGCCGAGGACGGCAGCATCCCGTCCGACAATCCGTTCACGAAGCAGGCGGGCGCGCAGGGCGCCATCTACAGCTATGGCCATCGCGATCCGCTGGGGCTCGCCGTGCATCCCCTTGGCGGCGCGTTGCTGAATGTGGAGCACGGTCCCAACGGCGGTGACGAGCTGAACCTGATCCGCGCGGGCCGCAACTATGGCTGGCCGCGCATCACCTTCGGCCGGGGCTACGATGGCGCCGAACTTTCGGCTTCGCCGGTCGGGACTGACATCGAACCGCCGCTGGTGGTGTGGCTGCCTTCCATCGCACCCACCGGCCTGCTGGTCTACAGCGGCGACCGCTTCCCGGCGTGGAAGAACAATGTGTTCATCGGCAGTGCGCGGCGGGGCGAGATCCCGGGGACCGGCGGACTGGAGCGGCTGGTGCTGAACGACAAACTGCAGGAGCTGCGGCGCGAGACGTTGCTGACGTCGCTGCACCTGCGCATCCGCGATGTGCGCCAGGGTCCGGATGGCCTGGTCTACGTAGTGACGGACGAAAACGACGGTGCAGTGTTGCGGCTGTCTCCGGAGCCCGGCGGCTAGCGCGCCGCTGCTAGACTGCACACGATGGAATCCACGTTCAGTTCCCGGCTCCGCGGCCTGGTTGCCATGACCTGTGGCGTGGCCGTGCTCACCCTGGCTGCCTGCGCCGCGGGCATCCGCGGCAGCTCTCCCGTGCAGGTGCGCGCGGATCTGGCCGCAGTAGTGGCCAGCGATCATCGCTCGGCGGCCAACCGCGCCCGTGATGTCTACCGCCACCCGGTGGAGACTCTGAGTTTCTTCGGCCTGCGCCCCGACATGACTGTGGTGGAACTGTGGCCCTTCGGGGGCTGGTACGCCGAGATCCTGGCTCCCTACCTGCGCGATCATGGCCTCTACTACGCCGCCGCCATGGATCCGGCGTCCGCCGATGCCGCGGACCGCGGCTACAACGACAGCCTGCAGAAGCTGTTCGCCGCCCATCCGCAGCTGTTCTCGAAGGCGCGCCTGTCGGTGCTCGCCCCGGGCAACATGCAGATCGCGCCGCCGGGCAGCGCCGATCTGGTGGTGTCGTTCCGCAATATCCACAACTGGACCTGGGCCGGCATCGAGAAGGATGTATTTGCCGCGGCATTCCGCGCGCTGAAGCCGGGCGGCGTGCTCGGCATCGTCGAACATCGCAGCAATGACCCGGATTACGAGCCGAGGACACCCGGCCAGGCTTATGTGGGCGAGGAATATGCCATCCGCCTGATCGAAGGCGCCGGCTTCAGGCTCGTGGGCCGCTCCGACATCAACAACAATCCGCGCGATACCAAGGATTACCCGAAGGGCGTCTGGACGCTGCCGCCCAGCTTTGCCATGGGCGAACAGGATCGCGCGAAGTATGCGGCCATCGGCGAATCCGACCGCTTCACGCTGAAGTTCGTCAAACCCAGATAACGCCGGAGAAGCTCGTGTCGCTGCAGCCCTTTCATCTGGCCGTCCCGGTCGCCGACCTCGCTGCGGCGCGCCGCTTCTATGGCGACCTGCTGGGCTGCCCCGAAGGCCGCAGCTCTGCCGAGTGGGTGGATTTCAACTTCTTCGGCCACCAGCTGGTCGCGCATCTGGATCATGCCGGTGGCGCGCAGCCCATCCACAATGCCGTGGATGGCAAGGATGTGCCGGTGCCGCACTTCGGCGTGGTGCTGGAATGGGGGCAATGGCACCAGCTGGCCGAGCGGCTGCGCGCTGCCGGCATTCATTTCGGCATCGAGCCCGGCATCCGTTTCCAGGGCAAGGTCGGCGAACAGGCCACCATGTTCTTCCAGGACCCGAGCGGCAATGCGCTTGAGTTCAAGGCGTTCCGCGACCCCACGCAGCTCTTTGCCAAGTAACTTCGCCGAACCGTCCCAGGTATTCCAATCGGCGCGCCGCAACGCCTGCGAGGAGCGCGCCTTCGTGCTGGTCGCCGTGGGAATCGCCAGCGAGGTGGAATTCGTCGGCGGCGAGGTGGGTTATGTGGTGCTGGTCGAGGCGGCGGTGCGCCATCAGGCGCTGCACCACCTGTGGATGTACGAGCAGGAGCGGCGCGACCGTCCGCCGCCTGAAGAGCCGGCGCTGCTGGAGCCGCGAGCCTGGGTCGGTTCGCTGGTCTATGTCTGTGTATTGCTGCTGGTGCCGCTGGCGCTGGGGCAGGGCTGGTTCCCGGTGGAGCCCTACGATGCGGGCGTGATGGACCCGCGGCGCATGCAGGCGGGCCAGTGGTGGCGGGCGCTCACCGCGCTCACGCTGCACTGGGATGCCGCGCATCTGGTCGGCAACCTCGGCAGTGGTGCGCTGCTGGGTTTCACTGCGGCGCAGGTGTGGGGCAATGCCCGTGCCTGGCTGCTGATCATCCTTGCCGCCGGCGTGGCCAATGCGACCGAGGGCGCGCTGGGCATCGCGCACTACGTATCGGCTGGCGCGTCCACCGCGGTGTTCGCGATGCTGGGTCTGGTGGCTGCGCATGCCTGGCGCACGCGCGGCCAGCGCGCGGCTTCGTCACTGAAGCGCTGGGCGCCGCTGATCGCGGGCGTCACGATGCTCGGCTTCTTCGGCGCCGGCGGGCAGGATCCGGAGGGCGGCATCGCCGATCCCACCAATGTGCTGTCGCATGTGTTGGGATTCGCCAGCGGCGTGGCGCTTGGCGCCGCAGTGGCAACGCGGCGCGGCGCGGCCTGGCTGGGCGCGATTCCGGCCTGGCTGGCGACGGCGGCGTCCCTGGCGGCGATCGCACTTTCCTGGACGCAGGCCCTGCGCAGCAGCGTGTAAAATATGCACCCATGAGTCGCTATGAACTGGTTACGCACTGGCATGTGGATGCGCCGATCGATGCGGTGTGGCAGGCCCTGAATGATGTCGCCAGCTGGCCGCGCTGGTGGTCGTACGTGCTGGAAGTCGAGGAACTCACCCGCGGCGAGGTGTCCGGCCTCGGCGCCGTGCACACGCTCACCTGGGGCACGGCGTTTCCCTACCTGCTCACCTTCACGATGCGTCGCACGGTGATGCAGCGGCCGCACCTGATGGAGGCCATCTTCGAAGGCCAGCTCAATGGCGTCGGCCGCTGGACACTGAACTCGCAGGGCGCCACCACCGAAGTCCGCTACGACTGGGAAGTCACTACTGCGGGCGCATGGATGAACATGATGTCGCCGCTGCTGGGGCCGATGTTCCGCTGGAACCACGGCCTGGTGATGGCCGACGGCGCGCGCGGGCTGTCCCGCTATCTCGCCAGGCCACAATAGCCTTTCCCCGGCCAAGCGGGCCTGTCGCAAAGCGAATCATGGCGGGCGGGCAGGGCCCGGGAGCACGACTGGCGCCCGCGTGCATTCGAGGTTAGTTTCGGTGCATGCGGTTGCGACTCAGGCAGATCAGCCAGCAGCTCGGCCTGGCGCTTGCCATGGCCTTGTACACGTTGCTGTCCGGCGCGGTTCCAGGCAGCGTCCCGCCCACCATCCTCACCACGCCGCCGCCCCCTGAATTCCGGCTGGCGCGGCTGGCCTACAACGACGGCGCGGCGCTGGGGGGTGGCTTCGGGCGGTTCCGCAACAGTTCGTGGACCACCGATGCACCCGAGGCAGAGTTCCACCTGACACAGGGCATCCGCCGCCTGACGCGCATCGACACCATCAATCCCGATGAACTCGGGGACATGAGCGATGTGGTGCTGCCGGTGCAGCCGCTCGATGCGGACCTCAGCACCTATCCGTTCCTGTATGCCGTCGAAGTCGGGCGCTGGTACCTGAACGACGCCGAGGCGGCGGCGATGCGTGATTACCTGCTGCGTGGGGGGTTCCTGATGGTTGATGATTTCCACGGCAGCCTGCAGTGGGAAGGTTTCATGGAATCCATGCGCCGCATCTTTCCGGACCGCGAGGTGGTCGAGATCCCCGATGACCACGAAGTGTTCCATGTGCTGTATGACCTGGATCACAAGGTGCAGATCCCGGGGGTGTATGCGCTGATGTCGGGGCGCACCTATGAACAGGATGGCGTCGATCCGCACTGGCGTGGCGTATTCGACGACACCGGCCGGCTGATGGTCGCGATCAATTTCAACATGGACCTGGGCGACGCCTGGGAGCACGCGGATACCCCTGAGTATCCGCAGCCGCTGACGGCACTGGCCTATCGCTTTGCGATCAGCTATGCCCTCTATGCCATGACCCACTAGACCAGGATCTGCAGGGGGCGGTTCGCAAGATGCTGGAGTTCCTGCTCGGCCAATCGGTCGCGGCGTTCCGCAACGGCGAACTGGCGTTTGCGCGTGGCTGGCCGCTGTGGCTGCTGTGGCTCGCGATCATTATCGGCCTGGCCGCCATTGCGTGGTCCCTGTGGCGCGCGCGTCTGGAATGGTGGCGCTCGTTGATCGTGGGCGCGCTGCAGCTGGCATTCCTGGCGCTGGCCCTGTTGCTGCTGTGGCGCCCGGTGCTCAATGTGGAGCAGATACGCGACCGCCAGAACGTGGTGGCGGTGCTGGTGGATGATTCGGGCAGCATGAACGCCAGCGATGCGCCCGGGCAGCCTGCGCGCCGCGCCCAGGGGGTGGCGGCACTGGAAGCCGGTGTGCTGGAGCAGATCGGCGCCCGCTCCGAGCTGCGGCTGTTCGGCTTTTCCGACCGTGCAGGTTCTGTGGAAACCCTGCAGGAGCTGCGCGGCGGCGCCGGCTCGACCCGCATCGGCGACGCCCTCGACACGGTGGCGCAGATGGCCGCCAGCGTGCCGCTAGCGGCAGTGGTGGTGGTGACCGACGGCGCCGACACCGCCGACACGTTGAATGAAACGGCGCTGGCCCGGCTGGCGGCCACAGGCATCCCCGTGCACACGGTAGGCGTGGGCCCGGAAGCGCCGCCCAATGATCTTGAGCTGGAACAATTGCAGGTGCCGTCCACGGCGGTGGCCGGTGCCACGGCGCGTGCCACTGTCTCCATCCGCCACCAGAAGCAGAAGGCCACGCGCGTGCGCGTCTATGACGGGGGCAAGCTGATCGCCGCGCAGGACGTGCCGCTGGGCGCCGCGCCGGGCCTCACCACCGCCTCGGTCGAGTTCCCCGCCGGCGACGCGGGCGTACGCGATTTGCGCGTGGTGATCGACGGCGCCCGCGATGAAACCCAGCTCGCCAACAACGAACGCCGCGCCGTGCTGGATGTGGATGCACGCCGCCGCGCCGTGCTCTATCTGGAGGGCGAGCCGCGCTGGGAATACAAATTCATCCGTCGCGCCGCCGAGGGTGATCGCTCGCTGCGGCTGGCCAGCGCAGTGCGCGCCACCCCCAACCGCTACTACCGCCAGGGCCTGGCCGGCAGCACCGAACTTGAAAACGGCTTCCCCGCCACGCAGGCCGAGCTCTTCGCCTATGACGCCGTGGTGATCGGCAGCCTGGAAGCCGCGGCGCTGTCGCAGGAACAGCATCAATGGCTGCGGGATTTCGTCGATCGCCGGGGTGGCTCGCTGCTGATGCTGGCCGGGCGCGACGGGTTGGGTGATGGCGGCTGGAGCCGCGTGCCGATAGCGCCACTGCTGCCGGCCAAACTGCCGGCGGGTGGGAAGCGCAGCTACGGCATGCGCGCCAGCAAGGCGCGGCTCACACCCTATGGCCGCGAGGCGGTAATCGGTCGCCTGGCTGCGGATGCCGCTGCCAACGACAAGGCCTGGGAGGCGCTGCCGCAGCTGGCCGATTACCAGGATCCGGGCGCCCTGCGGCCCGGGGCTGTGGTGATGCTGGAGGCGGTGAGCGGCGCACAGGCGGTGCCATTGCTCATCACGCAGCGCTACGGCCGCGGCGCCACCTGGCTGCTGGCCACGGCCACCAGCTGGCGCTGGCAGATGCAGATGCCGCTCGCGGACCAGAGCCACGAGACGTTCTGGCGGCAGCTGCTCTATACACTGGTTGCGCCGACGCCACGGCGCGTGTCGATGCAGCCGGAGCAGGCCGTATACGAGGATGACGCGCCGGTAACGCTGGAGGCGGAGGTGCTGGACGAGGCCTTCAATCCGGCGCCGCAGGCGAAGCTGACCATTGAGGCGACCAGCGAGGATGGCGCTGTCGTGCCGACGCGCCTGGAGCCATCCGGTCGCGGTGATGGACGTTACACGGTGGCGGTGGACGCGGCGGCGCCCGGGCTGTATCGGGTGCGCCTGCAGGCAGCCGCCGGCGACAAGACACTGGGTGAGAGCATCACGCACCTGCGCCGCGCCGATGGCGTGCTGGAACAGTTCGGCTCGTGGCAGCATCGACCCATGCTGGAAAGGATCGCCAAGGAAACCGGCGGCCGCTACTGGACGCTGGCAGACCTCGCCGGGTTGCCGGAGGCCATCCGCTATTCGCGCGCCGGCATGGTGGAGCGGCAGACGCTCGACCTGTGGAACATGCCGCTGGCCTTCCTGCTGCTGGCAATGCTGAAGGCAGGTGAGTGGCTGCTGCGGCGGCGCTGGAGGAAGTTGTGAACCGCCTGCGCTGGGCTGCGCTGCTAGGCACATTGCTCACGCCCTGCCTCGGCAATGCCGCGATGCATGTGCTTGTGGTGGCGGGCATCGGCGGTGAGCCCGTATACGAAGAGCGTTTCGCGCAGTGGAGCGAACAGGTGGCGCAGGCTGCGGCCACCGCCACCGGCGACGCGGCACGGGTGCAGCGCCTCAGCGGCGCCGAGGCCACGCGCGTGAAGATCGAGGCAGCACTGGGCGACGCGGCGCGCGAGCTGCGCGCCGGCGACCAGTTTGTGCTGCTGTTGCTGGGCCATGGCAGTTTCGACGGCAATGAATACCGGCTCAACATCGCGGGGCCGGATCTCACCGGCGCGCAGATCGGCGCGTTGCTGGACCGTATTCCGGCCGGCGTGGCGCAGCTGGTGGTCAACGCCACCAGCACCAGCGGCGCAGCGGCGGAAATCTGGGCGAAGCCACAGCGCGTGGTGATCGCCGCCACCAAGACCGGACGCGAGCGCAATGCAACGCGCTTCGGCGGCTTCTGGGCGCAGGCGCTGTCCAGTGAGGAAGCTGATACCGACAAGGATGGCAACATCACCGCGCAGGAGGCCTATGACTTCGCGGTGCGCAAGGTGAACGAGAGCTACAAGTCCGACGCGGCCATCGTCAGCGAGCACGCGCGCATCAGCGGCAACGAACCTTCGCGCTTCGTGCTGGCGCGGCGCGGCGCGGCTGCGTTGTTCAGCAGCGACGCGCAGCTGGTGGCAATGCGCGGCGAGCAGGATGGCATCGAGCGGCGCATCGGCGAGATCAAAGGCCAGAAGGGCCAGCTCGCCGAGGATGCCTACTATGAGCGCCTGGAGCCTGCGCTGCTGGAGCTGGCGCGTCTGGGCGCACGTATCGATGCGCGACTGGCGGCATTGGGTGCGGCACAGGGAGGTACGCGATGAGCGCCCATCAGGCCCGGCGACTTTATCTCTGTGCGGCGCTGTGGCTCGTCGCCTTGTGCGCCCCCGGCGTGGCGGCCGCGGTGGATATCGACTACGACCCGCGGCGGTCTGCGGCCCTGCGCCGCTGCGACGACCCGTTGCATCACGGGCTGGTGGAGCGCGCGCGCGAGTGCCTGCGCCCGCTGCTGCGCGCCAGCGATGCACTGACCCGTGCCGAAGCGGCGTTCGCGCTGGATGACCTGCGCACGGCCAACGACCAGTTCCGCGAGGCGGTGGCGGCAGAGCCGCGCGGCGTGCTGCCGCGCCTGCGCTGGGGCCGCATGTTCATCGCTGCCGGGCAGTATGGCGAAGCGGTGAAGCTGTTCCAGGAAGCGCTCGAGCTGGATGCCACCGATGCCGGCACGCGGCTGGCGCTGGCGCGCGTCGCGGCCGAGCAGTTCAGCGGCGACGTTACCGAAGAAGTCGACAAACTGCTGGCAGAGAGGCCGGAGCTGCTCGAGGCGCACCTCATCGCATCGCGCCTGGCGGTGGAACGCGGCCGCTACGATGACGCCGTGCGCGAGGCGGAACGCGCCAGCAAGCTCGCCAGCGACCAGCGCCTGCCGCCGCTGGAGGCGCTCGGCCTGCTCGCCGCCATCGAGGTGATGCGCGGCCGCGATCCCGCAGCGCCGATCCGCGACGCGCTGGCCTACAACCCGCGCTACGGGGCGATGTTCGAGAAACTGGGCTACTTCGAGATCATGCGCCGCCGCTACCGCGAAGCCGATGTGTGGCTGCAGCGTGCCGCGCAGGTGCAGCCTGATCTCTGGTCGGCGCGGCGCGAGCTGGGACTGAACCTGCTGCGCCTGGGCCGCGCCAGCGAGGCTCGGCCGCACCTAGAGGCCGCCTATTCCGGCGACCCGTTCAACGCCAACACGGTCAATACGCTGCGGCTGCTCGACAGCCTGAACAAATTCGATGTGGTCAGCGCGGCGCAGCCACCGATGAACCTGCAGCTGCGCAAGGATGAGACCGCAACGCTTGGGCCGTATGTGCAGCAGCTGGTGAGCAGCAGCATCAGCACCTTTGCACGCCGTTATGGCTACACGCCGGACGGGCCGGTGACAGTGGAGCTGTATCCGGACCACGATGATTTCGCGGTGCGCGCCGCCGGCCTGCCGGGCATCGGTCTGCTCGGCGTCACGTTTGGTCCGCTGGTGGTCATGGATAGCCCGTCCGGGCGCAAGAGCGGTGACTTCCACTGGGGCAGCACGCTGTGGCACGAGATGGCGCATGTGTTCACCCTCGGCGTCACGCAGCACTGGGTGCCGCGCTGGCTCAGCGAGGGCCTGTCGGTCTACGAGGAGTGGACGACCGGCCCGACCCCCGGCGTATCGGTCACCCCGGCGGTGCTCGACATGTTCGCGCAGGGCAAGCTGCTGCCGATCGCGACACTCGACAATGGCTTCATGCGGCCCTCGTACGAAGGGCAGATCCAGATTTCATACGAGCAGGCCGGACTCACCTGCCTGTTTGCCGCCGAACGCTGGGGCTTCCCGCGCGTCGTGAGCTTCCTGCGCGCCTTCGACGGCAAGACCACGACGGAAGCTGCGATCCGCGCCGTGTTCCAGGTAGAGCCGGCGGAGTTCGACCGCCAGTTCCAGGCCTTCATGCGCAGCCGCTTCGGCACCTACGCGGCCGACCCCAAGCGCTGGCAGGAACTGATGGGCCGCGCCCACACCATGCTGGAGAGCCGCAACTGGGTGGCGGCGCGAGATGCGGCGCAGGCCGCCATCACGATGCTGCCGGAGTTCACCGCATCGGGCAGCGCCTATGAAGTGCTGGCCGCCGCGGAAGAAGGCGCTAGCAACAACGCCGCCGCCATGGCCGCGTGGCTCGCCTGGCGCAAGGCCGGCGGCTGGGATCCGGCCGGGCTGCGCAAGCTCGGCGCGCTGCTGATCGCCGCCGACCGCAAGACAGAAGCGGCCGAAGTGCTGAATGCGGTCAACTACGTGGATCCACTCGCCGTCGAGGGGCATGCCCAGCTGGGTGAATTGCTGGTCGAACAGCAGCGCGGCGCTGATGCGCTGCGCGAATACCAGGTGCTGCTGGGGCTGCAGCCACTGGACACCGCCGGCGCCAATTTCGGCCTGGCCCGTGCCTATCGTCTTGCCGGTGATGCGGCGCGCGCGCGCCGCCACCTGCTGCAGTCGCTGGAGACTGCGCCGAACTTTCGACCTGCCCAACGCATGCTGCTGGAAATGACTGGAGACCGGACACCATGACCGATACCGCCGCCCCGCCCGCAGAAGACACCACCTTGCTGGTCGAACGCTTCCGCCTGAGCTTCGACTCCATCCGCCGCGAGGTGCGCAAGATCATCGTCGGCCAGGACGAGGTGGTTGAGCAGCTGCTGATCACGCTGCTGGTGGGCGGGCACTGCCTGATCACTGGCATGCCCGGCACGGCCAAGACGCTGCTGGTGCGCACGCTGGCGCAGGCACTGGGCCTTTCTTTCAAGCGCATCCAGTTCACGCCCGACCTGATGCCCACCGACATCACCGGCACGGACATCCTCGAAGAGGATGTGGCCACGGGGCGCCGCACCTGGACTTTCGTGGCGGGGCCGCTGTTCGCCAATGTGCTGCTGGCGGACGAGATCAATCGTACGCCGCCCAAGACCCAGTCGGCGCTGCTGGAAGCCATGCAGGAACTGTCCGTGACGGTGCGCGGCAACACGCGCCGCATCGAACCCCCGTTCTTCGTGCTGGCGACCCAGAACCCGATCGAGATGGAAGGTACCTATCCGCTGCCGGAGGCCCAGCTGGATCGCTTCCTGTTCAATGTGGTGCTGGATTACCTGGGCGCCGAAGACGAGTTGCGCGTGGTGGCCGACAACACGTCCCGTGTGGCACCGCCGGAGATCAACGCCTGCACCAGTTCCGCGGAAATCCTGAAGTTCCAGTGGCTGGTGCGGCAGGTGCCGATGACCGACCAGGTGGCGCGCCAGGCGGTGGCGCTGGTGCGCGCCACGCGGCCCAGCGACAGCAGCGCCGGCGAGGACGTGAAGAAATATGTGCGCTTCGGCGCCAGCATCCGCGCCACGCAGTTCCTGGCGCTGGCGGCAAAGGCACGTGCGCTGTCATCGGGCCGCTACCACGTGACCACGGACGACCTGCGCGCGCTGGCGCTGCCGGTGCTGCGCCACCGCGTGCTGGCCAATTACCAGGCCGAATCCGAAGGGGTGACCATCGATGCCCTGCTCAGCCGCGTTGTGGACGGCGTGCTCGGCGGATGAGCAGCAAGCCCGCCACGTCGCTGCTGCGTCCGGAGGTGCTGGCGTCGCTGTCCACGCTGGAACTGGTGGCGCGCTCCGCCGTGGAGGGCTTCTTCCAGGGCATGCACCGCAGCCCGCGCTTCGGCTTCAGCCAGGAATTCGCCGAATACAAGGCTTATTCCGAGGGTGACGATCCGCGCTTCGTGGACTGGAATGTGTTCGCACGCACCGACCGCACCTACATCCGGCGCTATCTCGGCGAGACCAACACACGGCTGATGATCGCGCTGGATACCAGCGCGTCGATGGGCTACGGCAGCGGCGCCGTGACCAAGTTGCGCTATGCCCAGTTCCTGGCCGCCTCGCTGGCATACATGGCGCTGCACCAGCACGATCCGGTCGGCCTGATCGCATTCGATTCCAAGATCCGCAGCTATCGCCCGGCGTCCAGCCGTACCGGCAGCCTGGCGGGCATCCTGCACGCGCTGGATGGCCTCGAATCCGGCAGCCGCACGGACCTGTCCGAATCCTTCCGGCAACTGCGCGAGCATGCACAGCGGCGCGGCCTGGTGGCCGTGATCTCCGATCTGTATTGCGATCCGGAGGCGCTGGCGCGGGCAGTGCAGCCGTTGGCCTGGAATGGCCACGACATCATGATTTTCCAGGTGCTGGATCGCGCGGAGCTGGAGCCGCACTGGGATGAATCGGTGCTGCTGCAGGACATGGAATCCGGCCAGCAGGTCGAAGTGTCACCGGATTACCTGCGCACCACCTATCGCGACCGGTTCCAGAAGCATCTGGCCCATGTGAAGCAGGTGGCCGCACGGCATCGCGCCGACCACGTGCTGATGATCACGGACGAGCCGCTGGACCGGGCACTGCGCGGTTACATGATGTTCAGGCAGAGGAGCTGAAGGCCATGTGGCTGGCTCCCTGGTTCCTGCTCGGACTGGCTGGCCTCGCGCTGCCGCTGTGGCTGCATCGCTTCGCGCGGCAGACCGAGGAGCAGCGGCCCTTCGCCTCGGCGATGTTCCTGGAGGCCAGCCAGATCCGGCGCAGCCGCCGGCACGAACTGCGCTACTGGCTGCTGCTGGCGCTGCGGCTGCTGTTGCTGGCACTGCTGGCGCTCGCCTTCGCAGGCCCCCTGTGGCGCAGCCATGTAGCGGCCGGCAAGGGCGGTGCCACGCTGCATGCCATCGTGCTCGACACCTCGCTGTCCATGCAGCAGCGCGGCGTCTGGGAGCGCGCGCAGGCGCAGGCGCTCGGACTCATCGCCGGCATCAAGGGCGCGGACCGCGTCATGCTGGTCGCGGCAGATCACCAGCTGCGCGTGCTGCAGGAGCCGGTGTTCGCGGCCGAGGCGGGACGCGCGCGCGCGGCGGTGCAGGCGCTGACGCCCGGTGATTCGCGGCTCGACTATGGCGTGCTGGCGGCCGGTTCCGCCGCCTGGGGCACCGGCCCGGGCGAGCGCCTGCTGGTGCACGTGATCACGGACATGCAGCAGTCGGCGAGCCCGCTGCGCTTCGCCGATCTTGCGCCCCCGCCGGGCGTGAGCTTCGCGCTGGTCGATGTGGGCGCGGCCGGTGTGGCTGACCTGCGGGTCGCAGGTATCCAGGAAGATGCGCGCGAGGCGGGTACGCTGCGCATCTGGCTCGATGGCGACCTCGCGGCGGCAGCCGGCCGCACGCTCGAGGTAGAGGTCAATGGCACTGTGCGCGAGCGGCGCGCGCTGCGTGCGGTGACGTCGCTGCCCGCGGTGGAGCGCTTCGCGCTCGGCGAGCTGGGGCCAGGCGAGCATCGCGTCACCGCCCGACTTTCGGCAGGTGATGATCTGGCCGCAGACGATGCCTGGTATGCGCTGTTGCGGCATGTGGAGCCCAAGGTGCTGGTGGTGGCCGCCAGTCCCGATGGGGACGATGCGCACTACCTCGCCGCGGCCCTGGGCTCACTGGCACAGCCGCGCTTCGCCGTGGAAGCCGCGGTGCCCGCTGCCCTCGCCACGCGCCAGCTGGGCGAATTTGCCGCAGTCGTGGTGTCCGACGTGGGCCTGCTGAATGAAGCCGCGGCCACCGCACTGCGGCGCTATGTCGAAGCTGGCGGCGCGGCGTTGCTGACGCTGGGCGCGCGCACCGCGCAGCTGTCGCAGGTGCCAGTCAGCGGCGCGCAGCTGGCGCGTGGCAATGCGCGCGCGGCGGCGAACCAGGAGGCGCGCGTCGCCGAGCTCGAGCAGAGCCATGCCATCCTGCGCGAGCCCGGCGCCTGGCGGCAGATCCGCTTCTTCCGCCATGTGGCGCTCGAGGCGCCGGATGGCGCGCAGGTGCTGATGCGCTTCACCAACGGCACGCCGCTGATGCTGCAGCAATCGCTGGGCACCGGCCGCCTGCTGCTGTTCGCCTCGCCCCTGGACCGGCAGTGGAATGATCTGGCCATCCATCCCTTGTTCGTGCGCTTCGTGGCCGAGGCCACTGCGTGGCTGGCCGGGACGCGCGCCGAGTCGGCAGTGGCGACCGTAGGCACCGCACTGGATGCAGCGGCGCTGCGGCGTGGTGGCGCCCAGGTGTTCGAGCCCACCGGCAAACGCGCAGTGATGCTGGGCGGCGCAGCTGACGGGTTGCGCTGGCTGCCGCAGATGCCGGGCTTCTACGAGCTGCGCGGCGGTGGCCGCAGCGATTTCATCGCGGTGAATGTGGATCCGCGTGAAGTGCGGCTGGCGCGTCAGGATGAGGCCGCGCAGGCGCGCTGGCTGGCCCTGCAGGCCCGGCCGGAGGTCTCGGGGCAGGTTGCGGAGCCGGCTTCGAGCAGCGAACGTCTGTTGCCGGTGTGGTTCTGGCTGCTGCTGGCTGCGGTAGCCCTTGCATTCATGGAGCCGCTGGTGGCGAACTACCACCTTCACGTCCGCAGGGAACTGTAGTCATGACAGCCCGCAACCAGCTCGATGCCTACCTCGACCAGACGCGGCGCCGCCTGCAGTGGATCCTGTCGGCGCGTGGCCTGGCGCTGCTGGCGGGCGTGCTGCTGCTGGTCACTGTTGCCGGCGCGCTGCTGCTATGGCGATTCGCATTCACCGATGCGGCTGCGCTTGGAGCGCGGTTGGTGCTGCTCGCTGCCGCGCTCGCGGTTGCTGGCTGGGCGACGTGGCGCTGGCTGGTCATCGGTCGCGGTGCTGGCGCCGCTGCCTTCGAGCGCGCGCTGCCGGCGCAGTCCGGGCGTATCGCTACTTACCTGCAGGAGCGCTCCCGTCAGGGTCGCGCGTCGGTGCTCACCGATCTGCTGGCCGCTGATGCACTCGCCATCGCCGAGCGCGAGCCCCTGGCCAGCACCATTCCCACGCGGCGCATCTGGTTGCCGTCGCTGGGCGCGGCCGCGGCTGCTGCCGTGCTGGTGGTACTGCTGTTCCTGGGCGGGCCGGTGGGCGAAGGTGCACGGCATCTGTGGCTCGGCCGCCTGCCGCCCGCCGCCAGCATTGCCGCGGCCGCCGGTGGCATCGCCGTGGAACCGGGTGATGCCACGGTGCGTCGCAACCAGGATCTGCCCATCTCCGCGATAGTCAGCGGCAACGCCAGCGAAGTGCAGGTGCATGTGCGTTTCGACGGCGGCGGTGAGTGGGAGACGGTGCCCATGGAAGCCGGCGCCAATGGTGGCTATGCCTTCACGCTGTTCGCGGTGCGGGATGGCGCGCGTTATTACGTGACGGCGGGCCGGATGAAGAGTGCGGAGCATCGCATCCAGGTGGTCGACCTGCCAACCATCGAAAAGCTGCGGCTCACTTATGAATATCCGGGCTGGACGGGCCTGCCGCAGCGGCTCGAGGAAGACGGCGGCGACATCCGCGCCGTCACCGGCACGCGCGTGGCAGTGGAAGTGGTCACCAGCGCGCCGCTGGATACGCCGCTGCTGGTCATCAACGGCAGTGATGCGAAGCTCGCCGTCACCGGCAACTCCAGCCGTGGCAGCCTCGCGGTGCGGGAAGCCGGGCACTACCGCATCGCCACCCGCTTCGGCGACGAGATCGTGCCGCTGTCGCCGGACTACGTGATCGAACTGGTCACCGATGAGAAGCCTAATGTAGAGATCGTGCGGCCCGGCAAGGACTATCGCGCCACGGCCATCGAGGAAGTGCCAGTGCGCGTGCAGGCCACCGACGATTTCCGGCTGGAGTCGCTCGAGCTGCATTACTCGGTCAACGGCGGCGAGTGGCGCGCAGAGAAGCTGCCCGCCGGCAGCGCCGACATCCAGGCCGCCGCGCTGCTGCGGCTGGAAGAACTGCAGCGCGCCGGCGCTGGTGGCGCTGCGCCGCTGCTGGCCCCGGGCGATCTGGTGAGCTACTACGCGCAGGCACGGGATCATTCCAGCAGCGTGCAGACCGACCTGTTCCTGATCCAGGTGCAGCCCTTCGAACAGCGCTACACGCAATCGCAGGCGGGCGGTGGTGGCGGCGGCGGCGGCGGCGGTGAAGAGGACGAAGACGGCGACATCTCGCGCCGCCAGCGCGAAGTGCTGCTCGCCACCTGGAACCTGCGGCGCAACCAGGAAACCGGTAGTGATCGCGATGGCGAACGCGCCGCGGACAATGCCCGCATGCTGGCGGAGGTGCAGACAACGCTTGCCGGACAGGCCCGCACGCTGGTCGAACGCGCCAAGGCGCGCGCGCTCACCGGGCAGGACGCCAACGTCAACCAGTTCGTGAAGAGCCTGGAAGAAGCCGCGAAGGTGATGGAGCCGGCGGCGAAGAACCTGACCGACATGCAGCTGCCGGATGCCATCCAGCTGGAACAGCAGGCGCTGCAGCACCTGCTGCGCGCCGAGGCCAGCTTCCGCGAGATCCAGGTGGCGATGCAGAACAGTGGCGGCGGTGGTGGCGGCGGCTCGCAGGCCGGCCGCGACGTGTCGGAAATGACCGAGCTGGAGCTCGACCTGGAGAAGAACCAGTACGAGACCGAGCCGCAGATGACCGCGCAGCAGCGCAGCCAGGCGGAGGACGAATCGCTGCGGCGGCTGCGCGAACTGGCGCGCCGGCAGGAACAGCTCGCGCGCGAGGCAGCGCGGCAGGGCGCCACTCCCGAAGCGCAGCGCTGGCAGCAGGAGCAGTTGCGTCGCGAGGCGGAGGAGCTGCGTCGCCAGCTGGAGCAGCTGGCCCAGCAACAGTCGCAGCAGCGCGGGTCGCAACAGGGCGGTTCACCCCAGAGTGGATCGCAGCAAAGTGGCTCGCAGCAGAGCGGTTCGCAGCAGGGTCGCGGCCAGCCTGGTGGGCAGCCGCCTTCGCAGGACAACGCCGCCGCCGAGGCCGCCCGCCAGGTGGCCCAGGCGCTGGACCAGATGCGCCAGGGCGCCAGCCGCGAGAACCAGACCCGCGCCAGCGAGCAGCTGAACCGCGCCCGCGAGCAGCTGGAGCGCAGCCAGCAGCAGGCGGAGCGCGAGCGCTTCTCGAATCTGGCCGAGTCCGCGCGCGAGCTGGCGGAGCGCCAGCGCAGGGCCGAGAACGAACTGCGCGCCGCCATTGGCAGCCGCCCGCCGCCAGGCATCGCGAACCCGAATCGGCCGCGCGAGCCCGGCATCAGTTACGCCGACATGGAACGCATGGCGACCACGCGCCGCGAGCTGCAGAGCGATCTGGAATCCCTGCAACGTCGCATGGACAGCACGCGGCGCCAGGCCGAGAAGGAAGCCCCGCGCGCCAGTGGCCAGGTGGCCGAGGCGCGCAAGGAACTGGAAGAGCTGGATACCAGTGGCAGCCTGTCGCGCAGTGCCCGTGACATCGAGCGCGGTCGTGGCGTGCAGGCCGCGACGCGCGAGAGCGTGGTGACCGACACCTTGCAGCGCCTGCAGCAGAGCCTGGAACAGGCGGCCGACACGGCCGAATCCGAATCCGGCCGGCGCCAGCAGGGCCGCGAGGCCGATGCGGGTGACCTGCTGGCGGAGCTTGGCGACCTGCGCCGCGCGCTCGACCGTGCGCGCTCGCAGCAGCAGGCCCGCAACCAGGGCGACAGCCAGAGCGAAAGCCAGAGCGGCCAGGGCCAGGCTGGTGCCAGCTCCCCGAATGCACGCGAAGGCCAGCAGGGCCAGGCCGGCGGCCAGCAGGGCGAAGGCGGCCAGGGGCAGAGCCAGGGCAGTCCGGGCCAGAGCGGCCAGGGCGGCCAGGGCCAGGCGAGCGCGGGTGGCAATACCCCGGGCCCGCAGGGCGGCGCCGGCGGCGGTGCCAACGGCGGCAGCGGCAATTTCGGCATTGCCGGCGCCGGCGGCGATGGCTTCCGCGGCGGCAACGGCCGTTTCGAGGGCGGCGGACTGCGGCAGGGTGTACCGCTGGTCGGTGCCGACCGCGAGGCATTGCGTGCGCAGACCCAGCTTTCCGCCGAACGGCTGGCGCAGCTGCGCCAGCAGCTGGCCAACGGCGTGCTGGCCGAGACCGATGCGGCCGCGCTGGCGGAGCTCACCCAGCGACTGCGCCGCGGCGGGGGCACCGCTGCCGGCGACCCGATGAATGTCGAATACCAGCGCACGGCGGCGCTGGTGAACCAGCTGGAGCTGGCCGCCCTGAAGGCACAGCAGGCCAAGGATTCCTCCCGGCTCACGCGTGCGGGTGAAACCGGCGATGACTCGCGGCGATACCGCGATAATGTCGCCGAGTATTACCGACGACTGGGCGGGGGAAATGACTGACACCAAGGTTCTGGCCGACCTCACGGCACTGGTCGGCGCCGATGTGGCGCTGGCTCCCAGCGCGACACTGCTCGACAAGCACACACGTGATTACTGCGTAACGGGCGAGCGCGACGTGGGCGTGCTGGCGCTGGTGTTCCCGCGCACCACGCAGCAGGTCTCGCAGGTGCTGGCTTACTGCAACACGCACAGCATCGCCGTGCAGCCGCAGGGTGGCCTTACCGGTCTCGCCGGTGGTGCCGTGCCGGTGGGCCCCTGCGTCATCATATCGCTGGAGCGCATGCGCACCATCAAGGAGATCGACACCGCCGCGGGCACCATCACCGTAGAGGCGGGGGTGACAATGGAGGCAGTGCAGAAGGCGGCCGAGGAAGCAGAGCTGTTCTTTCCGCTCGATCTGGGCGGCCGCGGCTCCTGCCAGATTGGCGGCAATATCTCGACCAATGCCGGCGGCAATCGGGTGCTGCGCTATGGCATGGCGCGCGACCTGGTGCTGGGCGTGGAAGCGGTGCTTGCCGATGG
>JBEVNO010000016.1:0-18558 GCA_040508085.1 Steroidobacteraceae bacterium
CCCCCCCCCCCCCCCCCCCCGGGCCCCCCGGGGCCCGGCCGCCGCGGCACGGCGTGGCTGGCTTGTCGGCCTGGGCGTAGCCGCCTCGGTGGCGGCCGCGGTGCTGCTGCTGACCCCACGGCTGAACCCCTTCAGCTCGCCTGCGGAGACTGCGGCCGCCACGCTGGTGCAGGTCTATGCCACCGATGCCGGCCAGCGCAATTCGGTGATGCTCGCTGATGGCTCGCTGCTGTCCCTGAACACGGACAGCGAGATCACCGTGGACATGACGGCCACGCAACGGCAGCTGACCCTGCGTCGCGGCGAGGCTCATTTCGAAGTAGCGCATGACACCAGCCGCCCGTTCATCGTGGCCGTGGGCGAGCATGCGGTGCGCGCGGTGGGCACAGCCTTCAATATCCGGCGACGCGGCGAACGGGAAGCCGAAGTGCTGGTCACCTCGGGCACGGTGCGCGTGTCGGGCACGCCGGAAGTGGCAGTGCTCAACGCCGGCCAGCTGCTGGCGCTGCGCGCCGATGGTTCGGGCGGGGTAACGACACTGGATGCGGAGGCCATCGAGGCGCGGCTGGCCTGGCGGCGCGGCGTGCTCATCTTCGATGGGCAGACCCTGGCGGAAGCCGTCGCGGAGATCGACCGCTACACTCCCAAGGACATCCGCATCGCCGACCCGGAGCTGGCCGGCAAGCGCATCGTGGGCTACTTTCCTACGGACAACCTGCACACCCTGCTCGGTTCACTGCAGGCCAACTTCGGCGTCAAGGTAACGGAAGACGAGACGCACATCCTGTTATCCGCCCGCGATGGACGCGCATCGCCCGACTAGTCGCAGTTTTCGTCGACCAACATGAAAAACAACGGGGGGACAGTCGTCGGCACGCTGACGGTTGTGGTGGTCGCGGCGTCGCTGTGCATGCCAGGTGCCGTCATGGCCGCGCCGCTGCGTTTCGATATCCCCGCGGGACCTGCCAGCCAGACACTGCGCCGCTTTGCCGAACAGGCCGCACTGCCGCTGGCAGTGCCGTACGAAACCGCCGACGGCCGCCGCACGCGCGCGGTGCTTGGCAAGCTGGAGCCCGACGCGGCCCTGCAGCGCATGCTGCAGGGTACGGGGCTGCAGTTCCTGCGCGACGCCAATGGGCAGATCGTGATCACTGCACAGGCAACGCCAGCCGCGCGTGCGTCGCCGCCAGTCGCCCGGACGCAGGCCGGTCCGGAATCCGACCGCGACGAACTGGAGGAGCTGCAGGTCACCGGTTCGCGGATCGAGGCACTGGGCATGACCACTCCGACGCCGGTTACCGCGGTATCGCGTGAGGAACTGGAGGCGCTTTCCACCGGCACACTGGCCGAGGCACTGGTGGAGCTGCCGCTGTTCCTCAACAGCGATACGCCGCAGAGCCAGTCCTTCGGCGCCTCGGCCGCGGCGGGCGCCAGCCACCTGAACCTGCGCGGCATCGGCTCCATCCGCACCCTGACGCTGCTGGATGGACGGCGCATCGTGCCCGCCACGCGCTTCGGCACCGTGGACTATGCGCTGCTGCCCAAGGCGCTGCTGCGCGGCGTGGAAGTGGTGACCGGCGGCGCCTCCGCGGCGTACGGTTCCGACGCGGTGAGCGGCGTGGTGAACCTGCATCTGGATTCCGCGTTCAACGGGCTGCGCGTGCGGGCGCAGGGCGGAATGTCGGAGCGCGGCGACTATGGCAACGGCGAAGTGTCGCTGGCTTTCGGCACACGCATGGGCGAGCACTCGCACCTCACCGTGTCGGCCGAGCTGTATCGCGCCGAGGGCATTCGCGGCTACCGCAGCCGCGACTGGTTCCAGAGCTGGGCCAGCGTGGGCAATCCCACCGGCGTCGGACCGCTCATCGTGACGGTGCCGGATGTGCGCTCGGTGACCTATACCTATGGCGGGCTGATTACGGCCGGGCCGCTGGCAGGCACGCAGTTCCTGCCCGGAGGCCAGCCGGCACCTTTCGTGCGCGGCAGCTACTACAACGGCGTAACGCAGTCCGGTGGGGACGGGGTTGATCCTGCCGCGGACCTGATCTGGGTGATTCCCGACCAGCGTCGTGCCAATGCCTTCGCCAAGTTCACCACCGAATTCACTCCGGGCCTCACGGCATTCGCACAGGTGCTGGGCGGCCACAGCGAAAACCGTTTCGACAAGGATCCGCCGGCACTGTTCGGCGCCTGGGAAGCCACCATCCATGCCGACAATGCCTTCCTGCCGGACGCGCTGCGCCAGCAGATGCGCAACCTGAATCTGGATTCCTTCCGCCTCAACCGCATGGGCAACGGCGAGCTGGGCAACGGCCACGTGCGCAACGAGGGCAACCTGCTGTCGGTCACCGCGGGCGCGGCGCGCGACTTCGGCAACTGGCAGCTGGATGGCTACTACCAGTACGGCGAGAACAACAACCGGCTGCGCTATTCGGACACGCTGCGCATTGATCGCATCTATCGCGGCATCGACAGCGTCATCGACCCGGCCAGTGGTGCCATCGTCTGCCGCTCCAGCCTGAGTTTCCCGGGCGATGGCTGCGTGCCGGTCAACATACTCGGTGAAGGCTCGGTGTCACCGCAGGCGCGCGCCTGGATCACCGATGGCCGCTACACCCAGGCGCAGCAGGTCAGCGAGCAGGTGGCGGAACTCACGCTGCAGGGCATCGCACCGGGCCTGCGGGCCGGCCCCCTGAAGCTGGCCATGGGCGTGAACTGGCGCCGCGAGGCCGTGGTCAACACACCGCACTTCGATCCCGACGAACTGGAAGGCGTCACGGTGCGCGCGGCGCAGCTCGACGGCTATCGCGGCCTGCCCGCTGCCTACGTGAATGCGCCTGACGTCTTCGAACGGGTGGTGGTGAATCGTGTAGCCGGCGCCTACGCCGTATGGGAACTGTTCGGGGAAGTGGCGGCGCCGCTGCTCACCGACCTGCCGCTGGCGCGGGCGCTGACCGCGCATGGGGCGCTGCGCTATGCACGCTACAGCGGCAGCGGCACCGTGGCTGCATGGAAGGGTGGCCTCGACTGGCAGCTGAATCCGGCGTTGCGGCTGCGCGCGACGCGGTCGCGCGATGTACGCGCCGGCAGCCTGTCGGAACGTTTCGACATCAGCGGTTCGGGCACCACGGTCTACGACGCCGGCGCGCCCCGCCCCGGCTTCTACGCCATCACTTCGACGCGCACCGGCAACCCGGAAGTGGATCCGGAACTGGCCACCACATGGACCGGTGGGCTGGTGCTGACTCCCGCGCAGGTGCAGGGGCTGTCGCTCTCGGCGGACTACTACGACATCCGCATCGACGATGCGATCTCGCAGCTGGGTGCGCAGAACATCATGAACCGCTGCCAGGCGGGCCAGCAGGCCTACTGCGGCCAGATCATCCGCAACGGGAGCACCGGGTTGATCACGGCTGTGCTCAATCCGGTGCTGAACATCACGGAGGCGCGCTCGCGCGGGATCGACCTGGAAGTGGCGCTGCGGCGCCCGGTACAGCTCTTCGGCGGCGGGGAATCCATGGCGCTGCGGTTGTTCGCCAATCGCATGCTGGAGTCCTCGACCACCGGCATCTCGGGCATCAAGGTCGATCGCACCAACCAGACCGGCGCCACCGGGGGCGCACCACTGTGGCAAGCGAACATGTCGCTGGCCTATTGGCGCGGTCCGCTGCAACTGACGCTGCAGCAGCGCGTGATCAGTCCGGGGCGCTACAGCGCGGCCTACACCCCGACCCTCATCGACGAGTTCAAATTGCCGATCCGCGCATACACCAACCTGCGCGCCAGCTGGAAGCTGCGGCAGCTCCCCGGGCTCACCGCCTATGCGCAGGTCTCGAACCTGCTCGATCGCGACCCGCCACGCGCCGGACTGTGGGGTTTCGGCGGCACCATGCCGACCAACGAAACGCTGTTCGATGTACTCGGACGGCGTTACGTGGCCGGCTTCACCTGGGCGCGATAGCTGCTGCTCAGAGGTGCCCTTCGTGCGCCGCGACGGGCGGCTCGGTCGCAGGCACCGCACCCTTCTGCTGCGCGGCATACGCCTGCGCGGCCGTGGATACCAGATGCGCGCGGATCTGTTCGACCTGCGCTTCACTGAGCAGATCGTCCCAGGCGGGCATGCCACGCTGTTGCAGGGCGCCGCCCCTGACCACTGCGGTGAACGCCGCCTGGTCGCGGATCACGCCCGATCGCCGCAGGTCCGGCACCGGCGCACGCTCGAAATTCGCATGGCAGCCGGCGCAGTTGGCGGCGAACAGGGCGCCACCCGCAGTGACATCGGCCGCGGTGCCCGGCTGGGCCGGCGGCGCGGGAATCGGTGCCAGCGGCGGCAGCTCCGGGGGGATCGGCGTGGCGCCGCCATCCAGGCGGAAGGCGAGGATGCGGTTCTCGTTGCCGCGCCGGGCCGCCACCTTGTCCGGTGTCCACAGGTTCCAGCCGCCGCCACCAATGCCGGCGAGCACGGCAATGTATTCCACGCCATCGACGGTATAGGCCATTGGTGCAGCCACCAGCGCGGTGCCGGTATCGATCTCCTTCAGCACGGCGCCGGTGCGGTCGTCGAAGAAGCGCAGTATGCCGTCGATGCTCCCCTGCACCACCAGCCCGCCCGCCGTAGACAGCACGCCGCCATGGTCATTGAACGAGGGGTAGCGGTGCTCCCACACCACCTTGCGTGCCACTGGATCCCAGGCCTTCAGCGAGGCATGCACGTCGAGGCTGGGCACGCGCGCCAGATATTTGGGGTCGGCCGCCGCGCGGAAAGCGGGCGGCAGTGCCGCGGCGTTGATGGGACCGGTGATGAAGGCCACCTGGAAGCCGCCGGCCATCTGCGCCGGTGCGCGCGCCTTGGCCGGCCCCGACACCAGCATCATGCCGCTGTGCACCGCGGGCAGGTACACAAGGCCGGTGCTGGCCGACAGGGACATCGGGTTGAAATTGTGCCCACCGACGCCGGAAGGAAACACCACCACCGGCTTGCCCAGCGTGTAGTCGGCATCCGGATTGATGGTCGGGCGGCCAGTGGCCATGTCGATGCCGGTGGCCCAGCTGGCGTCGACGAATTTGTCGGCGGCCAGCAGCTCGCCGGTGACGCGGTCATGCACGTAGAAGAAGCCGTTCTTCGAGGCCTGCATCAGCACGTCGCGATCGACTCCACCGATCTTCAGGGAAGCCAGCACGATGTGTGGCGTGGCGTCGTAGTCCCAGCGCTCGCCCGGGGTCTGCTGGTAATGCCAGGCGTATTCGCCGGTGTCGGCATGCAGCGCGACGATGGAGGCGAGGAAGAGATTGTCGCCGCCCGCCGGGCTGCGCTGCTTCGTGTTCCAGGGCGAGCCATTGGCGGTGCCGAAATAAACCAGATTGCTCTTGGCATCATAGGCAAAGCCGTCCCAGGCATTGCCGCCGCCGCCCCAGCTCCAGTCGCGCTTCGGATCCCAGGTCTTCACCGCCATCTCGAGCGCCGCGTTCGCCTGCGGCTGCGCCGGATCGGTGGGCGTGGTGAAGAAGCGCCACGCCAGCTCACCGGTGTCGAGCTTGTACGCCGACACGTAGCCGCGCGAATCGTACTCCGCGCCGCCATTGCCGATGACCACCACTGAGCCCGCGATCTGCGGCGCACCGGTGATCGAATAGGCGCGCTCGTGGTCGATGAAGGTATCGACCTGCCACAGCACCTTGCCATCCTTTGCATCCAGCGCGTACAGCCCGCCTTCGAAGGAACCGACATAGACCTTGCCGTTCCACACCGCCACGCCGCGGTTGACGATGTCGCAGCAGGAACCGCGCGCATTGCGCAGCTGCAGCGGCGGCTCGAACTGCCACAGCTGCGCGCCGGTGGCGGCATTCACGGCGTACACACGGCCGGCCACGCCCGAGGTATACATCACGCCATCCACTACCACGGGCGTTGCCTGCATGCCGCGGTTGGTGCCGGTCTTCAATTCCCAGGCGAACCCCAGGCGTGCCACCGTCTCGTGGTTGATCTGGTCGAGCGGCGAGTAGTGGGTCTTGCCCCCATCCCGGCCCGTGGTGAGCCATTGGCCGGGCTCGGCGGCGATGTTCGCGAGCCGTGCTGCATCGACCTGCCCCGGCGGCGCCCCGGCCACCGCGGCCGGTTTGCAGCCTGCGAGGGCGGCCATGACCCCGATTGCCAGCGCCACGCTGGCGATTGTCCGCTTCGAACCCATCTTGATCCCCCCAGGACCTGCGCGCTTGTAGGATCATTATGCGCGCATGAACCTATCCCCGGACAAGTCCGCCGCGCTGGCGGCACGCGACCTCGCCTGCCTGTGGCATCCCTGCACGCAAATGAAGGATCACGAGCATGAACTGCCGCTGGTCCCGATACGCCGCGGCCAGGGTGTATGGCTGGAAGGCATGGACGGCAGACGCTACCTCGATGCCATCAGCTCCTGGTGGGTGAACCTGTTCGGCCACGCCAATCCGGTGATCAATGCCGCGCTCACCCGCCAGCTGGGTGAACTGGAGCAGGTGATCTTCGCGGGCTTCACGCACGAGCCGGCCGTGGACGTGGCCGAGGAACTGCTGCGCATCGCCCCGCCCGGCCTCGCACGCTGCTTCTTCGCCGACAACGGCTCCGCCGCGGTGGAGGTGGCGGTGAAGATGAGCTTCCACTACTGGCGCAATGCCGGGCAGCCGGCCAAGAAGCGTTTCATCACGCTCGCCAACAGCTATCACGGCGAAACCCTGGGCGCGCTGGCGGTGGGCAATGTGGCGCTCTACAAGGACATCTATGCACCGCTGCTGATGGACGTCATCACCGCGCCCTCGCCGGATGCCTGGGATGCCGAACCCGGCGAGCAGCCGGCTGATGTGGCCAGGCGCGCCGCGCTCGCCATGCGTGCCCTGCTCGAACGCCACGCGCACGAGACCGCGGCCGTCATCGTCGAACCGCTGGTGCAGTGCGCCGCCGGCATGCGCATGTATGACCCGCTGTACCTGCGCCTGCTGCGCGAGGCCTGCGATGAGTTCGGCGTGCACCTGATCGCCGATGAGATCGCCGTGGGCTTCGGTCGCACCGGCACATTGTTCGCCTGCGAGCAGGCGGGCATCACACCGGATTTCATGTGCCTGTCGAAGGGGCTGACCGGTGGCTACCTGCCGCTGTCGGCGGTGCTCACCACACAGCAGGTGTACGCGGCCTTCTACGATGAGTACGCGAAGCTCAATGGCTTCCTGCATTCGCACAGCTACACCGGCAACCCGCTGGCGTGCGCGGCCGCGCGCGCCACGCTGGGCATTTTCGCCAGCGAGCCGGTGATCGAACGCAATCGCCTGCTGGCCGCACGCATGGCCACCGCTGCGGCGGCGCTGGCCGATCATCCGCACGTGGGTGAGGTGCGACAGACCGGCATGATCCTCGCCATCGAGATGGTGCGTGATCGCGCCACGCGCGAGCCGTATGACTTCCGCGAGCGCCGTGGACTGCGCGTCTACCGCCACGCGCTGGAGCGCGGTGCCCTGCTGCGGCCGGTGGGCAATGTCATCTACTTCATGCCGCCCTATGTGATCACGCCGGAGCAGATCGACTTCCTCGCCGATGTGGCGGGCAGCGGCATCGAGGCCGCCACATGCGACTGACGCGCGTCTTCGTGGCGGCGCCGCTCGCCAGCGGGACCAGCCTCCCCTTGCCGCCAGGACCGGCCCAGCACCTGGCGCGTGTACTGCGGCTGGAGGCCGGCGCGGCGCTGCGTGTGTTCAACGGCCAGGGCGGTGAGTTCGAAGCCAGCATCGCGTCGGTACGCCGGGCGGATGTCACGCTCACCGTCGGTGCGCATCACCCGGTGGCGCGGGAGTCGCCGCTGGTCACCACGCTGCTGCAGGGCATTGCGCGCGGCGAGAAGATGGATCTGATCCTGCAGAAATCCACCGAGCTGGGTGTCTCCCGCATCGTGCCATTGGCGGCCGCGCGCACCAACGTGCGCCTGAATGCCGAGACCGCCGCCCGCAAGCAGCAGCACTGGCAGGCCGTGGTCATCGGTGCCTGTGAGCAGAGCGGGCGCGATCGCGTTCCCGAAGTGGCAGCCCCCGTCTCGCTCGCGCAGGCGGTGGCTGCGGTGGCGGCGCAACTCAGGCTGATCCTGGCGCCGGACGCGGGGTCGCAGTCGCTGCAGTCGTTGCTGCACGTCGCGGGCACGGCGCCCACCTCCGTGTGCCTGCTGGTGGGGCCGGAGGGCGGCTTCGACGCGGAGGAAGTACAGGCCGCACAGCGGGCGGGCTTTCGCGCCTGCCGCCTCGGCCCGCGCGTGCTGCGCACCGAGACGGCGGGGCTGGCCGCACTGGCAGCCTTGCAATTCGCCGCTGGCGACCTCACTTAGCCGCTCTCCCACAACGGATCCCGCATGTCCCAACTGTTCACTCCGCTGCGCCTCGGCGACCTCACGCTGCCCAACCGCATCCTGATGGCGCCGTTGACGCGCTCGCGCGCCGGCACCAGCCGCGTCCCCAATGCCCTGATGGTGGACTACTACCGGCAGCGCGCCAGCGCCGGCCTCATCCTCACCGAGGCCACCGCCGTGACGCCGGAGGGCGTGGGCTACGCCGATACGCCGGGCATCTGGTCCGCCGAGCAGGTCACGGGCTGGCGTGCGGTGACGCAGGCGGTGCACGCTGCAGGCGGCCGCATCTTCATGCAGCTGTGGCACGTGGGCCGCGTTTCGCATCCCACGTTCCTGAATGGCGCACTGCCCGTGGCGCCCAGCGCCATCGCGCCGCGTGGCCACGTGAGCCTGGTACGACCGGAAACCCCTTACGTGGTGCCGCGTGCACTGGCGCGCGAGGAGCTGCCGCGCATCGTCGAGCAGTTCCGCCTGGGCGCAGCCAATGCGCTGGCGGCAGGTTTCGACGGCGTGGAACTGCATGGCGCCAACGGCTACCTGCTCGACCAGTTCCTGCAGGATCGCTCCAACCACCGCACCGACGACTATGGCGGCAGCATCGAGAATCGCGCCCGGCTGATGCTGGAGGCGACCGATGCAGTGATCAGCGTCTGGGGCGCATCACGCGTAGGCATGCACCTGGCGCCGCGCGGCGATTCGCACGACATGGGCGACTCGGATGCGCTGGCGACCTTCAGCCACGTGGCGCGCGAGCTGGGCAGGCGGCGCATTGCGTTCATCGCGGCGCGTGAGCGGATCGGGCCGCAGCGTATCGGCCCGCAGCTGAAACAGGCCTTCGGCGGCGTTTATGTGGCCAATGAGGCCTTCGACCAGGCCAGTGGCGAAGCGGTGATTGCGGCGGGGGAGGCCGATGCGGTGGCCTATGGAAAGCTGTTCATTGCCAACCCGGATCTGCCGCAGCGCTTCGCGACGGGGGCGCAGCTCAATGTGCCAGTGCCGGCGACATTCTATGCGCCAGGCGCCACGGGTTATACGGATTATCCCGCGCTGGCGTAGCCGCTCAGCCGGCTTCGCCGTCCCCGGGCAATGCCTCGGTTTCCTGGGCCACCATTTCCTCCAGGCGATCCAGATCCGGCACCAGCGGTGTCTCATCCAGCAGCTGGATCTGGCAGGCGATGGGGCTGTCGTCCGCAAAACTGCGGCGCGCATCCATCTTCACGAACTCGGGGCTGATGCGCACCAGCTGCGGAAAGCCCTGCGACAGGATGGCCAGATAGCCCGAATGCACCTGTTCGGAAATGGCATTCAGCACCACCACGCGTGAGCGCTGTGTGGGCGGCGCCACGTCACCGCCGGCGCAGCCCTCGAAAGACACCAGCGGCACATCGCGGCCATTCCACTTGATGACGCCCAGGTGCCAGGGGGGTGCGCCGGTCATCTCCTGCGGTGTCTGGTAGCCCACCACCTCGGCCACGCAGCCGCGCGGCACCAGCAGCTGGTCCTGTTCCAGCGGCACCATCAGTCCGTACAGTTCCGCGGGACGATCCTGCGCCATAACCTTCCTGCCTATGAGCCGGTGACGCGCGAACCACCCGCGCGGTCGACCAGCTGTGCGATGGCATCGAGCACCTGGCTTTCCTGATATGGCTTGCCCAGGTATTCATCGACGCCAAGTTCCAGCGCGCGGGCGCGGTGCTTCTCGCCCACGCGCGAAGTGATCATCACGATGGGCACCTGCTTCAGGCGTGCATCGGCGCGCATGCGGCCGGCCACCTCATAGCCATCCATCCGCGGCATCTCGATGTCGAGCAGCACCACATCGGGTACCTGCTCTTCCATCACCACCAGTGCATCGGCGCCATCGCGCGCGGTCAGCACGCGCATGCCATTGCGTTCCAGCAGGCGCTGCGTCACGCGCCGCACGGTGATGGAATCGTCCACCACCAGCGCCACGATGCGCCGGTCCAGCCGGTCGCGCACCGCGCTGGGCTGCTGCCGGCCGCGCCAGCCGGCGCGTACCAGCGCCCCGATGTCGAGGATCACCACGATGCGGCCGTCGCCCAGGATGGTGGCGCCGGAAACACCGCGGATCGAGGAGATCTGCGGACCCACCGGCTTCACCACGATTTCGCGGCTGCCAATGAGTTCCTCGGCGACCAGACCGGTGGACAGTTCGCCGGCACGCACCAGCACCACTGGCAGCGTCGGGTCCACATCCGGCAGCGGGCCGGGCTCCAGCCCGACGAAATTCGCCAGATGCTGGAAGCGGTATTTGTGGCCGCCGTAGACATAGGAGGGGTGTTCGCTGAGCAGGTGCTGCTGCACTTCCTCACGCGCGATGCGCACCACGCCTTCGACGGTGGGCAGCGGCAGTGCGTAGTACTCATCCGCGATGCGCACGATCAGCGCATGGCTCACGGCCAGCGTCAGCGGCAGGCGGATGGTGAAGCGCGAGCCTGCGCCGTTGGTGGTCTCCATGTGCAGCGCGCCGCCGAGCTTCTTCACTTCGGTGGCGACCACATCCATGCCGACGCCGCGGCCGGCGGCCTGCGTCAGGTTCTCCGCAGTGGAGAACCCCGGCTCGAGGATGAGCTGCATGGCCTCCTCGTCCGTCAGGGCCTGGTCCTCGCGGATCAGGCCCAGCGACAGTGCCTTGCTGCGGATCTTGTCGATGTTCATGCCGGCGCCATCGTCGCGCACGTCGACGATGACTTCGGCGCCCTCCCGGCGCAGCTCCAGGTGGATGCGCCCGGATGCATCCTTGCCCGCCGCGACGCGCTGCTCGGGGGATTCGATGCCGTGCACGACGGCGTTGCGCAGCAGGTGCTCGAACGGCGGCAGCATGCGCTCCAGCACCTGCCGGTCCAGCTCGCCGGTGGCGCCTTCCACCACCAGCTCGGCCTGCTTGCCGGTATCGGTGGCGGCCTGCCGCACGATGCGCGACAGGCGCTGCACATGGCGCTGGAACGACACCATGCGCGTGCGCATCAGGCCGTTCTGCATTTCGGTGATGGTGCGGCCCTGGTGCACCAGCAGGCTCTGCGTTTCCTGGGTCAGCGACTCCAGCAGCTGCTGGATGCTCTGTACGTCGCTGGCGGTTTCCGCCAGCGCGCGCGAGAACTGCTGGATGGAGGAATAACGGTCGAGCTCCAGCGGATCGAACTCCGCGCGCGGGCCCGTTTCGGTCTCATGCCGATGCAGGATCTGCGCCTCGGTTTCCATCTCGAGCTTGGCCAGCTGCTCCTTCAACCGCGTCACGGTGCGCGACAGCTCCGCCAGGTTGAACTCGGTGGAGCCCAGCTGCTGTTCGACACGCGAGCGCGCGATGCTGACCTCGCCGGCCTGGTTCAGCAGCTGGTTCAGCAGCTCCGCATCCACGCGCGCCATCTCGGTACGTTCGGGCGGCAGCATGGGCTCGCGCCCGGGTGGCACGGCCGCCGCCGCCATCAGGCGCGCGAAGGCTGGTGGCCGCTCGGGCGGTGCCACCGGTGTCGGCGGCGTGCTGGCCACCGGTGCGATCAGCACCGGAGTGGGCACCTGCAGTGGTGCTTCCAGCAGTGGCTGGTCGAATGCCGGCGGCAACGGCAGCTCCACCACATTCGAAGCCGGCGGCTGCGGCTCCCACGGCGTGGCGGCCGGCGCCTCCGTCTCGGGCGGGGGTACGGGAATCAGCTCCGGCGCGGCCGCCACTGTCAGCTGCTCCATCACATCGGTGTCGCCGAACAGCGCGCGCACCTGTGCCAGCAGCGCGCGGTCGGCGTGCACGGGCTGGTTCGCCGCCAGCAGGTCGCGCATCTGGCTGAGCGCATCGAGTGAGCGCTGCAGCGCCTCGCGCGCCTGGCGGCTGGGCGCCACAGTGCCCAGCTCGATGCCGGTGATCAGTGATTCGAGCTCATGCGACAGGTCGCCCATCGCTTTCACGCCCGCCATGCGCGCGCCGCCCTTGATGGTATGCAGCGGGCGCTTCAGCGCGGCGAATTCCTCGCTGCGCGGCGCTGTCAGGCTGATGCCCTGGAACGAGGACTGGCAGGCCTCCAGCAGTTCGGTAGCCTCCTCGCTGAAGATCGCCGCGATCTCCGGATCGTAGGAGGCATCGGCCTCGTCGGAGGCCGGCGCGGGTGCCGAGGGTGCCGGCGCTGGCGCTGGCGTGTATTCGGATTCCGGCGCCTCGGGCAACAGCGCCTTGATGTCGGTATCCACAGCCGTGGCCGCGATGCGACGTTCCAGCTCCGCCTCTGCCTGGGCGATGCGCGCCAGCAGCCCCTCGTGCGAGGCGAAGAAGAGCGTGTCTTCGTCGAGATAGCGGCTCACCGCCTCCATCGCGCCCATGCATTCGTCGATCAGCGCGAGGTCACCTGCATCCACGCCGACGCCACTGTCGAAGCTCTTGCGCAGCCAGTGGTTCAGCGGCTCGGCGAGACGGATGCCATGCCGGGCCTCGGCCATCTTGGAGCTGCCTGACAAGGTATGGCAGGCGCGGTAGACCTCCTCCGGCAATTCATGCGGCCCGGGCTGGTGCCGCACCTTGGTCAGCCATTCGCGCACCGTCGCGATGTGACTGGTGGTCTCGCGCGCATAGATGTCGCGCAACGTGAAATCGACCTCCGGCTCGGGCTCGGGCTCGGGCTCGGGCTCGGGCTCGGGCGCCGGCTCGAACCATTGCGCAGCCGCCACTTCCGGCGCCGGCGCCTGCATCGGTGCTGGTGCCGGCGCCGCGGCCGCATCCAGCAGCATGTCGACCGACTTGCCAGCAGCAAGGGCATGGGCGCGGGCGGACAGCCCGGCGACATCGCTGGCAGGTGCGCGGCCGGTTTCCAGCTGATCGATCAGCTGTGGCAGCACTGGCAGGGCATCGCGCAGCACTCCCAGTATCGGGGGCGAACGCGTCAGGGTCTTGTCGAGCAGCCGGTTCAGCAGATTTTCGATCGACCAGGCGAACTCGGCGAGTGCATTGGCGCCCACCACGCGGCCACTGCCCTTGAGGGTGTGCAGCGCGCGGCGCGCGGCCACCAGCGAATCCTCCTGGGTCGGGTCCAGGTCCCAGGCGGGCAGATGTCGCTGGATCTTCGCCGCCTCCTCGCGCGCCTCCTCGAGGAACAGCGTGATGAGTTCTGGATCTGCGGCATCGCTGGCGCCATGCGCGCCGGCGTGCGGCTCGAGCGTCGGCAGCTCGGTGGGCACGGCCACGGGCGGGGCAGGATCTTCCAGCACCACGGTTCCGGTGTGCTTTTTCTCGCCCCGCAGCCCGACCACCGGTACATGCGCCGGCTGTTCGTCCACGGCGCGCAGGGCGATCTCGGCATTGTCGAGCATGTACCAGGGGTCGGTGCGCCCGGCCTGCAGCGTCTCCATGTAGTACTCGACGCTGACGATGGCATCGGCGAGGCGGTCGAGCCCCTGGCCGGGAAGCTTGGCGCCACCCTGCTGCATCACCACCCGCAGGTGGGCGGTGATGCGCTCCACGCATTGCACGGCGCGCGTCTTGCCCAGCATCAGAAGGCCGGCCTGGATGCCGCGCGCCAGATCCTGCCAGTTGTCGAAGCCGGCGGTATCCAGCGTGCCACCCACGTTCTGGGCGATGTATTCCTTCAGGCGGGCGAGATTCACCACGCATTCGCGCAGCACCGCGGACTGCACCAGCTGGAAGTCGACATCCGGCGCGGCATCGCCCTCGGGCACGGCCGCGCGCGGCAGGATCATGCCCACCAGTTCACCGTCGAGACGGTCCTCGACCTGGATCAGCGCCGCCGCGATGTCGATCAGCGAGGACTCGGACGGCCGCACCTTGCCTGCGATCAGCGCCTCGAGCTTGCTGATCTCGCCCTGCACCCGCGCGCGCTGTTCGCCCAGACCCAGCACGCCCAGCGTGTCGCCGATCTTGCGCAGCAGTTCGACCTGCGGCCCGAGCTCCTCGGGTTCCGCGCCGCCACGGCGCACGAAGATGTCCAGTACGTCCTTGACCTTGGCGAGGTCCTCGCGGATGGCCGCGGCCACGGTCTGCATCAGCTTGATGGAGGGCGCCGACAGGTTCTCGCGCTCCTGCTCCACGCTGTCGTCCACCGGCAGCAGCTCGCCCAGCCGGAACGAGGCGCGCACCGCAGCCACGCGCGGGCTGTTGGTGGTGGCGCGCGCCACGTAATAGAGAAGATTGTTCAGCAGTTCCATCGGCGGGTTCTGCGCATAGCGCGCCTCGCCCTGCTCATACAGGCGGCGGATCTCGCGGTCAGCCAGGCCCAGCAGCCGTTTCACGGACACGCCGCCATCCAGGCCATGGTCGCGCAGCGCCTCGATCACCGCGCCCACCACCCACCACAGCTGGAACAGCGCCTGCGTGGTGGCGATCTTCTCGAGCCGCGCCGCGGCGGCGGCGAGGTTCTCCAGATGCACCTCGACACGTTCGCCGCGGATCCAGCCCACCATCGCGGCCTGGTAGTTGGCGCGCAGCTTGCGGGCCAGCTGGCCGACCGATACGGCGTCCTCGCCCGCCGGCGGCGACTGCGGCGCCGCCTGCCGGTCGGATTTGAGATTGAGCGACAGCAGGGTGCCTTCGGACAGCAACGGACTGCCGCGCACGGCGCGCATGTCATTCAGCAGCGGCAGCAGCACCAGCGCCATGTCGCGCCCACCGGCCATCACGCGGTCGAGGTAGCCGGGCAGCTGCACGATGGCGCGCATCAGTGCATCCAGCGCCTCGGCCTGGTTCTTGCGCGTTTCCAGAGTGGCCTCGAGATAGGCGCAGACCTGGTGCATCTCCTCGGCCAGCAACGCGCCGCCATGGATCTCCAGCACGCGCAGCACGCCCTGCACCTGCGCCAGTTCGTCACGGCAGCGCACCAGCAGCGACAGGTTGTCGCCCTGTTCCACGAAGGCTTCGATGGCAATGCGGGCTTCGCCCAGCGAGGCCATGATCTCGCGGGAGACGGCGTCCAGCGTCTGGCTGGCCACCTGCGGCGGCGCGGCTTCAGCCATTGCTGTCACCCGAGACCCGCCGGAACTTCCCGGACGCGGCAGTGGAAACCGTGGGCACATCTGGAAGCAGTGGCACGCGCTGCGATGAGCCCGTGCTGTCGGGGAGACGGAAGCCGGCTACCGACTTGCGCAGCGCCGCGGACAGCTGCGCGAGCTTCGCGATGGCATCCGACGTGTTGCTGGTGGCGTCGGCAGTCTGCGTGGAGATCTCGCGCAGCACCTGCATGTTGCGCGCCACGCTCTGCGAGGATTGCGTCTGGCTGCGCGAGCTGGCCGAGATGTTGTGCACCAGGCTTGCGATCTGGTTGGACACCTGCTCGATCTTCTCCAGCGCCGAACCTGCGTTTTCGGCCAGCTGGGCGCCGCCGACCACGTCCGCGGTACTGCGCTCCATGGATACCACCGCGCCATTGGTGTCGGCCTGGATGGTGCGCACCAGTGCATCGATCTGCTTGGTGGCATTGGCGGCGCGTTCGGCCAGCCGCTGCACTTCATCCGCCACCACCGCGAAGCCGCGCCCGGCATCCCCGGCCATGGAAGCCTGGATGGAGGCGTTGAGGGCGAGGATGTTCGTCTGCTCGGCCAGATCGTTGATCAGCTCGACGATGTTGCCGATCTCCTGCGAGCTCTCGCCCAGGCGCTTGATGCGCTTGGAGGTATCCTGGATGGTCTCGCGGATGGTGTTCATGCCGTCGATGGTGCGGCGCACGGCCTCGCCACCCTTGTGCGCGATATCCACCGAATGGCGCGCCACGTCGGCGGCACGCTCGGCATTGCCCGACACCTCCTCGATGGAGCCAGCGATGGCGGCGATGGATTCGGTGGCCGCCGCGATCTGCCGCGACTGCGCATTGGAGGATTTGGCCAGGTGCTGCGCCAGCGCCTGGGTCTGGCGCGCAGTGCCGTCGAGCTGCGCCGACGACTGGTTGATGGTGGTGACCAGGCCTCGCAGGGATTCCACCGCGATGTTCACCGAGTCGGCGATGGCGCCGGTGATGTCCTCGGTGACGGTGGCCGTGGCGGTGAGGTCGCCCTGCCCCAGTCCCGCGATCTCATCCAGCAGCCGCAGGATGGCCGCCTGGTTGCGTTCGCCCTCGTGGCGCTGGGTCTCCATGGCGAGCTGGGCGAACTGCGTTTCATCCACCGCGCTGCGCATCGAGTTGAACAGCAGCGCCAGCGGCAGCAGCACGGCCAGTGCCAGCACCCCGGCAAGAATGCCGAACGACCCGCCGGACAGGAAACCCAGTGCCGCGGCCGCCACGGCCACCACCGCGGCGACCAGGATCCAGGTCGAGCCCCGCGAGGAACGCAAGTTGTGGTCAGGCTGCTGCATCAATGAACCCCGGATTCTCCACCAGCAGGCGCAGGCTCAGTACGGGCCAGGCCTCGGTGCCGCGGCGGAAGGCGCCGGCGACGTAACGTTCGCAGCGGACGATGGTGGGCGGCGCATCGCCGCTGAACTCACCGTCCGTGAAGCGCCGGAAGCCCAGCACCTCGTCCACCATCAGCCCGGCGGGCACATCGCGGTGGTTGACCACCAGCACGCGGGTGTTGCGCGTCAGCGGCGTCGCGCCGCTGCCCAGGTACTGGCGCAGGTCGATGATGGGCAGCAGTGTGCCGCGGACATTGGCCAGACCCTTGACCCATCCCTTGGCGCCGGGAACGCGGGTGAGCTGCGAGGGGTACGGCAGCACCTCGCGGGTTTCCTCGCGCGCCACCAGGTAGGCCTCGCCGGCCATGCGCCAGGCCACGCCCACCCATTCGCGGGCGGCATCGACTTCATCGCCGGGCACGGCGCCCACTGCGCGGCCGCGACGGTCCAGCGCCACCAGCAGGTCGTAGGGCTTGTCGCGCAGGGCGCGGATCACGGAGCTGGGATCCAAGCTCACCGCTCCTTACGCGGCTAGCGTCGTCAAGGCTTTCTGCACCAGCAGGTCGGCGGAGACCGGCTTCACCATGTAGTCCACTGCACCCTGCCGCAGCCCCCACACGCGATCGGTCTCCAGACCCTTGGTCGTCACCATCACGATCGGGATCTTGCGGGTGCCGGGGTCGTTCACGATGGCGCGCGTCGCCTGGTAGCCGTTCATGCCGGGCATCACGATATCCATGAAAATGAGGTCAGGATGCAGTTCGCGCGCCAGGCGCACGCCTTCCTGGCCGTCGCGCGCCGTGGCCGTCGTGAAGCCGCTCTTTTCGAGCGCCTTGCGGATGACGTGCACTTCGGTGGGCGAGTCGTCGACGATGAGTATCAGGGCCACTGGCTATCTCCCGATGTGCGTTTCGATCGCACCCAGCAGCTCTTCCTTGGTGAACGGCTTCGTCAGGTAATGCTCGGAGCCGACGATGCGCCCGCGGGCGCGGTCGAACAGGCCGTCCTTGGAGGACAGCATGATCACCGGGATGTTGCGGAACACCTTGTTGTGCTTGATCAGCGCGCAGGTCTGGTAGCCATCCAGGCGCGGCATCATGATGTCCACGAAGACGATGTCCGGCTGGTGGTCGGCGATCTTGGCCAGCGCGTCGAAGCCGTCGATGGCCGTGAAGACCTCGCAGCCTTCCTTGGCCAGCAGGGTCTCGGCCGTACGCCTGATGGTCTTGCTGTCGTCGATGACGAGCACTTTCAGGCCCTTCAGGGTCGAGCTCTCGTCGCTCACGATGTTCGTGCTCCCGGCTTGGGTCATAGCGTGTTGTATCCCCGGTCTTTTAACATATCGGGCGGCCTGCTGACCACGCGGCAGGGCAAGATGATTTTGACAGTGGGATAACATTGCGCCTTGAACTGGCACACGTTTCAGGAACCCTGATACTTCATGACACAACCCTTTCGCCTGGCCGTGGTGATGGATCCGATCGAGGACATCAAGTACGCGAAGGACACCACCCTCGCCATGCTGCTGGCGGCCCACCGGCATGGCTACGAGCTCTGGTACCTCACCCAGTCCGACCTCTACCTGCGCGACGGCGTGGCGCGGGGCCGCGCACGGCCCCTGCAGGTGCGGCCCGACCCCGCCAGCTGGTTCACGCTCGGCGACAGGCAGGATACGGCGCTGGGGGATTTCGACGTGATCCTGATGCGCAAGGATCCGCCCTTCGACATGGAGTTCATCTACAGCACCTACATCCTGGAGCGCGCCGAGCTCGCCGGTGCGCTGGTGGTGAACCGGCCCGCGGGCCTGCGGGACATGAACGAGAAGGTGTATACCGCGTGGTTCCCGCAGTTCTGCGC
>JBEVNO010000044.1:0-7926 GCA_040508085.1 Steroidobacteraceae bacterium
AGCTGCACGTCGAAATGGCGCATGCCGAGGGTGCGGCGGGCGGTTTCCCGCACCACGGCAAAGGCCTCCGGCAGCAGCGCATCGAGCGTGGTGCCGGTCTTCAGCCGCTCGCGGAACTCTGCCGTCTTGGCGCCCAGCGCCTCGTCCGACAGGGCCTTGAGGGAGTCTTCGAGCTTCCCGGCCTGTGCCGCCAGCCCCCGATAGCCACGCACGGTACGTTCGTTGCGGCTGCCAAAAATACGCGTCAGGAACTGGAGCACGGAACGTGGAACCTCGGGATTGGCGGCAACCGGAGCAAAATGATGGCGGGAAGCGCTGTTTCAAGCCCCTCCTGATCGCCCTGCACCCGGTCCGCCCCGGTGACAGGTGGGTTTAACCCGTTATTTTACGACAGACAGGGCGGCCCTGCTGCGCCTCAGGAGGGCGGAGGGCCGGGAAGGGCCTGCGAGCCCCTAAGGATCGATGAATTTGAGCGGATTGAGCCGCTGGCCGAAGCGCAGCACCTCGAAGTGCAGGTGCGGCCCGGTGGAGCGCCCGGTGGACCCCATCAGCGCGATCGGCTGCCCGCGGGTCACGGTCTGCCCCACATCCACCAGCAGCGAGGCATTGTGCGCATAGCGGGTCACATAGCCGTTGCCGTGGTTGATCTCGATCAGGTTGCCGTAGCTGGCGCTGCGCTCCGCCCGCGACACCAGCCCGGTGGCCACTGACAGCACCTCGGAGCCGGCGGCGCCTGCGATGTCCACACCCGGGTGGATATCCTCGGTGCCGTCGAAAGGATCCTGACGGCCGCCGAAATACGAGGAAATGTAGCCCCCCCGCACCGGCCGGCCTTCCGGCAGCAGCGCTTCGTTCAGCGAGCGCGACAGGATGACGTTTTCCAGCGCCAGCAGCTGGGCATCGCGCTTCTCGAGCTTGGCCTGCAGGCCGTCCAGCATGCGGGTGAGATCGGGCACCTCGACGCTGATGCCGCGCCCTTCATCGGACTCGGGGCCACCCACGGCCGGGGCGAGGTCGAAATTCAGCTCGCCACTGCTGATGTTGGCCATCTGCGTCAGGCGCCGGCCCAGCGCATCCAGGCGCAGCACATGGGCGTTCATCTCGCCCATGCGCACCGACATGGCGTCGATGCGATCCTGCACCTGCAGCCGCAATGAGCCCAGCTCGGCAAGGTGGGCATGGCGGTCGATGCCGCGCGAGCCCAGGCTCACGCCCAGCGCGAAGGTGGCGCCCAGCACCGCGATACCCGCGAGGCTGGCAAGCGCCAGCGTGACCGGGTGGGTCAGGTGCAGGTGCTTGGCCAGCCCCTGTCGGCGGGAGAAAAAGATCAGGTTCATTTAGGCTGGGTGTCAGACACGTCCGACTGACTATGCCGAAGAAGCCCCACCGAGACAACCCGCGAAACCGGGCTACCCGCACAGTTCAGAGTGCGGCCACGCTCCTGCAGCGCATGGGGGCCAGTGCGCCGGTGGCCACCGCACCTGCCGAGCTGTATGTCGCCATTCAGCGACTGTGTGGCGCCCTGCCGGCGGCCCTCCGCGGGCACATCGTGGCCTGCGTGGAGAAGGAGGATGAAATCGTATTGCTCGCTGACAGCCCCGCCTGGGCCGCACGTCTGAAACTGCTGCTGGCGGATGCCGCCTTGGCGGCTGATCCCCGGCGCATCACCGTGCGGGTGATGCCGCGCCACACCGCGGTCCGGTAGATCGCGGTGGAAGATGATCCGTGGATCTGGCTCGAGGACTGGACTGGCGCCCGAGCCATGGCCTGGGTGGAAGCGGAGAACGCGCGCACGCTGCAGCGCCTGACGGCGGATCCGCTTTATCCACACTTCCACGCGGCCGCGCTCGCCATTGCCACCAGCGAGCATCGCCTCGCCTTTCCCGACTTGTTGAATGGACGTGTCTTCAACCTGTGGCGCGACGCCGCGCATCGCCAGGGCATCTGGCGATGCACCAGTCAGGAAGATTATGTAAAGGCTGAGCCGCAGTGGACAACGGTGCTGGACCTGGACGCGTTATCCCACGCCGAAGGCCGGCAATGGGTATGGAAAGGCATCACCTGCCTGGGTCCGGAGGAACGGCTGGGGCTGATCGCGCTGTCAGATGGCGGCGAGGATGCGGTCACGCTGCGCGAATTCGATCTGGCGCGCGGGCAGTTCGTCACTGGAGGCTTCGTGCTGCCGGATTCCAAACAGTACGCGGCCTGGCTGGACGCCGACACGCTGCTGCTGGCGCGCGACTGGGGCGCAGGCACGCTGACGTCGGCCGGCTACCCGTTCGTGGTGAAACGGCTACGTCGTGGCCAGCCGCTGGCCAGCGCTGAGGAAGTCTTCCGCGGCACGCCCCAGGATGTGGGCGCCTCGCCCTTCGTGCTGCACGATGCGCGGGGAAATCGGGCGGCCGGCGTCGTGCGCAACACCACGTTCTTCACCAGCGAGACGCATCTGCTCGGCCCCTCGGGAATGCGCCGCATTCCGCTGCCGGCACGCTGCCAGATACATGGCCTGGTGGAAGGACAATTGCTGGTGCAGACCAGCGAGAGCTGGGCGGTGGAGGCCACCACGGTGCCATCGGGCGCACTGGCCAGCGTCGCGCTCGCTGATGCCGGGATCGGCGCCGCGCTGCGGCCACGCGTGTTGTTCGCGCCGGGGCCGCGGCAGTCCATTGGTGGTGTGGCCACGACACGCAGCCGTGCGCTGGTCACCATCAACGACAATGTGCGCGGGCGCGCCCTGTGGTTCGCGCTGGTGGATGGAGCGTGGCGCAGTACGCCGCTGCCATTGCCGGAACATGTCTCGATCGACATCGTGACCAGCACCGAAACGAGTGACCAGGCGGTGCTGGCGGTCAACGGCTTCCTGGAGCCCACCACGCTGTGGTGGCTGGATGCGCAGGCAGCCACCCCCGTCCAGGTGAAGGCTCTGCCGCCACAGTTCGATGCCAGCGGGCTGGTGACCGAACAGTTCGAGGCCACTTCGGCCGACGGCACGCGCGTGCCCTACTTCATCGTGCGCCGGACCGGCATTCCCCTGGATGGTTCCACGCCCACCATCATGACGGCCTATGGTGGCTTCGAAGTCTCCAACACGCCCAGCTACGCCGGCATACAGGGCAAGTTGTGGCTGGAACGCGGCGGCAGCTTCGTGCTGGCCAACATCCGCGGTGGTGGTGAGTTCGGTCCGGCCTGGCACCAGGCGGGGCTGAAGACGAGGAGGCAGGTGATCTACAACGACTTCGCCGCGGTGGCCCGTGATGTCTTCGCACGTGGCTTGTCGTCGCCGCGCCGCTTCGGCATCTATGGCGGCTCCAATGGCGGCCTGCTGATGGGCGTGGCCTTCAACCAGCATCCGGAGCTGTGGAATGCCGTGGTGATACAGGTGCCGCTGCTGGACATGCTGCGCTATGAGCAGATCGCCGCCGGTGCTTCATGGGTGGATGAATACGGCAGCGTGTCGGTGCCGGAGGAACGTGCCTTCCTGGAGAAGATCTCGCCGTACCACAATGTGCGTGCAGGCCAGGCGTATCCGGAGCCGTACATCTGGACCACCACCAAGGACGACCGCGTCGGGCCGCAGCATGCCCGCAAGTTCGCAGCGCGGCTGGGGGAGTTGGGCCTGCCCTATCTGTTCTATGAGGATACGGCGGGCGGCCACGCCGGCGACGCCGACATCGAGCAGGGCGCGCGGCTGCGCGCGCTGCAGATGGTCTATTTCGCCCACAAGCTCGAAGACCAATAAATGGATTAATGGGGTCAGTAGTCCTCGTCCTCGGGTTCGTCGTGGTCTTCGGGCGCCCGCGTATCCGCGTAGGAGATCGGCGGCGCTTCGGTATCGAAGGTGGCCATTTCCCAGGCCTGCGGGCGCGCCAGCAGTTCGCGCAGCAGGCGGTTGTTGAGGCCGTGGCCGGATTTGAAACCACTGAATTCGCCAATGACGCTGTGGCCGAGCAGGTACAGGTCGCCGATGGCGTCGAGTACCTTGTGCTTCACGAACTCATCGCGGTAGCGCAGCGGCCCCTCATTCAGCACCTTCGAGTCATCGAGCACGATGGCATTGTCCAGACTGCCGCCCAGCGCGAGATTGTGCTGGCGCAGGGTGGCCAGGTCGCGCATGAAGCCGAACGTGCGCGCGCGCGAGACTTCTTTCTCATAGGTAGTGGAGGAGAACTCCATCGAGGCACTGCTGCGGCTGTGCTCGAAAACCGGGTGGTCGAACTCGATCTCGAAGTTCACCCGGAAGCCGTTGTACGGATCAAAGCGCGCCCATTTGTCGCCATCGCGCACTTCCACGCGCTCCAGGATGCGCATGAACCGCTTGGGCGTCGCCTGCTCCGCGATGCCGGCGGAACGCAGCAGGAACACGAACGGGTCGGCGCTGCCGTCCATGATGGGCACTTCTGCGGCAGTGAGTTCGACCAGGCAGTTGTCCACGCCCAGCCCGGCCAGTGCCGACATCAGATGTTCGATGGTGGAGACGCGTGCGCCATCACGGCTCAGCACGGTGCCGAGGCGGGTATCACCCACCTGGTCGGCCAGTGCGGGAATCGAGACGCTGGGTTCAAGGTCGCTGCGGCGGAAGACAATGCCGCTGTCGGGCGCAGCCGGATGCAGCGTCATCACGATCTGCTCGCCACTGTGCAGCCCTACACCCGTGGCGCTGATGCGGTTTTTGAGGGTGCGTTGACCAAACATGCGGGGCGAGTCATGGCTACGGTAGCCGGTGAGGGCGGCTACCGTAGCACATAGGTCATCACGGAGACCAAGCCGGCAGCGATCGACGACAGCGATGCCGCCGCTACCAGCCTGTGCTCCCCAGGGCGCGCAGCCCTGCTCTATCAGTCGGCCTGGCGGCGCAGGAAGGCCGGAATATCCAGCAGTTCCTCGTCCACCGTGGCCGGGCCCATGCCATCACCCACGGCCCGGGCGAAACGCTGCACCGCGGGTTTGTCCAGATTGGCGTAGTCGTTGGCCACGGGCGCCAGTGTCGGCGCCGGACGCCGCGGGGCCGCCGAACGCGTGTCCCGTGAGGCCGGTGCCTCGCGGGCCGGCTCGCGATAGCTGGCAAACCCGTCGCGGCTGTTGCGCCCCTGCTGCGGCTGCCGGTTCAGGCCGGTGGCCACCACGGTGACGCGCAGTTCGTCCTGCATTTCCGGGTCGATGACGGTGCCCACCACCACGGTTGCGTCTTCGGAGGCGAACTCGCGCACGATGGAACCCACTTCCTGGAACTCGCCGATGGACATGTCCATGCCCGCGGTGACATTCACCAGGATGCCGTGCGCGTCGCGCAGGTCGACATGTTCCAGCAGCGGCGAGGACACCGCAGCTTCCGCTGCAATGCGCGCGCGGCCTTCACCGCGGCCATTGCCGCTGCCCATCATCGCCATGCCGGTCTCGCTCATCACGGTGCGCACGTCGGCGAAGTCGACGTTGATCAGGCCCGGGCGGGTGATCAGCTCGGCAATGCCCTGCACGGCGCCCTGCAGCACCTGGTTGGCAGCCTTGAAGGCATCCAGCAGCGTGGTGGAACTGCCCAGCACGGTCAGCAGCTTCTGGTTGGGGATGGTGATCAGCGAATCCACGTACTTCGACAGCTCGGCCACGCCGTTGTCGGCCGCGCGCGAGCGCTTGCCACCTTCCATCTCGAACGGGCGCGTGACCACGGCCACGGTCAGGATGCCCAGCTCCTTGGCGAGCTGCGCGACCACCGGCGCCGCGCCAGTGCCGGTGCCGCCGCCCATGCCCGCGGTGATGAACAGCATGTCGCTGCCATCGATCATGCTGATCAGGCGCTCGCGGTCTTCCAGCGCGGCCGCGCGGCCGACATCCGGATTGGCGCCTGCGCCCAGGCCCTTGGTGATGTCGCTGCCGATCTGCAGCGAAGTCTTGACCTTGGAGTGCTTGAGCGCCTGCGCATCGGTGTTGATGCACATGAACTCCACACCCTCGATTCCCGAAGTGACCATGTGGGCCACGGCGTTGCCGCCACCGCCGCCCACGCCGATGACCTTGATTACAGCGTTCTGGCTGTAAGCGTCCATTACTTCGAACATGGCTGTCTGCTCCTCACTGACGATTGAACAAAAAATGCATTAGAGATTGCCTTTCCACCACGACTGCATGCGATCGAAGATCCCCTGCACGTTGGTGGGCAGCGTGCGGCCACGATTGCCGCCCTGGCTGTTCTCGCGCGCGTGGAGCAGCAGCCCCACGGCGGTGGAATAAATGGGGTTCTGCACGACGTCGGCGAGCCCCTTGACCTGTTGCTGCTGCGGCAGGCCCAGCCGCACCGGCACGTGGAAGATCTCCTCGGCGAGGTCGATCGCGCCTTCCATGCGCGCGCTGCCGCCGGTCATCACGATGCCCGCGGCGATGGTTTCCTCGAAGCCGCTGCGGCGCAGTTCATCGCGGATCAGGCCGAACAGTTCCTCGTAGCGCGGTTCCACGACTTCCGCCAGCGTCTGGCGCGCCAGGCGCCTTGCCGGCCGGTCGCCCACGCTGGGCACTTCGATGCTCTCGTCACTGTTCGCCAGCTGCGACAGCGCGCAGGCATAGCGCACCTTGATGTCTTCGGCGTAATGCGTGGGTGTGCGCATCGAAACGGCGATGTCATTGGTGACCTGGTCGCCGGCAATGGGGATTACCGCGGTATGGCGGATCGCGCCCTGCGAGAACACCGCGATGTCGGTGGTGCCGCCGCCGATGTCCACCAGGCACACGCCCAGTTCCTTTTCGTCGTCGGTGAGCACGGCATGGCTGGAGGCCAGCTGCTCCAGCACAACATCCTCCACCGTCAGGCCGCAGCGCTGCACGCACTTGATGATGTTCTGCGCGGCGCTGTCGGCACCAGTGACGATTTGCACGCGGGCCTCCAGGCGCACACCGGACATGCCAATGGGGTCGCGGATGCCCTCCTGGCCGTCGATGATGTATTCCTGCGGCAGCACATGCAGGATGCGCTGGTCGGCGGGAATGGCCACCGCCTTGGCCGCATCGATCACATGCTGCACATCGATGTCGCTGACTTCGCGATCGCGGATGGCGACCACGCCGTGGGAATTCAGGCTGCGCACATGGCTGCCGGCGATGCCGGCAAACACCGAGTGGATCTCGCAGCCGGCCATGAGCTCGGCTTCTTCCACGGCACGCTGGATGGACTGCACGGTGGACTCGATGTTCACCACCACGCCCTTCTTCAGGCCGCGCGAGGGATGCGAACCCAGGCCCACCACTTCGATGGCGCCGTCCATGCCGATCTCGCCCACCAGCGCCACCACCTTGGATGTGCCTATGTCCAGCCCCACGATCAGCGACCGGTCATTGCGCTTAGCCACGCTTCACCTCACCTGCGCCCGACCGCCAGCCGATGGCGAATCCATTGGCGTACCGCATGTCGACGTAATTGATCTCGGTGGCGCGCGTGGCCACGATGCGCGCGGCCGCGACGATGAAGCGGTCGAAGCGCTCTTCGACCAGCATGCGACCGAGCCGCAGGCGCACACCATTGTCGAGCACGATCTCCCACGCGCCGCGCTCGTCCATCTGCAGCTGCGACAGGCGCAGACCCAATTCGACCAGCCGCGGCTGCGCTGCGAGATAACGCTCGGTAACCTGTGCTTCGGATCCTGCCGGTCCGGTCAGTTCCGGAAGTTCCGCGGGAATGTGCCGCGCATCGTGAACGAAAACCTCGCCGCGCATGTTGAGCAGTCCGGACTCGCCCCAGCGCGCCACCGGGGTCTGTTCCACTACCTGCACGCGCAGACCACGCGGCCAGCTGCGCGCCACGCTGGCGCGATCCACCCAGGGAATACGCTGCACCGCCATACTCACGGCCTGTAGATCCACACCGACCATCCCCTGATTGCCCAGCACGTCGCGCACGGCCTTCTGCACATCCACGACCTGCACCCGCTGGAAGCGGCCGGA
>JBEVNO010000066.1:0-2924 GCA_040508085.1 Steroidobacteraceae bacterium
TCGCGGCGCGAATCCGCGCGGCGCATGCGCGATGCCTTCGAGCTGTTTGCCAGGCAGAACCCGGATGTGGAATGCGATGGCGAGATGCACGGCGATGCCGCGCTGTCGGAAGTCACGCGGCGCGGCATGCTGATGGACAGCCGCATCAGCGGCGAAGCCAACATCCTGATCTGCCCGAATGTGGACGCGGCCAACATCCTGTTCAATGTGCTGAAAGTGGTGGACGGTGAAGGCACCACGGTGGGCCCCATCCTGATGGGTGTGGCGGCACCGGCGCATGTGCTGACGCCCTCTTCCACCTCGCGGCGCATCCTGAACATGACGGCGCTGGCGGCGGCGCAGGCCGATATGCCGGCGGTGGTGAAGCGCGCCGTTGGCGCGTGATGGCCTGAGCGCCTAGGCGCTGCGGGGCAGCACCATCCGCTGCATCAGGTGATCCAGCGCGGCGGCGGGCGCGTCGCACAGGCCGCTGTGCACGGCGGACATCTGGATGATGGTGCTGCGGGGCGACACCAGCCAGTAGAAGCGCTGGCGGGGTGTCATGCGGCCGATGGGGCCGGCCTCGCGGGCGCCACGGCACACCAGCGGGATCACCCGCAGGTATTGTTCGAGCTGCTCCAGATCGAGCAGTGGGTCGAAGGCCTTGAGGCGCTGCGGATCCAGATGCAGCCGTGCGTCGAGGTAATCCCCCGCGGGGCACGAGAGAATCACCCCCACATTGATGAACTCCTCGCGCTCCACGCGCGGCACCACGCGGATCACCCCGTAGTCATACGCGTGTGGCGTGGGCACGCTGCGCCTCCGCGACAAAGGCGCGCGGCGCCTCGAGTCGTTGGGTGAGGTAGGTCAGGTAATCGGCGCGGCGCGGCTCGCCGCCGGCGTCTTCCAGCCAGCTCACCGGGATCAGGTTCACGATGTCGGCCAGCACGGCGGGCGTGAGCCGGGCGGCGAGCTCGGCATCCACTTCGGCGATGCGGCTGGCCTGGGGCAGCAGCACATGGTCGCGGATGCGGTCGAAGACACTGCGGCTGCGCGACAGCGCACTCTCCCAGTCGTGATGCATGTACAGCGCAGCGCCATGGTCGATCAGCCGCAATTTGCGGTGCCACACCAGCATGTTCACGTTCTTGGCGGTGCGGTCGACATTGGTCGTGAAGGCATCGAACCACACGATGCGCGAGGCGAGGTCGGGATCGGGCGGGCACACGATGGGGTCGAAGGTCACCGAGCCGGGCAGGTAATCGCTGGCGATGTTGAGGCCGACGCTGTTCTTGATCAGCGCCTGGATTTCCGCATCCGGTTCGGTGCGTGCCAGCTCCGCGTCCAGCGTCATGAACACCAGCTCGGGGATGTCGAGGCCCAGCGCGCGGCCGATCTCCCCGGCCAGCAGCTCGGCGATCAGTGCCCGCGGGCCCTGGCCGGAGCCGCGGAACTTGAGCACGTACAAGCCGGAATCGTCGCCCTCGACGATCGCGGGCATGGAGCCGCCCTCGCGCAGCGGCGTGACGTAACGGCGGGCATCGACAGTGCGCAGGCGCATGCCCGGATGATGCCTGCCCCGAAAAATGGGGTCAGGTCTATTTTCCGGACGGAAAACAGATCCGGCCCCATTTTCGGATCAGCCGCGGGTTTTGCGGATCTTCTCGAGGAGCTTGAGCTGGGCGGCGGCCTGGGCGAGTTCGGCCAGCGCCTGCGCCTGGTCGATCTTGCCTTCCTTGCTGGCCAGCGCCTCTTCAGCGCGCTGCTTGGCGGCCAGCGCGGCGGCCTCGTCGATGTCCTGCGCGCGGATGGCGGTATCCGCCAGCACGGTGACCTTGTGCGGCTGCACTTCCAGTGCCCCGCCACCGACGAAGATCGAGGTCTCGCCGGTGGCAGTCTTCACCCGCACCTCGCCGGCCTTGATCAGCGTGAGCAGCGGCGCGTGGCGCGGCGTGATGCCGAGCTCGCCTTCCGTTGCCGGCACGAACACGATCTCGGCCTCGCCGGCGAAGATCTCGCCCTCGGCGCTGACGATGTCGACGTGGATGGTTCTGGCAGCCATGTCAGTTCAGCGTCTTGGCTTTCTCGACAGCCTCATCGATGCCGCCGACCATGTAGAAGGCCTGCTCGGGCAGGTGATCGTAGTCGCCGGCGAGAATTCCCTTGAAGCCGCGGATGGTCTCCGCCAGCGGGACGATCTTGCCGTCCTGGCCGGTGAACACCTTGGCGACATTGAACGGCTGCGACAGGAAGCGCTGGATCTTGCGGGCGCGGAACACCACCTGCCGATCCTCCTGCGAGAGCTCATCCATGCCCAGGATGGCGATGATGTCCTGCAGTTCCTTGTACTTCTGCAGCACGCCCTGCACGCCGCGCGCGATGTTGTAGTGCTCCTCGCCGACGACCAGCGGGTCGAGCTGGCGGCTGGTGGAATCCAGAGGATCCACCGCCGGGTAGATGCCCAGCGCCGCGATGTTGCGCGACAGGGTCACGGTGGAATCCAGATGCGCGAAGGTGGTGGCGGGCGAAGGGTCGGTCAAATCGTCCGCCGGCACGTACACGGCCTGGATGGACGTGATCGAACCGGTCTTGGTGGAGGTGATGCGCTCCTGCAGCACGCCCATTTCCTCGGCCAGCGTGGGCTGGTAACCCACGGCCGATGGCATGCGGCCCAGCAGTGCCGACACTTCGGTGCCGGCCAGGGTGTAGCGGTAGATGTTGTCGACGAAGAACAGCACGTCGCGGCCGCGGCCGTTCGGCTGGATCTCGTCGCGGAAGTATTCGGCCATGGTGAGGCCGGTGAGCGCGACGCGCAGGCGGTTGCCCGGCGGCTCGTTCATCTGGCCGTACACCATCGCCACCTTCGAGTTCTCGAGCTTCTCGGCGTCGATGACGCCCGACTCGATCATCTCGTGGTAGAAGTCGTTGCCTTCGCGGGTGCGCTC
>JBEVNO010000162.1:0-22284 GCA_040508085.1 Steroidobacteraceae bacterium
CCGACCCCATTAAACTGGGGTGATGACGAAGTGGGTTGAGGTGGGGGACATCGAGGCGGCGGCCCAGCGCATCCGTGGCGCGGTGACCGTGACGCCCTGCGCGCCCAGCCGCACCTTGTCGGCCATCACCGGCTGCGAGCTGTTCCTGAAATTCGAGAACCAGCAGTTCACGGCTTCGTTCAAGGAGCGCGGCGCGCTCAACAAGTTGCTGCAGCTGGATGCCGGGGAAAGGGCGCGCGGCGTGTGCGCCATGTCGGCCGGCAACCATGCACAGGGCGTGGCCTATCACGCCGCCCGCTTGAGCATTCCCGCCACCATCGTGATGCCGCGCGGCACGCCGCTGGTAAAGATCGCGCGCACGCGCGAGCACGGCGCGACGGTGGAGATCGCCGGCAGCAACCTCTCCGAGGCCATGCAGGTGGCGCAGGCCAGGACACGGGAGCAGCAGCTCACCTTCGTGCATCCCTATGACGATCCGGCCGTCATCGCCGGCCAGGGCACCATCGGCATCGAGATGCTGCGGGCCGTGCCGGAGCTGGATGTGCTGGTAATACCCATCGGCGGCGGCGGCCTGATCTCAGGCATTGCCACGGCGGCCAAGGCCCTGCGACCCGGCATCCAGATCATCGGGGTGCAGTCGCTGACCTACCCGTCGATGCAGCGCGCACTGCGCGGCGACAGCGAACCCTGTGCCGATGGCCTGACCATTGCCGAAGGCATCGCGGTGAAGACCGCGGGCCAGTTGACGCGCCAGCTGGTGGCGCGGCATGTCGATGACATCGTGCTCGCCAGCGAACCGTCCATCGAGCGCGCCGTGGCGCTGCTGCTGTCGGTGGAGAAGACGGTGGTCGAAGGCGCGGGGGCAGCGGGCCTCGGCGCGATACTGGAGCACCCGGCGCGTTTCGCTGGGAGGCGCGTGGGCACGGTGCTGTCCGGGGGCAACATCGATCTGCGCGTCATCGCCTCGGTGGCCATGCGCGAACTGGTGCGCGGCAGGCAGCTGCTGCGCTTTGCGGTGCCCATCTCCGACCAGCCGGGCGCGCTGGCGCAGCTGGCCGCCGTGATTGGACAGGCCGGCGCGAACATCGTGGATGTGACGCATGAACGACTGTCGCTGGCGCTGAACCCGCGCGGCGCTTCGCTCGAGCTGGTGGTGGAGGTCCAGGACAGCTCCCATGGTCACGCGGTGCTGGAAGCGTTGCGGCGTGGTGGCTTCACGGCTTCGGTCAAGACACTGTGAAGAAGTTGCTGGGCGTGCTGACGCTGCTCGTGGCCCACGCCGCCGCCGCCGCCGATTTCGCCATCACGATGGATGATTTCAATATTGGCGACACGACGCGCCTGACTGCGCCCCAGCGCAATGAGCGCATCCTGCGCACCCTGGACCGTCACCATGTGAAGGCCGCGCTGTTCGTGGTGTGCAGGAATCTCGAAAGCAGCCAGGGCCGCAGCCTGCTGCAGGACTGGAGCCGCGGCGGGCACCTGATCGGCAACCACACGTACTCGCACCGCCGCTATGGCGCGAATACCTCGTTCGCGGATTTCTCCGCCGACGCCGCCCGCTGCCACCAGATGCTGCAGGGCGTGCCAGGCTTCCAGCCCTTCTTCCGATTCCCGGCGCTCGCCGAGGGCGATACGGTGGAGAAGCGCGACCTGATGCGCGCATGGCTGGGGGCGAATGGCTACCGCGCCGGCCCGGTGTCGATCGACGCCTCCGACTGGTACATCGACGAGCGGCTGCGGCAGAAGCTCGCCACCGAGCCGCAGTTTGATCCCGCGCCCTTCCGGGATTTCTACCTGCAGCACATGTGGCAGCGCGCCACCTATTACAACGAGCTGGCGAAGCAGGTGCTGGGGCACGAGGTGAAGCACACGCTGCTGGTGCACTTCAACCTGCTCAACGCGCTGTTCCTCGGCGACCTGATCGACATGTTCCGCAGCCATGGCTGGCGCCTGGTGGATGCCGCGGACGCATTCAAGGATCCGGTATACGCGCGCAGCCCCGACGGCATGCCTTCAGGACAGAGCCTGATCTGGGGCCTGGCCAAGGAGACCGGCAGGTTCGGCGAGCTGCGCTATCCGGGCGAGGACGGAAGCTACGAGCAGGCAGCCATGGACAGTCTGGGGTTGTAGACAGCCCTGGAATTCGCCTTCCGAAACCTGCTTCGTCCATCGAACCTATTCGGCTGGCGGTGGTCAGACCCTCAAGGGCCGCGTGGGGCAGGTCCAGGGGGAATAGAACATGTCGACGCCGCAAAATGTTGTATCGAGCGCCGTGCCGCAGGTGCCACCACCGGTCGCCACAACCGCACGGCGCGAGGTGATGGGCGGGCTGGCCAAGGGCCTGGAAGTGCTGCGCACCTTCTCGCGGACCCGTCCCCACATGACATTGAGCGAGATCGCCGCCCGGGCCGGGCTGCCCGCTGCCACTGCCCGCCGCTGTCTCAACACCCTCGAAGAACTCGGCTACGTGGCCCGCAATGGCCGCCAGTTCATGCTGCGCCCTCCGGTGCTGGAAATCGGCGCCGTATACATCGAATCCATGGACATCCCCACCGTCACGCGCACCAAGCTCGAAGAGCTGGCGCTGGCCAGCCATGGCTCGTCAGCGATGACGGTGCTCTCCGGTACGGGCATCGTGTTCGTCGCGCGCGCCTCGGCCCGCACCCTCGCGTTGCGCTGGGAAGCGCATATCGGCACCCGCATGGCCGCGCATGCCACCGCCATGGGCAAGGTGCTGCTGGCAGGGCTCTCGCCCGCCCGCCTTGCGGCCTACTTCGCGCAGGCCAAGCTCGAGCGTTACACGGACCACACCATCACCGATCGCGCGGTGCTGCAGCAGCAGATCGAAGCGGCCCGCCGGGACGGCTATGCCGTTGCCGAGGAGGAGATCAGCGAGGGCGTCGCCTCCATCGCCGTGCCGGTGCACGATGGCACGGGGCGCGTGGTGGCGAGCGTGAACACCTCGGTGCATGCACATGAAGCCACGGCCACTGAACTCGTCGCGCGCCATCTTGGTGCCCTGCGTGAAGCCGGCATGGCCATCTCGGCCGAAGTGGCGCGCGTGCCCGGACTGTCGCTGTCCACCCACCTGTAGGTCGGCGCCCGACGCAGGCCGGGTAGCCTGCGTGCCATGAGCCATCTGGGCACCGCAGATCTGCCGGAGCCGCTGCGCAGCCAGGTGCTGGGGCTGTTTGGCCCCGGCGCGGCCAGCGTCCGCATCGTGGAATATTCCTGGGTCAATGCACTGCATGCCTGGCCGCTGGCGGTGACGCGCCGCGACCGCATTTACCTGCGCTGGGGTCTGGCCGAATTCGTGGCCTGGCCGGAGCTGGTGCTGCACGAATATTTCCATGTGGTGCGGCAGTGGAATACCGGCCGCCTCACCATGGCGCGCTACCTCCGCCAACATCTCTGTCACGGATATCGCAACAATCCCTTTGAAATCGAGGCGCGTTGTTTCGCCGCTGACCATTGTCGTGCCGTGCAAGTACAATGAGCCATGGCTAACGCGGGCAGTTACCAGGTCATCGTGGTGGGCGGCGGGCATGCGGGCGTGGAAGCTGCGCTGGCCGCCGCACGCCGTGGCGCGCGCACGCTGCTGCTGACGCAGAGCGTCGAGACCGTCGGCAGCATGAGCTGCAACCCGGCCATCGGTGGCATCGGCAAGGGGCATCTGGTGCGCGAGATCGACGCGCTGGGCGGCGTGATGGCACGCGCCGCCGATGCCGCCGGCATCCAGTTCCGCACGCTCAATGCCAGCAAGGGGCCGGCGGTACGGGCCACCCGCGCGCAGGCGGACCGGCAGCTGTACCGGCAGGCCATCCGGCACGCGGTGGAATCCCAGGCCGGGCTGGTGGTGTTCCAGCAGGAAGCCGCGGACCTCATCGTGGAGGCGGGCCGGGTCACTGGGGTGGTGACAGCAACCGGCATCAGCTTCGCCGCGGCAGCCGTGGTGCTCACCACCGGCACCTTCCTCGGCGGCCGCATCCACGTGGGGCTGGAGAATTTTGCCGGCGGCCGCGCCGGTGATCCGCCATCGCTGCGGCTGGCAGCGCGGCTGCGCGAGCTGATGCCGCGCACCGGACGACTGAAGACCGGCACCCCGCCGCGCATCGACGGCCGCAGCATCGACTACGCGCGCCTGGTCGAGCAGCCCGGCGATGAGCCGCGACCGGTGTTCTCGTTCCTGGGCCGGCGCAGCCAGCATCCGCCGCAGCTGCCCTGCCACATCACCGCCACCAACGAGCGCACCCACGACATCATCCGCGCCGCCACCGATCGCTCGCCGCTGTTCACCGGCGTGATCGAGGGTGTGGGGCCGCGCTACTGTCCATCGGTGGAAGACAAGGTGGTGCGCTTTGCCGATCGCAGTTCGCACCAGATCTTCCTCGAGCCGGAGGGCCTGGGCACGCACGAGGTTTATCCCAACGGCATCTCCACCAGCCTGCCCTTCGACGTGCAGCAGGCCTTCGTGCACAGCATCGCCGGCCTGGAAGGCGCGCATCTGACGCGCCCCGGGTACGCCATCGAGTACGACTACTTCGATCCGCGCGACCTGGACCCGACGCTGCAGACGCAGGCACTGCCGGGCCTGTTCTTCGCCGGCCAGATCAATGGCACCACCGGTTACGAGGAGGCCGCCGCGCAGGGCCTGCTGGCCGGCATCAATGCGGCTGCGCTGGCTTGCGGGCTTCTGCAGTGGCTGCCCGAGCGCAGCAGCTCCTACATCGGCGTGCTGGTGGACGACCTCACCACCCAGGGTACGCGCGAGCCGTATCGCATGTTCACCAGCCGGGCCGAATACCGCCTGCTGCTGCGCGAGGACAATGCCGATGCGCGCCTCACGCCGCTGGGACGCGAGCTTGGCCTCGTGGATGAGGAGCGCTGGGCGTTCTTCAACCGCAAGGGCGAAGCCATCGAGCGCGAGGCCGCGCGCCTGCACCAGGCATGGCTGCGGGCCGCCGAGGTGCCGGCCGAGTGGCAGCAGCGCGTGCTCGGCACCACGCTCAGCCGCGACGTGCGCGCCTTCGAGCTGCTGCGCCGTCCCGAGGTGAGCTACGCCGCGCTCACCGAGCTGGTCGGCGCCGCACCGGATGATGGCGACGAGCGCATCACTGCCCAGTGCGTGCTCGAGCTCACGGTGCGCGCCCGCTATGCCGGCTACATCGAGCGGCAGGGCGATGAGATCGAGCGGCAGCGGGCCCAGGAAACAGCGGCGCTGCCGGGCGACATCGATTACAGCGCCGTGACCGGCCTTTCCAATGAAGTGCGGCAGCGGCTTGCAGAAGTGCGGCCGCTGACCCTGGGGCAGGCATCGCGCGTGCCGGGGGTGACACCGGCCGCCATCTCGCTGCTGATGATCCACATGAAGCGCCGACGCGCCGCGCGCGCATAAGGAGACTGCATGGATACCGTCACGGAACAGAACACGCAGGCGCGCCGCATCGCCATTGGCATCACGCTGGCCGTGATCCTCGCCGGTGGCGGGCTGTGGTGGTACCTGCAGCGACCGCCGGCGGTGGCCGGGCCTCCGGCCAGCGAGCCGGTGGCCGAGGCGCCGGTCGCGGCGGTGACGCCGCCTGCCATCCTGCATCCGCTGGACATTCCTGCCACAGCACCGGTCGATGGCAGTGCAGCAACTCCGGTGGACGCGGACGCCCTGGCGGTCAGCGGCCTGACCGAAGTGTTCGGCAGTGGCGTGACCGAGTGGCTGGTGCCGGAGCAGCTGATGCGACGCCTGGTGGCCACCACCGATAACCTGGCGCGCGCCACGCGCACCGAATCGCTGCGCCCGCTGCGCGCGCCCCCAGGCGCGCTGCTGGTGGAGCGCAGCCCGGTCGATGCCACGGTGGGCACTGAGCGCATCACGCTGGCCGCCGCCAACGCGGCGCGCTACAACGCGCCGGTGGCGCTGCTGGCGGCCACCGACATGAGCAACGCCGCGGCAGTCTACCGCCGCATGTACCCGCAGCTGCAAAGTGCCTGGGAGCAGCTGGGTTACCCGGACCGCTACTTCAACGACCGCGTGGTGGAAGTCATCGACAATCTGCTGGCGACGCCGGAGCCGGCAGGGCCCGTACTGCTGGAACAGCCGAAAGTGCTGTATCGTTTCGCGGACGCGGATCTGGAGTCGCGCACCACGGGGCAGAAGCTGCTGCTGCGCATGGGCGTCGACCATGCGCGCGTGGTGAAGGCAAAACTGGCCGAGTTCCGCGCCCTGATCGTCAACAAGGAGTAGTTACGCATGGATATCGGCTACCTGCCCATCATCATCCTGATCGCAATAGTCGTGGTTGCGATCCGCGCGGTGGTGACCGTGCCGCAGGGGTTCGAGTACACGCTGGAACGCTTCGGCCGCTACAAGCGCACGATGGAGCCGGGCCTGCAGTTCATCGTGCCGTTCTTCGAATCCATCGGCCGCAAGATCAACATGATGGAGCAAGTGCTGGACGTACCGCGCCAGGAAGTCATCAGCAAGGACAACGCCATGCTGGGCGTCGACGCCGTGGTGTTCTTCCAGGTGCTCGACGCAGCCAAGGCCGCCTACGAAGTGGACAACCTGCGGCTGGCGGTCATCAACCTCACCATGACCAACATCCGCACCGTGGTGGGCTCCATGGATCTGGACGAGACGCTGTCCAAGCGCGACGAGATCAACCACCGGCTGCTGCGCGTGGTGGACGAAGCCACCTCGCCCTGGGGCATCAAGGTGACCCGCATCGAGATCAAGGATATCCAGCCGCCGGCGGACCTGATCGATTCGATGGCGCGGCAGATGAAGGCCGAGCGCGACAAGCGCGCCAACATCCTGGATGCCGAAGGCTATCGCCAGGCGGCCATCCTGAAGGCCGAGGGCGAGAAGCAGTCGGCAGTGCTCGAAGCCGAGGGCCGCAAGGAGGCAGCGCTGCGCGACGCCGAGGCGCGCGAGCGGCTGGCAGAGGCCGAGGCCCGCGCCACCACGATGGTGTCGAAGGCGATCTCCGAGGGCAACGTCAACGCACTGAATTATTTCGTCGCCCAGAAATACATCGAGGCCTTGAAGGATTTCGCGGCTTCGCCGAACCAGAAAGTGTTCTTCATGCCGGTGGAAGCCACCAGCCTCATCGCCTCCGTGGGCGGCATCGCCGAGCTTGCCAAGGACGCCATGTCGAAGCGGCCGCCGCAGTGATCGCTTTCTTCACCTCGCTGGACTGGTGGCACTGGTGGATCGCCGCCGCGGTGCTGGCCGCACTGGAGACCTTCCTGCCAGGTGCCGTGGCGATCTGGTTCGCGGCTGCCGCGCTGGTGGTCGGCGCCCTGTTGCTGGTCGCGCCCGTGCCCTGGCAGCTGCAGCTGGTGCTGTTCGGCGTGCTGGGCGCCATCGCATTGCTGCTGTGGCGGCGCTACAAGAGCCCGGAAGGCGGGCAGTCCGAGCAGCCGACGCTGAACCAGCGCGGCGTGCATTACATCGGGCATGAATTCACGCTGGCCGAGGCCATCCGCTCGGGCACGGGCAAGGTGGTGGTGGGCGACACGGTGTGGCTCGCGCAGGGCAGCGATGCCCCGGCGGGCACCCGCGTGCGCGTGGTGGGCGTGAACGGCGCGGTGCTCAAGGTGGAGAGCGCCTGAGCGCACGATCAAGGTGATACTGATGGCGCGGCCCGCGCACGGGCCGCACGCCGGGGGGTTCGTCATGACGATGCTGTCGCAACTGCTCGACACCAAGGGCCACCGGGTGCAGTTCATCGCGCCAGGTGCCTCGGTGCTCGACGCCATCCGCCAGATGGCCGAGAACCATATCGGCGCGCTGATGGTCATGGAAGAGGGCCGGCTGCTGGGCGTGCTGTCGGAACGCGACTATGCCCGCAAGGTGGTGCTGATGAACCGTGCCTCGGACAGCACGCAGGTGCGCGAGATCATGAGCTCCCCGGTGGTGACGATCGGCGCCCACGGCACGGTGGACGATGCCATGCGGCTGATGACCGAGCGGCGCATCCGCCACCTGCCGGTGTTGCGCGGCGAAGCCGTGATCGGTGTGGTGTCCATCGGCGACCTGGTGAAGTCGGTGCTGCAGGAACAGCAGCACACCATCAACGACCTGCGCAGCTACATCCAGGGCTGAAGCGCCCCGCGCCGGGATCCAGGCGTCCCCTGATTTTGCGGCGCTTGTGCGAGCCGGATCGCAGTAGCGCCGCCTGACGCAGCCCCGCCCCGCGCGTTCTGTGAACTGCGCCGGATCTGCGCGGCCACATATGGCGAATATAGGCGCACGAATGCCCGGGAGGCACGTGCCCATGTCCAGCCATCCGATCCAGACACCAGCGGCCCAGCGGGCCGGGGCGACGGGTGTCGGATTTCCGGCAGCTTCTCGTGACCCAGTTCACATTCCGCGCCCGGCACGACTCTTGCTCTGTCTGTATCGATGAGCTCAGAACTTCAAACCACACGTAGTGCCGCCGTATTGCTGCTGGCCCTCGGCGAGAACGAGGCGGCCACGGTGCTCAAGCACCTGGACGCCAAGGTCGTGCAGAAGCTGGGCTCCGCCATGTCGCAGCTGAAATCGGCCTCGCGCGAGGAAGTGGGCGCGGTGGTGGGCGGTTTCGTCAGCACGATGGACGAGCAGGCCGACATCAAGGTCGCCTCCGACGACTACATCCGCAAGGTGCTCACCGAGGCGCTGGGCGAGGACAAGGCCAGCGGCATCATCGACCGCATCCTGGTGGGCCGCAAGACCAAGGGCCTGGATGTGCTCAAGTGGATGGAGCCGCGCGCCATCGCCGAGATCATCCGGCTCGAGCACCCTCAGGTGCTGGCCATCATCATTTCCTACCTCGACCCGGATCTGGCGGCGCGCGTGCTCAGCGAGCTGCCGCAGGCCCTGCAGAGCGAGGTGCTGCTGCGCGTGGCGCAGCTGGACGGCGTGCAGCCGGCCGCGCTCGGCAAGCTCGACGAGATGATCGAGAAGCAGATTGCCGGCAAGGGCAGCAGCTCGTCGGCGAGCCTGGGCGGCCCCAAGTCGGCGGCCAGCATCCTGAACTTCATGCCCGGCTCGAGCATCGACGAGATGCGCAAGATCGACGAGCCGATGACCCAGAAACTGCAGGACCTGATGTTCACCTTCGAGGACATGATGTCGGTGGATGACAAGGGCATCCAGACCGTGCTGCGCGAGGTGGATACCGCGCGCCTGGTGATCGCGCTGAAGGGCGCCGACACCGCCATGGTCGACAAATTCCTGGGCAACATGTCCACGCGCGCCGCCGAGATGCTGCGCGACGACATGGAGACCCGCGGCCCGGTGAAGCTGTCGGAGGTGGAGGGCGCGCAGAAGGAAATTCTCGCCATCACCCGCAAGCTCGCCGATGCCGGAACCATTGCGCTCGGCGGTTCGGGCGGTGAGGCCTACGTATGAGCGATATTCTCGAACAGGACGAAATCGACGCCCTGCTGAACGGCGTCAACAGCGGCGCGGTCGACACCGGGCCCAGGGCAGCCGAAGACCCGGGCGTGGCGCGCGACTACGACTTCAGCACGCAGACGCGCATCGTGCGCGGGCGCATGCCGACGCTGGAGATGATCAACGAGCGCCTGGCGCGCGCACTGCGGCTGACGCTGTTCAACATGCTGCGCCGCTCGCCGGAGATCTCGGTGCAGGGTGTCTCCACGCCCAAGTATGCCGAGTACGTGCCGACGCTGGCGGTGCCAACCAGCCTGAACCTGGTGCGGTTCCAGCCGTTGAACGGCACCGGCATGCTGATCTTCGAAGCCAAGCTGATCTTCGCGCTGATCGATGTGTTCTTTGGGGGCAACGGCCGGCACGCCAAGATCGAAGGGCGGGATTTCACGCCCACCGAGAACCACATCATCGAGATGCTGATGCAGCAGCTGATCACCGCCGTGCATGAGGCCTGGCAGCCAGTGCTGCCGGCGGCCAAGGTCGAGTTCATCAATCGCGAGATGAATCCGCATTTCGCCAATATCGTCAGCCCGACGGAAATCGTCGTGGTCAGCCGCTTCCGCATCGAGATCGACGGGCGCGGCGGCGAGATCCACGTGACGCTGCCGTATTCCATGCTGGAGCCGCTCAAGGACACGCTGCGCGCCGGCATGCAGAGCGACCGCCAGGACCGCGAGGAGCGCTGGTCGCAGATCCTGCGCAATGAACTGGAGGAATCCGGCGTCGACCTGGTCACGCAGCTGGCCACAGCGCAGACCACGCTGGGCAAGCTGCTCAACATGCGCCCCGGTGACGTGATCCCGATCGAATTCGATGGCCAGGCCACCGTGCTGGCTGATGGCATTGCACTGTTCCGCGGCGAACTCGGGCAGCAGCGCGGCATGCAGGTGGTGCGGGTCGGCCAGATGAACCTGCGCAAGGTGGGCAACTCGCTGGATGCATTCGTGAGGAAGCAGGCATGAGCGTGGTAAAGGCAGGTGCGCCGGGCACCCCGGATGTGGTGCTGGACGTAAGCGTGAATCTCTCGCTGGAGGTGGGCCGGGCGCGCATGACGATCCGCGACTTCCTGCAGCTGGCGCCGGGCTCGATCGTGGAGCTGGATCGCCCTGCCGGCGACCCGCTGGATGTCTACGTCAACGACCGGCTGGTCGCCCACGGCGAGGTGGTGATGGTCAATGACCGGTACGGCGTGCGTTTCACCGAGGCCGTGGGCACCGAGGACGTGCGGCGGTGAACAAATCCCTGCGCTTCCTGGTGGTGGATGATTTCGCAACCGTGCGGCGCGTGCTGAAGACTTTCCTGCATGACCTGGGCTACAGCGACGTGGTCGAGGCAGACGACGGTGATACGGCACTGCCCATCCTGAAGCGGGGCAATATCGACTTCCTGCTCACGGACTGGAACATGCCCAACATGCCGGGCCTGGAGCTGCTGAAGGCCGTGCGCGCGGATCCTGCGCTGGCGAAGCTGCCGGTGCTGCTGGTGACCGCCGAGGCCAAGCGCGAGCAGATCGTCGCGGCCGCCGAGGCCGGCGTCAATGGATATGTAGTGAAGCCGTTCACGGCCGTCACGCTGAAGGAAAAGATCGAGCAGATTCTTGCCTCGCGCGCGGCCTGACATGCAGCCCACTGCGACGAAGTCGGCGGGACAGACGGCATGAGCTCCGACATGGAGCAGTTCCATGGCGCGTTCTTCGAGGAGAGCCTCGAGGCCATCGATGCCATGGAGGCCGCCGTACTGAGGCTGGCGCCGGGCGCGGCCGCCAGCGAGATCATCAACACCATCTTCCGCACCGCCCACTCCATCAAGGGTGGCGCGAGCATGTTCGGCTTCAGCGAGATCGCCTCGTTCACCCACACCATCGAGACGCTGCTGGACGAGCTGCGCGCGGCGCGCCTGCTGGTCACCACCGCCATGTGCGACGGCTTGCTGCGCTCGGTGGACGTGCTGCGTTCGCTGATGGCTGCGCAGCAGGCGGGGCTGCCACTGGATCTTGTCCAGTCAGCGCAGCTGCAGCAGGAATTCATGCGGATGATGACGGTCGAGCAACCGGCCAGCAGCGATACCGCGCAGTTCACGCTTTTGCGCCCGGCGTCTTCCGCTGGGCTGGGAAACGAGTTGCACACCATCCGCGTGGACATCGAGAAGGTTGATCGCCTGCTGGCCACGGTGGATGCGCTCGCCGCCACCCAGGCGCAGCTGCTGCAGATCGGCAACGAGGTCGGTGGCATTGCAGGGGAGCAGTTGCGCGGCAGACTTGCACAGATGCAAGTGCACATGGGCGCGCTGCAGGAGGCGGTGACGCACGTGCGGCGGCTGCCGCTCGATTCGGTGTTCAGCCGCCTGCCGCGGCTGGTGCGGGATCTCTCCACCCGTCTCGGCAAGCCCATCCAGCTGCTGGTCTCCGGTGCGCAGGCCGAACTGGACAAGACCATGCTGGAAATGATCGGCGATCCTCTGGTGCACCTGTTGCGCAACAGCGTGGATCATGGCATCGAGACCAGTGCCGAGCGGCTGTCGGCCGGGAAGCCGGCCGAGGGCATCATCCGCCTGGATGCCCGCCATCGCGGTGACTGCCTCACCATCACTGTCAGCGACGACGGCCGCGGCCTGAACGCGCCCAGACTCATCGCGAAGGCGCGTGCCCACGGCCTGATCGATCCGCAGGCGGTGCTGAGCGACGCGCAGGCGTATGAGCTGATCTTCATGCCTGGCCTGACAACTGCCGAGCGCACTACCGATGTCTCGGGCCGGGGTGTCGGCATGGACATCGTCCGCCGCAACATCACGGAACTGGGGGGTGGGATCGAGCTGCGCAGCCAACCGGGCCGGGGCACGACCATCACCATCACGCTGCCGCTGGCACGGGCCGCCATCGAACCGGCACGCGCCCGGCACCCGGAGCGCCAGACCGGAACCTGAATGACGGCCTATTTGCGCCAGAAGGTGCGCGTGAACAGGATCAGGAAGGTGAAGATCTCGATGCGACCGAGGAACATGCCAAGCGTGCAGATCCAGGTCTGCACATCGCCCAGCGCCGCGTAATTGGTGGTGGGCCCGACCTGCCCCAGCCCCGGCCCGGCGTTGTTGACCGAGGCGATGGTGGCGGTGAATGCAGTGATGAAATCCATGCCGGTGGCCAGCAACGCAAACGTGAGCGTCACGATGGTCATGAAATAGACGAACACGAAGGCCATCACCGAATACACCACGCGGTTGCCGATCACCTGGCCACCGATCTTCAGCGGCGCGACGGCGGCCGGATGCACCAGCACGAACATCTCGCGGAAGGCCTGCTTGATCATGATCAGCGCGCGGAACAGCTTGATGCCGCCGCCGGTGGAGCCGGTGCAGGGAATGACGCAGGACAGGAACAGCATCCACATGGAGATGAAGATGGGCCACACGGAGTAATCCTCCGTGACGAAGCCGGAAGTGGTGGCGAGCGTCACCATGTTGAAGGCGGTGTGGCGCAGTGACGAGCCGATGTCCGGATACAGGCCCGCCGCGTGGATCACAGCGGTGGCCACCAGCAGGCTCACGCCCAGCCAGATGATCATCCAGCGCGCTTCCGGATCGCGGCGGTAGGCGCCGAAATCACGCCGGTTGATGGCCATGAAATGGGTGCTGAAGTTCAGCGCGGCCAGCACCATGAAAACCATCATCACGAATTCGATCAATGGCGAGTGGAACCAGCCGATGCTGGCGTCATGCGTGGAGAAGCCGCCCAGCGACATCACCGAGAAGCCATGGCAGATGGCATCGAAAACCGACATGCCGCAGGCCCACAGCAGCACGATGCATACCACCGACATGCCGGCGTAGATCAGCCACAGCGCCTTGGCCGTCTCGGTGATGCGTGGCGTGAGCTTGGCGTCCTTGACCGGGCCCGGCGTCTCGGCGCGGTAGATCTGCATGCCGCCGACGCCCAGCAGCGGCAGCACGGCCACCGCCAGCACGATGATGCCCATGCCGCCCAGCCAGTGCAGCGCATGGCGCCACAGGTTGATGGCATGCGGCAGGTTGTCGATGCCGGTGATGACGGTGGAGCCGGTGGTGGATAGCCCCGACATGCTCTCGAAGAACGCATCGGTGAATGACAGCCACGGCGGGACCAGCATGAAGGGGATGGCCGCGACCACCGTGATGATGATCCAGCTGAGGCTGACCAGCAGATAGCCGTCGCGGGGTTTCAGTTCCGCCCGGCTGTGGCGCGTGGCCAGCAGCAGGGCGAGGCCGGCCGCCAGGGTGCCGCCGGCGCAGCCCAGGAACACCTGCAGCTCATGGGTCTCGCCATACAGCAGTGCGGTGATGACGGGCAGCAGGTAATAGATCGACAGCAGCGCCAGCATGGCGCCGAGGACATTGACGATCGCCAGCAGCGAGCGCATGCGTCAGCCCGGCTGGAACAGGCGCTGCACGGCATCCACCTGGCGCCGGTCCGACAGGAACACAATGACGTGGTCCTCGGTCTGGATCAGGGTGTCATGGTGGGCCATGATGACCTGCTCGCCGCGCACCAGCGCCACGATGGCCGCGCCATTCGGCATGCCGATCTGGTCGATGCGCCGGCCGACCACCTGCGAGCGGTCCTCACTGCCGTGCACAACTGTCTCCAGTGCCTCGGCGGAGCCGCGGCGCAGCGAATGCACGCGCACCACATCGCCCTTGCGCACATGCGCCAGCAGCGAACCGATGGTCACCGTCTGCGGCGAGACGGTGATGTCGATGCTGCGGTTCTCCATCAGCTCGCCGTAGGTGGGGCGATTGACCAGCGCCAGCACCTTGCGCGCGCCCAGGCGCTTGGCCAGCATGGCAGACAGGACGTTGGCCTCCTCGGAATTCGTGACGGCCGCGAACACGTCGGTGCCGTCGATGTTCTCCTCGATCAGCAGCTCCTCGTCCTGGGCGTCGCCACCCAGCACGATGGTGCCGGTGAGCTGCTCGGAGACGCGGCGCGCACGCTCCGGGCTGCGCTCGATCAGCTTGACCTGGAAATCCTTCTCCAGCAGCCGCGCCAGCCGGAAGCCGATGTTGCCGCCGCCGGCAATGATGACCTTGCGGATCCGGCCTTCGGCGCGGGTGATCTCGTTCATCATGCGCTGGATGTGATCGCGTGCGGCGACGAAGAAGATCTCGTCGCCTTCCTCGACCACCGTCTCGCCTTCCGGCTCGATGGAGCGGCCATTGCGATAGATGGCGGCGATGCGTGCGTCGGCATTGGGCATGTGGTCGCGCAGCGTGTGCAGGCGCTGCCCCACCAGCAGCCCGCCGCGCCGTGCCAGCATGCCCACCAGCCGCACGCGGCCGTCCGCGAAATCCACCACATGCAACGCACCCGGCGTGCGGATCAGCCGCTCGATGTGCTCGGTGACCAGCTGTTCGGGGTTGATCCACACATCCACCGCCAGCATGCCTGCGGTGAACAGGCGGTCGTGGTTGGTGTATTCGGGGGCGCGGATGCGGGCGATCTTGGTCGGCGTGCGGTACAGCGCATGCGCGATCTCGCAGGCGATCATGTTCACTTCATCGGAGCTGGTCAGTGCCACCAGCATGTCGGCGTCGGCGATGCCGGCGGCTTCCATCACGGCCGGAAACGAGGCATTGCCGGCCACGGTGCGCACGTCGATGCGGCTCTGCAGCTCGCGCAGCACGTTCTCGTTCGAATCCACCACCGTGACTTCGTTGTCCGGCTCACGCGCCAGGTGCTGCGCGGCACTGCGCCCGACCTGGCCCGCGCCGAGGATCAAAACCTTCATGAGGCCTTCCTGCTCATCGCACGACTTCCAGGTTGGCAAAGGACAGCATGAGCCATTTGGCACCCTGCTGCTCGAAGTTGACCTGCACCCGCGCCTGCGCGCCGCTGCCCTCGAGGTTCAGGATAACCCCGTCGCCGAAGCGGCTGTGGCGCACGCGCGCGCCCAGCCGCATGCCTGGCGCGGTGGGCTCCTCGGCGGGTGCGCGGAAGCGCGCCGCCGGCAGCGCCGGGCGGTAGGCCTGACCCAGCAGCGGCCGGGACAGCTGGATGCGCGGCCGCACCTCCTCGACCAGATCCTCCGGGATCTCGCCGATGAAACGCGACGGGGTGCCGAAACTATCCATGCCATGCAGGCGGCGCTGCTCGGCGTAGCTGATGTACAGCTGCTTCATCGCGCGTGTCACGCCCACGTAGCAGAGCCGGCGCTCCTCCTCGAGGCCGTCGAGGTCGTCGATGGAGCGCTGGTGCGGGAACAGCCCATCCTCCATGCCGGCCAGGAACACCAGCGGGAACTCCAGGCCCTTGGCGGTGTGCAGCGTCATCATCTGCACGCAATCCTCCCATTCTGCCGCCTGGCCTTCGCCCGACTCGAGCGCGGCATGGGCGAGGAAGGCCGCCAGTGGCGGCAGCTTCTCGCCTTCGGCGCCGGGGCTGACGGCATCGGCGTCGAAGCCGCGCGCGGCGCTGACCAGCTCGTCGAGGTTCTCGATGCGCGCCTCGCCCTTGTCCTGCTTGTCCTTGCGGTAATGCTCGATCAGGCCGGTATTCTGGATCACATGATCGATCTGCTCGTACAGCGGCAAGCCGCGGGTGTCCTGGTCGAGCTGGTCGATGAGCCGCAGGAAGCCCAGCAGCGCGGCTGCGCCACGGTTGCCCAGTTCCGCCGGCCCCGCCGAGCCGGACAGCGCGCCGGACATCATCACGGCCGCGGCCTGCCACATGGAGGTCTGGGTATCGCGCGCCACGCCGCGCAGGCCATCCACCGACTTGGCGCCGATGCCGCGCGTCGGCAGGTTCACCACCCGCTCGAATGAGGGATCGTCATCGCGGTTGGCGATCAGGCGCAGATAGGCCAGCGCGTCCTTGATCTCCTGGCGCTCGTAGAAACGCAGGCCGCCGTAAACCTTGTAGGGAATGCGCGCGGTGAGGAAGGCCTCTTCGAAGGCACGGGACTGCGCGTTGGAGCGGTACAGCACGGCCACTTCGCGCCGCACGCCGCCCTGGCGCGCCCATTCGCTGATCCGCTGCACCACGAAGTCGGCTTCATCGCGCTCGTTGAACGCGGCATACAGGCGGATCTTTTCGCCTTCGCTGCCGCTGGTCCACAGGTTCTTGCCCAGCCGTCCGGAGTTGTGGCCGATCAGCGCATTGGCGGCGTCGAGTATGTTGCCGGTCGAGCGGTAGTTCTGCTCCAGGCGGAACAGCTTCGCCTCTGGATAGTCGCGGCTGAACTGGCGCAGGTTCTCCACCTTCGCGCCACGCCAGCGGTAGATGGATTGGTCGTCATCGCCCACCACGAAGGGGTTGCCTGCGGGCCCGGCCATCAGCTTGATCCAGGCATACTGGATGGTGTTGGTATCCTGGAACTCATCCACCAGCACATGGGTGAAGCGCGCACGGTAATGCGCCTGCAGCGAGGCAGTGTCGCGCAGGGTTTCGTAGGCGCGCAGCAGCAGCTCGGCGAAATCCACCACGCCGCTGCGGCGGCAGGTCTCTTCATAGAGCCCGTAGAGCTTGACCTTCATCTGCTCCATCGGATCCTGCCCGGCCTTGACGCTGGACGGGCGGATGCCTTCATCCTTGAGCTTGTTGATGAAGTACTGGATTTCGCGCGGCACGTAGCGCGTGTCGTCCAGATCCTGCTGGCGGATGATCTTCTTGATCAGGCGCTGCTGGTCCTCGCTGTCGAGGATCTGGAAACCGGGCGGCAATCCGGCGAGCGAATGATGCAGGCGCAGGAAGCGGTGGGCGATGCCGTGGAAGGTGCCCACCCACATCGCGCCGCCCGGAATGCCGAGCAGCGATTCGAGCCGGTGCCGCATCTCGGCGGCAGCCTTGTTGGTGAAGGTGACCGCGAGGATGTTATGGGGCGCGGCGCCCAGCGCATGGATGGCCCATGCCACGCGATGCGTGAGCACGCGCGTCTTGCCGCTGCCGGCGCCCGCCAGCACCAGCGTTGCCCCCGCCGGAGCGGTGACTGCGGCGCGCTGCTCATCGTTGAGCGGGTTGAGGATGGGTGAGAGATCCATGGAGCGCGCGGATTCTATCAGTCGGCGCGCACCAGCGACCCTTCGGCGTAGCGCAGCAACTCGGTGGCCAGCACCAGGATCACCGGGCCCACGATGAAGCCGATGAGGCCGAAGGCGGATACGCCGCCGATCACGCCCAGGAACACCAGCAGCGTCGGCACGGGTGTGTAGCGCGAGATGATGATGGGGCGGATGAAATTGTCGGAAGTGGAGACGATGCCGCCCCAGACCAGCAGGAAGATCGCCCAGCCGACCTTGCCGACCGCGAACAGGTACAGCACGCCCGGCACCCACACCAGCGCCGCGCCGCCGAAGGGCAGCAGCGCCAGCACGGCGGCCAGTACGCCGAACACAATGGAACCCGGCAGCCGCGCTATGGCGAAGCCGATGGTGACCAGCGAGCCCTGCACCAGCGCGGTAAGCCCGCAACCGTAGACCACCGCCCGCAGCACCTTGCCCAGCCGCGTGAACAGCGCATCGCGCCGCCGCCTGCCCAGCGGCAGCAGCGCGGCGATGCGCTGGAACCACGCGGCGCCATCGCGCAGCACGAAGAACAGCACGAACAGCATCAGGAAGAAACGCAGCACCGCGCCGGCGGCGTTGAGGAAGATCAGCCCGCTGGACTTCGCCAGCGCGCCGGCCCAGGCCTGCACGTTCTCGCGCAGGTAGTTCTCCACATCGGCGATCTGGATGCCCAGGCGCGTGCCCATCCACTGCACCATGCCGGCGATGCGCGGGTGCTGCCCCGGATCAAGCCAGGCCTCGAGGTTCATCATGCTGGCGTTCTGCTGCAGGGCCGTGGACAGCGCGGCCACCTGCTTGGCGAAGGCCAGCGTGACAAGCGACAAGGGCACGAATATGGCGATGGGCGTGAGCGCCACCAGCAGCCCGGCCGCGAGCGAGGCACGACCGCCGAAGCGCAGTGTCAGCCTCTCCTGCAGCGGGAACATCAGGTAGCCGAGGATGGCCGACCAGGCGATGGGCATGGCAAAGGGCCGCAGGATCAGCCAGATGGCCAGCATCACCACGGCTATCAGGCCGATGGTGAACCAGCGGCGCATCTTGATGCTGTCGGTCTCGGTAACCATGTTTCTTTCTACCATTTGTTGCGCAGCTGGCGCAGGCGGACGAACACCTCACGCGGTGCCGGGTTCTCGGGAAGCTCCGGAAACTGCTGGCGCAGCCCGGCGATGATGGCGGCGTTGCCGAGCCGGAAGAAGGTGTTGAACTCCTGCTCGGCGCCCAGTGTGGTCAGCGGCATCTGCAGCGCAGGCGTCGCGGCAAGGTCGGCCTGCATCCGCAGTGCCGTGGCGTTGCCGGGCTCACGCGACAGCGTGAAGCCCAGGTTGTTCAGCAGATAGTCGTGGCCCGGGTAGATCTGCGTGGCGGCGGGCAGCTGCGCCAGGCGCGTGGCGAAGGTTTCGTACAGCGCCACCGGATCGCCGCCCTGGTTGCAGTTGCCGGCGCCGGCATTGAACAGCGTGTCGCCGGAGAACAGCGCCGGCCTGGCCGCATGCGCGAACAGGCACATGTGCGACATGGTGTGGCCGGGCGTATCCAGGCATTGCAGCTCGACGCTGCGCCCGACGCGGATGGCATCGCCATCGGCGAGCCCCACATCCACGGCACCGATCAGCCCCGCGGCATCCGCATGGGCCAGCACCTTGGCGCCGGTGGCAGCGCGCAGCGCTGCATTGCCGCCCACGTGGTCGTGGTGGTGATGGGTGTTCAGGATCTGCGTGATGGTCCAGCCATGCGCGCGCGCGGTCGCCAGCACCAGCGTGGCATCCAGCGGATCCACCGCCAGCGCATCACCGGTTTCCTCGCACACCACCAGGTAGTGGTAGTTGCGCAGCCGTGTGTCCGGCCAGATCCGCTCGACGTGCATGGCCGCGCGCTGCCGTTATTTCTTGCCGAGGCGCGCGCGCTCGAGGCCAATCAGGTGATTCACCAGCGCGGTGAACTCGTCCCAGCTCGACAGCGCACTGCTGTCGACGAGGTAGCGGCCGTTCACCACCAGCGAGGGCGTGCCGGGGATCTTCCACAGCTTCACCAGCTCGTCGGCGCGCGCGATCTGCGTCGCCACGGCAGGCGAGTTCGATACCTTCAGGAAGTCCGCCTCTTTCACACCCGCCACGCGGGCATAGAATTTCGCCGCGTCTTCAATGGTCGGCAGCGGCCGGCGCACGCGTCCGGTGGCCGTATCCATCAAGGGAATCTCGCCGGTCTCCCACACGGCCTTGAACAGTGCCTCGTGCGTGGTCTCGGCGATGCCCAGCGCGCGCGCCGTGTAATAAGCGCGCTGGAACATGGGCCAGCCCTCGGCCGAGAGGAAGGAGGCATGCACATAGGTCATGGCCGCATCGGGCGGCAGTGCGGCTGCCAGCCTGGCCATGGCGTCCTTGGCGCGGAAGCAATGCACGCAGCCGAACGAGAACACCTCGGTGACCTCGATCTTGCCAGGCGCCTGCCCGGTGGTCTGACTGCCGGTCAGCAGCGAGTAGTGGGCGCCTTCCTGCCATTTCATCTGTGCGGAAGCGGCCAGCGGCAGGGCCAGCAGCAGGACTGCAAACAAGCGGGTCAGCATGGGCAACTCCAGTCTTGGGGTCAGATCAGGCGCAGCGGCAGGTAGTGGTCGAGGAGCAGTGCGAGGAACAGCCACATCAGGTATTGCACCGAAAAGCGGAACACCTGCATCGGCAATTCCTTGCGTTGTGAAAAACGCTTCAGCCGGATGGCATACACCAGGAACGCGACATTCAGGCCCAGCGCGGCCAGCAGGTAGATGAGGCCGCTCATGCCGGTGAGCCAGGGCAGCAGCGTCGCGATGAACAGAATGATGGTGTAGAGCAGCACGTGCAGCCGCGTGAACTCCACGCCATGGGTCACCGGCAGCATCGGGATGTCGACCTTGGCGTAGTCGTCGCGGCGCGCGATGGCCAGCGCCCAGAAATGCGGCGGCGTCCACGCGAAGATGATCAGGAACAGCAGCAGCGCGTGCGGATCGATGCTGTTGGTGATGGCCGCCCATCCCAGCACCGGTGGCGCCGCGCCGGCCGCGCCGCCGATGACGATGTTCTGTGGCGTGGCGCGCTTCAGCCACAGCGTGTAGATCACCGCGTAGCCGATCAGCGAGGCGAAGGTGAGCACGGCAGTGAGCACATTCACCAGCAGGCACAGCAGCAGCATGGAGGCTGCGCCGAGCGCCGCGGCGAACCACAGCGCCTGGCGCTCGACCAGGCCGCCGGTGGGCAGCGGCCGCGTGCGCGTGCGCGCCATGCGCGCGTCGATGCGCTGGTCCAGCACCTGGTTCAGCGTGGCGGCGGAGGCTGCGGCGAGGCCGATGCCCACATTCCCCCAGAACAGCAGGTCCAGCGGCGGCAGTCCGGGCGTGGCCAGCAGTGATCCGACCACGGCGGTCAGCACGATCAGCGCCACCACCCGTGGCTTGGTCAGCTCGTAGTAGAGCTTCCAGCGGGGTGGCGCGGCGTGGGCGGCGAGGCGTTCGTCTGTGGTGGCCAAGGGGGCTCGGGGCTTGGGCAGGTGCCGGCGGTGTCGGGGCCGGCATTGTCCCGCAAGGCGCGGGCGCAGCACCATATTTCGACCCGGGCCACACCGATGGCGCGCAGCGCCGCGGCCGCGGCGGTGGCGGTGTGCCCGGTGGTCAGTACGTCGTCGAGCAGGGCCACATGGCGCGGCGGCCGTCCCTGCGCGTTGGCGGCGAAGGCCCCCAGCAGGTTCCGCCCCCGGTCGGCGGCGCTCAAGCCGCTCTGGGCGCTGGTCGCCCGCACGCGGGTCAGCAGGCCGGTGCGGATCGGCAGGCGCCGGCCACGGGCATCGCGCAGGCGCCAGGCAATGTGCCGGGCCAGTTCCGTGGTCTGGCAGAAGCCGCGCTCCCGGTAGCGCCCGCGATGCAGCGGCATTGGCACCAGGCACTCGGGCATGGGCAGGTCGGCAGCGCGGCGGGCGCGGGCAAACAGGGTGCCCAGCACGCGGGCGAAGGACAGCTCATGCTGGAACTTCAGCCGCGTGATCATCTGGTCCACCGGGTCGCGGTACTGGAACAGGCAGAAGGCAGCGTCGAACGGCAGCGGCTCAACCGGCGCGCGCCGGCACGCCGCCTCGCAGTGGATGCACAGATCGAGCCCCCAGGGCTCGTCCAGCCATTGCCCGGGGCCCCCGCACAGGGCACAGACCGGCGGTGCCAGGCAACCCGCCAGCTGCTGGGCCATTGTCGACCACCAGTGGGGCCGCGGGTTGACAGTTGCACAGGGCGACTTGAACATGCCGGCGACCCTGGCACGGGCAGCCCACGATCGGGCGCGGCCTAACCCACCTGTTGAGGGAGATTTGCATGAACGCAGCGGTTGAACGGCTCGCCGAACGCCCCACGGCGGGGCTGCGTCATGACTGGCGGCTGGCGGAAGTGGAGGCGCTGTTCGAGCTGCCGTTCATGGACCTGATGTTCCGCGCGCAGCAGGTGCATCGCGCCTTCCACGCCGCCAACCGGGTGCAGATGAGCACGCTGCTGTCGATCAAGACCGGCGGCTGCCCGGAGGACTGCGCCTACTGTCCGCAGAGCATCCACTACGACACGGGCGTGGCGCGCGACGACATGCTGCCGGTGGAGCAGGTGGTGGATGCGGCGCGCCGCGCGCAGGCAGCCGGCGCCACGCGCTTCTGCATGGGCGCTGCCTTCCGCTCTCCCAGGAAGAAGGACATCGAGCGCATCGCCACCATGATCCGCGAGGTGGGCGCACTGGGACTCGAGACCTGCGCGACGCTGGGCATGCTCACGCCCGACCAGGCGAATGAACTGAAAGACGCCGGCCTCGACT
>JBEVNO010000168.1:0-9679 GCA_040508085.1 Steroidobacteraceae bacterium
GGCCGCAAAGGGGTAGAGATTGACGATGAGCAGGTCGATGGGCGCGATGCCCTGCGCCTGCATCACCGCATCGTCGGTGCCGCGCCGTCCCAGCAGGCCGCCGTGGATCTTCGGGTGCAGGGTTTTCACGCGCCCGTCCATGATCTCGGGAAAACCGGTGAAATCGGCTACCTCGCGCGTAGCGATGCCCGCTTCAGCCAGCGCCCGCGCCGTGCCACCGGTGGAGAGAAGTTCGATGCCACGTGCCTGCAGTGCGCGGGCGAGATCCAGCAGCCCCGCCTTGTCGGAAACGGAAATGAGGGCGCGGCGCACCGGCTGATCCATGGTTTGTCGGGGGCCTTCTTGGGCGGGTGCCGGGGTATTCCGGCGGGCGCGTAGTCTACGCCAATCGCGAACGCTATCGACCGGCCCCGGGTTCAGGCCGAAAGGCCGAACTCGCGCATCTTCTTGCGCAGCGTGCCACGGGTGATGCCCAGGATGATGGCCGCCTGGCTCTGGTTGCCACTGGCGTAATCGAGCACCGTGCGGAACAGCGGCTCTTCCACTTCGCGCAGCACCAGGTCATACAAGCGCGCGGGCCGATGGCCGTTGAGGCTGGCGAAATAATCCGACAGCGCACGTTCGGCGTGATCGCGCAGTGGCAGCTGGTTGGTTGCAGGGTGCTTACGGGCTGGTGCCGGTCTTTCGTTCTTCTGAATCATCGCGCGCATCCGTCAGCTCCCATGCCACCCTGTTGTTCTCTTGGTTGGAACAATCGTTCGATACCCATTCACCAAAACGCGCGGCCACCTTCGCAAATTGCAACGACGAAGTTTCCGCGGCCATGAGCTCCGGCCGGAAATTCGCCGTATCAGTGTGTTGCTGGCAATACCAGCCGAGGTGTTTGCGCGCTATCCGTACGCCGGCCGCTTCACCATGGAATGCGTACAGCGCCGTCATGTGTTCAAGGATGATGTTTCTGATTTCCTCGCGCAAGAGTGGATCTGGAATTTTGCCGGAATCCAGAAATGCGTTGACATCACGGAAGATCCATGGCGAACCATGCGCGCCGCGACCGATCATCACAGCTGTGGAATGCGTGAATTCGAGTACTTTTTCAGCCTTTTTCGCGCTGTCAATATCGCCGTTCGCAATTACCGGTATGCGTGCTTCGTGCGCGATGTCGCGGATCGTTTCATATTCGGCATCACCTTCGTAGAAGTCCGCGCGAGTGCGGCCATGCACTGCGATGGCGCAGACGCCTGACTGTGTTGCAATGCGTGATATCTCCACCGCATTGATATGCGCGCGATCGATACCAGTGCGGATCTTGACAGTGACCGGTACGGCCACTGCCGCCACCACTGCATCGAGCAGCCGGCCGACCAGCAATGGATCGCCCAGCAGCGCGGACCCGCACAGCTTGCCGTACACCTTCTTGGCGGGGCAGCCCAGATTGATGTCGATGATCTGTGCGCCCAGGTCGACGTTGGCGCGTGCCGCATCGGCCAGCTGTGCCGGATCATTGCCGGCCAGCTGCACCACACGCGGTTCTGGCTCGCCTTCGTGGTTCATGCGCTGGCGCGTCTTGGTGGTGTGCCACAGTCGCTGATCGGCGGTGATCATCTCCGAGGCGGCGAGGCCGGCACCGAAGCGCCGGCACAGGATGCGGAACGGACGATCGGTGACGCCAGCCATGGGCGCCAGCACCGCACGCGCCGGAATGAGCCAGGGCCCGATGTGGAAGCTCACGGATCGTTGCTGCAGTGAAGCTTGCCGTCGGCCGCGGGCAGGCAGGCGTCCAGTTCGAAGCCCACGGCCTGGCGGTTGGCATCTTCCAGATGCAGTTCGGCGTCCAGCCGCTGGTCGGGCGCCATGCGGGACGGCGCCGCGCTGCGGGCGTAATCCTGTGGCGCGATCGCCTGGGTGGCGATGGCGTTGCCGTAGCGATCCTGCAGGATGGCGCGGATGAGCGGCGGCGGCTGGCTGTTGGGCGCACGGTTATGGACACTGGCGCGTAGCACGATGGTGGTGGAATCGCCGAGGGATTCCCCGCCCAGCTGGCGCAGGTCGTAGGCGGCCAGATCCCAGGCCGGTTCCAGCTTCACGCCGAACAGCTGGTAGATTGCCGCGAGCGGCCGCTCCAGCCAGGCATTGGTGACCAGCGCCTGACGATGGTGATGCACCACCTGGCCCAGCAGCAGCAGGGCCAGCAGGCTGGCACCCACGATCCAGGCCGGCTGCAAAGGGGCGCGATTGCCCAGCACGGTGTCCGCATCCAGCTCCTGCGCGGCGGCGGCTTCGTCCGCGGCAGTTTCGTTGTCGTTGATCTGCCGGGCGATCTGCTGGATCTGCTCGTCGATCTCCTCCTCGTCGACCATCTCCTCGGTCTGCAGGAAGGTATCGCCTTCCATCACGATGGTCTCGTAGCTGCCGGTGGGCAGCCGCTCCACCACATCGACTTCGCCGTCGCCCTCCGCGAGCGGATCATCCGCGTCGTCGCTGAGATCGTAGGCGGGTTCGCGGGCTGGGGGCGGCGCGGCATCCTCGTCGAGCGCCGGCAGCGTGGTCGTGCCGACGGCCCTGAGTGTGGGCTCCGCCGTTTCGTCCACGTCTTCCGACAGGGACAGCAGTGCATTGAACACGCGCTCGCAGCGGCCGCAGCGCACGTAGCCCTGGCCCACGCGCAGGTCCTTCGGCGTCAATGCCAGGTTCATGCGGCAGCCGGGGCAGGTGGTGAACATGCTGCTCATGCTACCTGCCGCTGGCCGCTGAGCGCGCTCCAGCCATCCTGCTCGGCGAACACCTGCAGCGGCAGCAGGGGTGCGAAGCCGGCGCGCACCTCGTGCACCTGCTGTTTCAGGATGCCGGCCAGGATGAGCTGGCCGCCCGGCCGCAGATAAGCGCACAGCTGCGGCGCGAGATCCACCAGCGTGCCGGCGAGGATGTTTGCCACCACCACGTCGGCGCCCGCCGGCAGTGTGGCTGCCGTGTCGTGGATCCGGATGCGTGCCGCCAGACCATTGGCGACGGCGTTGTCACGGGTGGCGATCAGGGCCTGCGGGTCGATGTCGAAGGCATGCACGGCGCTGGCGCCGAGCCTGGCCGCGGCCAGTGCCAGCACGCCGGAGCCGCAGCCGAAATCGATGACTTCGGCGCCCGGGCGCAACCGCGCGTCGAGCCAGGTCAGGCACAGCGCGGTGGAGGGGTGCGTGCCGGTGCCGAAGGCGAGGCCCGGATCGAGCCGGATCGACACGGCATCGGGCTGTTCCGGCAGCGCCTCATGGTTCGGGACGATCCACAATCTCCGGCCAAACCGCATCGCGTGGAAATCCTTCAGCCATTCGCGTTCCCAGATGCGGTCCGGCACATGCTCGGCGCGGATGCGCGTGGTGGGCAATGCCAGCGAATCCGCCAGCGCGATGATGGCGTCGGTGCCGGCGCGGTCGGCGGGAAACAAGGCCTGCAGCACCGTCTGCGGCCACAGCCGCACCTCGCCGGGGGCGGGCTCGAGGATGGCGTCATCCACGGCATCGGTGAGCGTCACGGACACCGCCCCGGCCGCGAAGCAGGCCTCTTCGGCGGCTTCGGGGTCGAGACCTGCGAGGTCGACGCTCAAGGCGAGGTAACCGGACACATCTCCCCCTTAAAGAAGAGGTTTCGGACCCAAGGCTACTTCAGCCCCAGCCGACGCTCCAGATAGTGGATGTCGAGCCCGCCTTCCTGGAAGGCCGACTGGCTGAGGATGTCCTGGTGCAGGGCGGCGTTGGTCTTGATGCCTTCAACCACCAGCTCCGCCAGTGCCGTCTTCATGCGCGCGATGGCCACCGCCCGGGTCTCGCCGTGCGCGATCAGCTTGCCCACCATCGAATCGTAGTTGGGCGGCACCGTGTAGCCCGAATACACATGGCTGTCGACGCGGATGCCGGGGCCGCCGGGCGAATGCCAGCGCTTCACCAGGCCGGGCGACGGCATGAAGGTCTTCGCATCCTCGGCGTTGATGCGGCATTCCACCGCATGGCCGCGGAACTCGATGTCCTTCTGTATGAAGGGCAGCTTCTCGCCGGAGGCGATCAGCAGCTGGGTCTTCACCAGGTCGATGCCGGTGATCATCTCGGTGACCGGGTGCTCCACCTGGATGCGGGTGTTCATCTCGATGAAGTAGAACTCATTGTCCTGATAGAGGAACTCCAAGGTGCCGGCGCTGCGGTAACCCACGGCGCGGCAGGCCTCCACCACACGCTCGCCCATCTTGTCGCGGATTTTCTGCGACAGCCCGGGGGCGGGGGCCTCCTCGATCACCTTCTGGTGGCGCCGCTGCATGGAGCAGTCGCGCTCGCCCAGGTGCACCACATTGCCGTAGTGGTCCGCCAGCACCTGGAACTCGATATGCCGCGGCTTCTCGAGGAACTTCTCCATGTAGACCTGGGCATTGCCGAAGGCGGCCTGTGCCTCCTGCTGCGTCACGTTGATGGCGTTGAGCAGCGCCGCTTCCGCGTGCACCACCCGCATGCCGCGGCCGCCGCCGCCGCCGGAGGCCTTGATGATGACCGGATAGCCGATGTCGCGGGCGATGCGGATGTTCTCGTTGGGCTCGGCTCCCAGCGGGCCGCCCGAGCCGGGTACGCAGGGTACGCCGGCCTTCTTCATCACGTTGATGGCCGACACCTTGTCGCCCATCAGGCGGATGGTCTCGGCTTTCGGACCGATGAACGTGAAGCCGCTTTTCTCGACCCGTTCGGCGAAATCAGCGTTTTCGGACAGGAAGCCGTAGCCGGGATGGATGCCGGTGGAGTCCGTGACCTCGGCCGCGCTGATGATGGCGGGCATGTTGAGGTAACTCAGCGGCGAGGGCGGCGGGCCGATGCACACCGTCTCATCCGCGAGCAGCACATGCTTCAGGGTATTGTCGGCCGTGGAGTGCACGGCAACGGTCTTGATGTCCAGCTCGCGGCAGGCGCGCAGGATGCGCAGGGCGATCTCGCCGCGATTGGCAATGACGATCTTGTCGAGCATTGCGTGCCGGCTTACTCGACCACGAACAGCGGCTGGCCGAACTCGACCGGATCGCCGTTCTTGGCCATGATTGCCGTGACCTTGCCGGCACGATCGCTCTCGATCTGGTTCATCATCTTCATCGCCTCGATGATGCACAGCACCTGGCCTTCCTTGACGTCGTCTCCGATGGACACGAACGGCTTGGTGGTGGGCGAGGAGGCCGCGTAGAAAGTGCCGACCATGGGCGAGGGCACGATGTTCTGGTCATCCTTGCGGCGCGCCAGGGGAGCTGCCGCGGCGGCGGCGGCGGCCACGGCGGCGGCTGTCGGTGCCGCCACCGGCGCGGGTGCGGCAACCGGTGCCGGCGCATGGAAATACTGCGGCGCTGCCGCGCCGGTGGGCATGCGGCTGATGCGCACCGCCTCTTCGCCTTCCTTGATCTCGATCTCGGCGATGCCGGATTCCTCCAGCAGCTCGATCAGTTTCTTAACCTTGCGAATATCCATAGAAGCTCCAGAAGAATGCGGATCAGCCAGCAGCCAGCCGCGCGCTCGCTGCGCGCAGGGCCAGTTCATAGCCCAGCGGCCCGAGGCCCACTACCTGGCCCACGGCGATATCGGAAAAATAGGAGTGCCGGCGGAATTCTTCCCGCGCATGCACATTGGACAGATGCACTTCGATGAACGGCAGCGCCACGCCCTGGATGGCATCGCGCAGCGCGATGCTGGTATGCGTGAACGCGCCGGGATTGAGGATCAGGAAGACTACGCCTTGCTGCTTGGCTCCCTGTACCGCATCCACCAGCTCATGCTCTGCATTGCTCTGGCGGGAGAGCAGTTCATGGCCGAGCTCACCGGCCAGCCGGGCACAGCGCTGGACGATGGCGTCCAGCGTGTCCACGCCGTAAAGTCCCGGTTCGCGGGTGCCCAGCAGATTCAGATTGGGGCCATTCAGCAGCAGCAGCCGCGCCATGCGTTTGTCGGGGGTTGGAGACAGAAGGTCGCCATTTAACCCGAAAATCGGGGAGCTTGCTGGCAATTCCTCGAAACGGTACTAGCCGGACGCCGGCTTGGCAGTCGCCCGGCGGGTGGCCAGTTCCTTCAGGCCTTCAGTAATTTCGTCGCGGGCCTGCGCCAGCGGCAGGGTGCCGGCGTCCACGCCGGCGACGCGGTCCAGGATCAGTTCGGCCTCGTCGCGATGCAGTTCCCCCACCTTCAGCGCCACGATGCGCTGCTGGCTGTCGGCAAACACGCTGAAGGGAAACGCTGATTGCATGCCCATGGCCTGCACTGCCGCGAGGCCGTCTTCCTCGCCGATCAGCAGTGGGTAGGAGATGGTGGTTTCCTGCGCGTACTTGAGCACATCCTCGCGGAAGTCCACTGCGATGCCGATGACCTCGAGCTTCTGGGCCTTCCGGTCGATGCGCAGCTGGTTCAGCAGCGGGATCTCGCGCCGGCACGGCGCGCACCAGGTGGCCCAGTAGTTCACCAGCAGCGGCCGACCCTTCCAGTCGCCCAGCTGGCGCGGCTTGCCGTCGCGGTCGGCCAGCTTGAACTGGGGCAGTGCGTCGGGGATCTTCGCCGGGGCGGGAGTAATGGTTTCGGCAGGCGGGGCTGCTTCCGCGTCAGGCTGCGCCACCGCAGCGGCCGGTCCCGGCGTAGCAGTGGGGGCGGCCAGCTGTCGCTGCGCCAGCGCACCCAGCGCCGCGGCAACGGCCACCGCCACGGCAATCATCACACCCTTGTTCATGTCCCCACCCTTTACTGCATTGCCTGCCGCACCAGCGGCGCGAAGGCTTCCGCCTTCATGAACCCCACGACGCGGAACTGCCGGCGCTCGACTCCGTCAATGCCGTAGAACGCGATGGTGGGCGGGCCGAAGATACCAAAGTGCCTGGCCAGCGCCTGATCGGTCTCGTCATTGGCCGTGAGGTCGGCCTGCAGCCACACAGTGTTGGCCAACGCCTCGCGCACTGCCGGCTGCGTGAAGGTGTAGTGCTCCATCTCCTTGCAGGACACGCACCAGTCCGCATAGAAGTCGAGCATCACCGTCTTGCCGGCCGCATTGGCCGTTTTCACGGCCGCATCCAGATCGGCGACCGACTTGATCGGCTGGAAGGGGAGATCCACGCGGGCTTCGGCCGCCTGCAGCGGATGCAGCGGGTCGGTGGCCCCGCGCGTCGCGCCGAAGGCGATCACCAGGGCGGCCACGCCAGCGAGCCCGGCCAGCACCTTGCCGGCGAGGCGCCCACCGGAACTGCGGAACGTCGCGCGGTAAAGAATGACGGCCAGCGCCAGCAGCGGCAGTGTCCAGAGCCACATGGTGACCTTCGGCGGCAGGATGCGGGACAGCATCCACACCGCCACTGCCAGCATCAGCGCACCGAATACCTGCTTGACGGTATCCATCCATGCGCCCGCGCGCGGCAGCAGCTGTCCGGCTGAAGCGCCGACCACCAGCAGCGGCATTCCCATGCCGATGGCCATGGTGAACAGCGCCACGCCGCCGCGGAACACCTGGCCGGACTGGCCGATGACGGACAGCGCCGCGACCAGCGCCGGACCCACGCAGGTGGTGACGATCAGGGCCGAAAGTGCGCCCATGACGACTACGCCCACGTAGCTGCCGCCCCGCTGGCGATTGGACATCTGCGCCAGGCGGGTCTGGATGGCGGCGGGCATCTGCACCGTGAAAAAACCAAACATCGACAGCGCCATTGCCACGAACAGCGCTGCAAACAGCAGGATGATCCATGGCTGCTGGAACAGTGTCTGGGCCTGCTGTCCCGCGGCGGCGAACCCCACCCCGGCGGCTGTGTAGGTGGCGGCCATGCCCAGCACGTAGGCCAGCGACAACGCGAACGAACGGCCGCGCGTCACGCCGCTGCCCTGGCCAGCAATGATGCCCGCCACAATGGGCACCATCGGCAGCACGCAGGGCGTGAAAGCCAGCAGCAGGCCGGCGAGGAAGAAGGCGCCAGCCATCAGCACGATGTTGCCGTCGCGGATCATGCCAGCGAGGCGATCCTGTTCAGACACATAGCCGCCGGCCCCGACCGCGGGCAGGGCCACCACCGTCGTGGCCGCGGGCATGTCGATGTTGAAGGTCTTGGTCGTCGGCAGATAGCAAAGGCCCGCCTCGGCGCAGCCCTGGTAGCTCACCTGCACGGCCAGCGTGAAGGCTTCGCGCGCACCGCGGGAAACCGGCAGCTTCGCCGTCACATCGTGGTGGTACACCTCCTGCTCGCCGAAATACTGGTCGGTCTTGATGTCGCCGGTGGGCAGTTCGGGCGTGCCGACGGCCGCGGGCTGGTCATCGGCGACCTTGAATTTCATGCGGCTGCGGTAGAGGTAGTAGCCGGGGTGGACCTGGAAGATGACCTCGACCCGGTCGGCTGCAGTGGCGAAAGCCCCTACCTTGAAGGCCTCGTCGGCGGGCAGCAGGTCTTCCGCGCCGGAAACGCCACTGAGACCGGTCAGCGGTGAGGATTCGGCTGCCGTGGCAGTAATGTGCCCCCCGGCCAGCAATGCGATTGCGGTGGCGGCGAGGAGCGGCCTGAGCAGGGCTGACATGCGCATGGTGAGAGGATTGTACCGGTCAAAGTTACGCCAGACCGCGACTGGCCTTGATATCGCAGGTTTCGCCGTTATCATACCCGCCGGTTAGCAGCCGGCATGTGAGAGTGCTAACAACCCTGATGACGGGTTGGCATGACGCTCTCGCCGGCCTGCACCATCGGTTTTACAACAACTCGTATTACGAGAGAGATAAAGGAGTGGCAAGCATGAAGATTCGCCCCCTCCACGACCGCATCCTTGTGAAGCGGCTCGAGGAAGAACGCACGTCGGCTGGCGGCATCATCATCCCGGACAGCGCGACCGAGAAGCCCATCCAGGGCAAGGTCGTCGCGGTTGGCAAGGGCAAGATCCTGGAGGACGGCACGGTCCGTAACCTGGACGTCAAGGTCGGCGACAAGATCCTGTTCGGCAAATACGGCGGAACGGAAGTGAAGGTCGACGGCGAAGAACTGCTGGTCATGCGCGAAGAAGACGTGCTGGCCGTCATTGAGGGCAAGTAATCATGGCTGCTAAAGACGTACGTTTCGGTGACGACGCCCGCGTGAAGATGTTCCGCGGCGTCAATATCCTGGCCAATGCCGTCAAGGCGACGCTGGGTCCCAAGGGCCGCAATGCCGTGCTCGACAAGAGCTTCGGCGCCCCGACGATCACCAAGGACGGCGTGTCCGTCGCCAAGGAGATCGAGCTCAAGGACAAGTTCGAGAACATGGGTGCGCAGCTGGTGAAGGAAGTCGCTTCCAACACCTCTGACGAGGCCGGCGACGGCACCACCACCGCCACCGTGCTGGCGCAGGCCATCATCCGCGAGGGCCTCAAGGCCGTTTCGGCTGGCCGCAACCCGATGGACGTGAAGCGCGGCATCGACAAGGCCGTCATCGCGGTCACCGAGGAGCTGCGCAAGCTCTCCAAGCCCTGCAAGGACTCGAAGGCGATTGCCCAGGTCGGCACGATCTCGGCCAACTCGGACGAGTCGATCGGCAAGACCATCGCCCAGGCGATGGAAAAGGTCGGCAAGGAAGGCGTGATCACCGTTGAAGAGGGCTCGGGCCTCGACAACGAGCTGGATGTCGTCGAAGGCATGCAGTTCGACCGCGGCTACCTGTCGCCGTACTTCATCAACAACC
>JBEVNO010000177.1:0-5398 GCA_040508085.1 Steroidobacteraceae bacterium
AGGCGACGTTCAGCGCCAGGCGCAGCAAGGTGGCCAGCAGCAGCACGCTGGGGAACACGCCGAACTCAAGCGGGCGGGATACGTAGAACACCGCCATCACCACCACCAGCGACAGCGCGATGTTGAAGGTGAAGAGCACGTCCAGCGCCAGTGGCGGCAGCGGCAGGATGACCATCGCGAGCACGGCCAGCACGCCCACGGGCACGCCGATGCCGGTCTTGAGGAGATCCCGAATTGTGAGGCGCTGCACGTTTTCCATTCGCTACTTACGTTTCCGGCATTTCGATCGTCGGTGGCGTCGGCGGGACCGCGTGGGTTCGCAGCGCCGCGCGCAGCTGGAACACATATGTGAGCACCTGCGCCACGGCCACGTAGAGACCCGCCGGAATCTCGTCACCTATCTCGACGGTACGATGCAAGGCGCGGGCCAGCGGCGGGGCTTCGAAGATCGGGATGCTGTGAACGGAAGCTACTTCACGGATCTTGAGTGCAATCAGGTCGCGGCCCTTCGCCACGACTGTCGGCGCGCGCATGGTCTTGTCGTCATAGCGCAGCGCTACGGCGTAATGCGTCGGATTCACGATCACAACATCTGCCTTCGGCAGGTCTTCCATCATCCGGCGCTCGGCGATCTCGCGCTGCAGGGCGCGGATGCGGCCCTTCACCTCGGGCGAGCCTTCGGATTCCTTGTGCTCCTGCCGCACCTCATCGCGGCTCATGCGCAGATCCTTGTGGTGCTGCCAGAGCTGGAACGGCACGTCGATGGCGGCGATGACCACCAGCGCGGCGGTGAGCGAGATCAGCGCCTGGCCCGTCATCGAGATGGCGTGCGCGATGGCCGTGTGGATGGGCTCGGAGCCCAGGCCCATCAGCTTGTCGGTGTTATGGCGCAGCACGATGATGGCGGCGATGCCGACAATGGCGAACTTGCCCAGCGCCTTGCCCAGCTCCACCGCCGCACGGGCCGAGAACATGCGCCCCAGCCCCGCCACCGGCGAAAGACGGCTGAAATCCGGCGCCAGCGCCTTGCTGCTGAAGGCCCAGCCGCCCAGTGCGAGCGGCGCGCCCAGCGCCACCACCAGGGTCATCAGCAGCAGCGGCGCGATGGCCCACAGCGCGTTCATCGACAGCTCGCCCAGCACCCGGGTCATGGCCGATTCATCGAAGATGCGTTCGCGCGGAATGGTGAGGCCGCCGCGCATCAGCTCACCGAGCCGGGTGCCGATGGTGTCGCCATACATGGTCAGCATCACGCCGGCGCTCAGCATCACGGCGGCTGCGGTGAGCTCGCGCGAGCGCGGGATCTGGCCATCGCGCCGGGCATCGTCCAGGCGCTTCTGTGTCGCTGATTCTGTCTTGTCGTGCTTGTCGGTATCTTCGGCCATGGGGCTAACCTGCGCCCATCAGCACTTGCGTGAAGGCAAAGGCCTCGGCCATCAGGCGGACGAAGCCGGCCTGCAGCGCCGGCAGCCCGGCCAGGATGACCAGCAGGCCACCCACCAGCGTCACCGGGAAGCCGATGGCGAACAGGTTCAACGCCGGCGCCGCGCGGCTCACCACCCCGAAGGCGATGTTCACGATCAGCAGCGCAGTCAAACCGGGCAGCGCCACCATCAGCGCGCCGCGGAACATGGCCGTGCCCCACTGCACCACCTGCCACAGCCGGTCAGGTCCGAGGCCGGATTCCGATACCGGCATGGTGCTGAAGCCATCGACCACCGCCTGGATGATGGCCACATGGCCATCCAGCGCCAGGAAGGTCAGCGTTGCGATCAAGGTGTAGAACTGCCCCACCACCGGCGCACCCGTGCCGCGCAGCGGGTCGACGTTGAAGGCGAAGGACAGCCCCATGGTGTTGGACAGCAGCTGCCCGCCCATGGCCAGCGCGTCGAACACCACCTGCAGCACGAAGCCGATGGCAATGCCGATCAGCAGCTGCTGCAGCGTGATGATGAGGCCCGTTCCCGAGAACATGGGCACGGCCGGGGCCGGCAGCAGTGGCGCCACGGCCAGCGTGATCGCACCGGCCAGCACCAGCCGCACGCGTGGTGGCACGTAGCTCGCGCCGAACACCGGCGCCACCATCAGGCAGGCACCGATGCGCAGGAACGGCCACAGCCAGGCGGCAATCCAGGCTTCGATCTGTCCGGTGGTGAGGGTGATCACGGCGCTTGCAGGACCTGGCGGCCCCTCAGCCGATCAGACCGGGAATGCTCTCGAACAGCTGGCGGGTGTAGCCAACCATCAGCTTGATCATCCACGGACCAGCCAGCGCGATGGTCGCGGCCATTGCCACCAGCTTGGGGATGAAGGACAGCGTCATCTCGTTGATCTGCGTCGCGGCCTGGAACACGCCGACCAGCAGGCCTGTGGCCAGTGCCACGAGCAGCAACGGTGCCGCCAGCATCAGGCAGATCTCCAGCGCGCGGGTGCCGACGGTCATCACGGTTTCGGGAGTCATGGGGTCCTGCTGGCGTCTAGCGGTAGAAACTGGCGGCGAGAGTACCCATCACCAGCGACCATCCATCGACCAGCACGAACAGCATGATCTTGAATGGCAGCGAGATGAGCACGGGGGACAGCATCATCATGCCCATCGACATCAGCACGCTGGCGACGACGAGATCGATGATCACGAACGGAATGAAGATCAGGAAGCCGATCTGGAAGGCGGTCTTCAGCTCGCTGGTGGCGAAGGCCGGCACCAGGATGGACAGCGGCACGTCCTGCGGGCTGTCGTAGCCCTGGCCGCCGGTGATGCGGACGAAAGTGGCGATATCGCTCTCACGGGTCTGCTGCAGCATGAACTGCTTCAGCGGGCCGCTCGCCGCCTGCAGCGCGTCGGTGGTCTGGATGGTGCCGGCCATGTAGGGCTGCACGGCGTTGGTGTTGATCTGGTCCACCACCGGCGACATCACGAAGAAGGTGAGGAACAGCGACAGGCCGATCAGCACCTGGTTCGGGGGCGCCTGCCCGGCACCGATCGCCTGGCGCAGGATGGCCAGCACGATGACGATGCGCGTGAACGCCGTCATCATCAGGAAGATCGACGGCAGCAGCGTAACCGCCGTCATCAGGATCAGCAGCTGCAGCGTCAGCGAATAGCTCTGCGCGCCGGGGGCGCCCTCCACCACCAGCGCCGGCAGGCCCGGGGCGGCGGCATGCGCAAACACCGGCAGCAGCAGCGCCAGCGCCAGCACTGCGCGGGCGGCAAGGCGGGGCAATCCAGGCCCTTTCACTTGCCCAGGCTCCGGCGCAGCAGCGCCGCGAAATTCGCCACCTGCGTGGACGTGACGGCAGGCGTAGCCGGCGTCTCAGGTTCCGGCGACAGCGCGCGCAGCAGCGTCACCTGGCCGCTGGCAACGCCCAGCAGCAGCCGTTCGCCATCGACGCGCACGATCACGGCCCGTTCCTTCGCACCCAGCGAGGCCTGCGACAGCACTTCGATGCCATGGGCCCCACTGCTGCTGATGCCGCGCAGGCGCTTGGCCACGAAGGCCACCGCGAAGATGGCCACCAGCACCAGCACCAGGCCGAGCAGCGTCTGGCCGTAGCCACTGGCCGCGTCCACGCTGCGCGAGGCCGCAATGCCGGGCGCGGCAAATTTCGGCTGGACTTCTTCGGCCGCAAACGCCGCCGGCGTGAAGCTCAGGACGGCCAGCAGCAGTCTGGCGAGGATGGGATGCATGAACCGCACCCTCAAAGCTTGCGGATGCGTTCGGCCGGGCTCACCACGTCGGTGAGGCGGATGCCGAACTTCTCGTTCACGACCACTACTTCGCCATGTGCGACCAGCGTGCCGTTGACGAAAACATCCAGCGCATCGCCCGCGGCGCGCTCCAGCTCCACCACCGAGCCCTGGTTCAGCTGCAGCAGGCTGCGGATGGGCAGGCGCGTGCGCCCCACTTCCAGCGACAGCATGACCGGCACATCGAGAATCACTTCGAGCTTGCCGTCATGCGTGGTGCGCGCAGCGGCTGCCGCGGACTGCGCCATGATGGCGTCCGCAGCGAAGCCGGGTTCCGGGGCCATCGGCGCGCTGCCAGCCGCCATTGTTTCCTTGCTCATGGGATAGTCCTACTGCATCACGAAACTGGTGAAATACACGGCCTCGAGCGCCTCGGGCTTCTCACCCTCGGCTTCGATGATCTTGCGCACGGCTTCGAGTGCGGCGGCCCGCAGCGCTTCCTTGCCATCCTGCGTGGACACTTCCTCCACCTTCTTGTTGCCGAACAGCAGCAGCAGGTCGTTGCGGATGATCGGCGTGTTGTGCTTGAGGAACTCCACCAGCAGCGGCTCGCGCGTCATCAGCTGCGCGGCGATCTGCAGGAAGCGGGCGCCGCTGCCGGGCTCGAAGTTCACGACGAACGGCGGATCCAGTTCGACGAACTGCGCGGGATGCCTCACTTCAGCCTGAACCTTGGGGCTGTCAGCGTTTTCCTCGCCACCCTTCTTCATGAAACCGAAGTAGGCGCCGGCGCCGCCGCCGAGCACCACCACCGCCGCGAGGATGGCGATCAGCAGCGTCTTCTGTGGTTTCTTCTTTGCTGGAGTGACGTCGGACATGCATGCCTCAGATCAATAAGTGCGAATTGCTCCCGGCATGGAGCAAGGCCTGTGCCACCTGCACGCCGTCGGCGCGTAGTGGATTGATCTACAAGGCTTTTGATGGTCTCCGTGCGCTGTGAACCAGCGCACAGATGACGGCTTTCAGGCGTAGGTGTCGACCAGGCCGCGGGTCAGCCGGTGAACGGCGGCGGGCTGGGCATCCCGCGCCGGGCCGGCGGCATCCACGCTACCGACAGCAGAAGGCTGGTGGGCGTGCTGCTGCTGGCGCGGCGCCTGCTGCGACACACCGGCGTGGCCCAGCGCAAGGCCGGCATCCGCGAACAGTTCGCGCAGCCGCGGCAAGGCTTCGGTCAGTGCCGCGCGCGTGTCTGCGTGCTGTGCGCCGAACCAGACATTGGCAGTGTTCTGGCTGACACTGATGCGCACTTCCAGCGGCCCGAGATGATCCGGGCTGAGGGACAGCGACCCCTCCTGCTGGCCACGCGCGCTCATCATCACCAGATGGTTGCCGACCTCGTTGGCCCAGCGCGGTGAGCCCACCGCACTGTGGACGGCCTGCTGCACTCCGGGAGCTGCAGCAGCCTGCGCCGCCGGCGCCTGTGATGGCGCTGGTGCATTCTGCAGCCCGTTGATGTCCGCAGCGGGCGGGGCATCGGCCGCGGCCGCGGCCGCGAGTGGCGCGGCGGTGGCTGCTGCCGGTGTGGCGATTTCCTGGCCGTTCGCGGCCACCAGCAAGGCGAAATCCTGGATGGCCGCAGCGGGCGGGATTTCCCCGGCAGCCGGCGCGGCGGCGGCATCGCTGGCCAGCGTCATGGCCTGCATCAGGCTG